>JBNMKQ010000074.1:0-12199 GCA_050874425.1 Alloprevotella sp.
CAATGATAGCACAAAGCGGGTACAATCGTATAAACTGCAATTGGGCCTCACCCCCTAGCCCCCTCTCCTTGAGGAGAGGGGGACAAATCACCTTTTCTTGCTCATTTTCAGGAAATATCTCAAGCAAGAAACTGGGGAGGAAAAGGTAACTTTAGTCCCTCTCTCCTCAAGGAGAGGGGGTTAGGGGGTGAGGCCCAATTGCAGTTTATTGTACGTAATTTCTATACAGTATTCAATACTTCGTTTTATCTTTCATGTTTCATTCTCCTTTATAACTAATTGAAAATCAATCAGATAGAAAAGTGAAACATTATGATTGAATGTTTCACTTTAAGTTTCATGTTTCATCTATCAAAACACTGAGGGAGCGATTGCACGCTCCCTCAGTGTTTTAAGATCGCTCCCTCAGTGTTTTGAAATCGCTCCCTCAGTGTTTTGAAATCGCTCCCTCAGTGTTTTTGATTTTCTCCCTCAGTGTTTTTTGACATGAAACGTTGGAACCAAAAATGAAACATTGAGAGACTAAATTTCACCGTCTTAATGATTTGATTATCAATACATTAGAACCTACATCTGAAACATGAAAGCAAAAACGACGATAGGTAAATATACGTAAGCAAACATTCCCGATCCGCAAATCATCCTTACAATCATGCAAACGTATATACCTTTATATATCAGCAACCGCTCCCTCTACGACCGAAAACAGCTTATAATCTTGCTGTGTTGAAGCTAAAATCTTGTCCAGATGATCCCTGCGCGTATCAGTGATAAATATCTGTCCAAATTCTTGACTACTCACATAGTCGATAATGCGCTCAACTCGATGAGCATCTAATTTATCGAAAATATCGTCTAGCAGTAACAAAGGAGTACGGTGTTCGCCTTTATTCTTTAAAAAGATAAATTGCGAAAGTTTCATGGCTATAAAGAATGTCTTTTGTTGACCCTGCGAAGCTTCACGCTTTACGGGAAATCCGTTTAAGGTCAATTCCAAATCATCTTTATGCATGCCATGCAAAGAATAACCAACAATTCGTTCCTTAGCACGCCAACTTTTCAACTGAGGAAAGAGTTCACCCCTTTCTCCATGACTTGTATAATGAATGTCAACTACTTCATTCTCATTATCTGAGAGACGCTGATAAAGATGAAGAAATATCGGCAGAAACGCTGTTACAAACTCCTTGCGTTCCTCGTATATCACTTGACCACTAACCGACATCATCTCCTCTAACACAGTCATCACATTCTCATCTGGCTCTTCATCTTGCTTCAGCAATGCGTTGCGCTGCTTTAATGCCTTATCATACCTTATTAAAGCATCTAAATAAGGCGCACAATATTGCATGATGACCATATCCATAAAGCGCCGACGCTCTTCACTTCCTCCAAGTATTAATGCCGCATCTGCTGGTGCTATCATTACCATCGGTATGCGTCCTACATGATCAGAAATACGCTTCACAAATTTACCGTCTACCTTTACACGCTTCGGTGCGCCGCGCTTCAAAGAGCAACAGACCTGTTGCGTTGCACCTGACTCTAACTCATAGTCACCTTCTAAAATAAAATAGTCAGCCTCATGATTTAAGTTTGAAGCGTCTTGCGCACTAGCAAAACCTCGGCAAAACGATAGATAATAAATTGCATCAAGCACATTGGACTTTCCCATACCATTGGCTCCCACGAAGCAATTAACATTGGGCGACAGCGCCAAATCCGCCATCTGCAAGTTACGATAATTGGTTATAGTTAAATGATTTAGTATCATACCTTTCTATCAAAATTATAAAGTGCAAAGTTAAAAAGAAGCGAGTTCTAAAACCAACGACAATGCCGTAAATATCAGCGAAAAGTAAAAAAAACAAGCGTTTACTTCACTACTTCTATGAAAAGTTGTAAATTTGCCCTGCAATTTTCTGAAACAAAAAAGAACAAAATACAATATGAGCAATCAAAAGAACACTCAACAAGCACTTGACGTAAACGAAACGCTTGCTAAATCAGAAGCTTTCTTTATCAAGTACAAGAAACAAGTAATCACTGCTATTGTAGCCGTCGTTGTAGTTGTAGGTGGTACAGCTACTTACATTTGGGGATACTCTAAGCCTCGCGAAGAAAAGGCACAAGAGAGCCTCGGCATCGTTATGCAACGCTACGTCATGGCTCAAGACTACGAACACGCTCTTAAGGGCGAAGGTAGCACACTTGGCTTGGCTAAAATAGCCGACAAATATAGCTCAACTGATGCTGGCAACATCGCTAAATACGAAGCTGGACTTTGTAGCTATCAATTAGGCAAGACAAAGGACGCTATCAAGTATCTTGAAGACTTTGATACAAAAGGCGATGCTACCATTTCAGCACAAGCGCTCTCAGCGCTCGCTAATGCCTACGCTACTGACAAGCAATTAGATAAGGCTGTTGAAACATTCAAGAAGGCTGCCGATGCGACCGACGTTCCCGCACTTTGTGCACAGGCTCTCTTCGATGCAGGCCTTATCCTTGAAAGCCAAAACAAGAAAGACGATGCTTTAAAGCTTTACCAAGACATCAAAGCAAAGTATCCCTCTGCCCCACTCTGCAGCCGTCAGCAAAACAACGGCGTTGTACTTGATGCCGTTATCGACAAGTACATTGAGAGATTGAGCAAATAATCTTTTGCACAAAAAGCAAAGGACGCTATATATAAAGGTTAAAGTACAAAGTACAATGCGAGGTGCGCAGACACCTATCATCTCAACTTTTTACTTTAACCTTTATCGTTTATCCTTTCCCATATAATACCATTAATACTATGTCATCTTCCAACTTTTCATATACTGCAGATCAAACAATTCCCATACCTGACGCAAGCGAAATGCGCTTTGGCATCATCGTCACGGAGTGGAATAACCATATCACCGACAAGTTGCTCGAAGGAGCTATCAAAGAATTAGGCAAAAACGGTGTTGCAGAAAACAATATCACCGTCAAACGCGTGCCTGGCAGCTTTGAATTAGTTTATGCCGCATCACAATTAGCCAAATTTGGCCATGTTAACGGCATTATTATTATAGGCTGCGTCATTCGAGGCGATACACCCCACTTCGACTACATCTGTCAAGGTGTGACCCAAGGCATAACCGAATTAAATGCAAAAGGTGACATTCCCGTTATCTTTGGTCTACTCACTGTCAACAATCACGAACAAGCAGAAGAACGCGCAGGCGGCCGACTAGGCAACAAGGGCGAAGAGTTCGCACTTACTGCCATTAAGATGGTCGACTACGCTTGGAAGCTCCAAAAGTAATTGTGACCTAATAAGTGATAATAGCACTAACAAGAGGGTGCATCATCTTTTACAACCACAAATCAACATCTCAATAGTCCGTTGGATTTATGAACTCTATCCATAAATTCAACGGACTATTCGTTTTAAAACCTCAAGCCGAACGCATTATTCGATATATGCGCATACGACTAAAAACACCTTCTAACAGCACCTTTCACCCTCCTCAAAAAGCAGTTTTACCACAAAAACGAACTTTTTTTGAAAAAAAACACAGAAACATTTGGTACGTATCAAAATAATGCATACCTTTGCATCGCAATTCAGAAATAAGGGTTGCAAATAATAATAACGGGCAAATACCAGAGTGGCCAAATGGGGCAGACTGTAAATCTGCTGGCTTACGCCTTCGGTGGTTCGAATCCATCTTTGCCCACATAACGGCGCAGCTTTCACATCGAAAGTTGCGCCGTTAAGTTTTTTATTAACGAGACACAATAATACACGTATCAGAGCGTTATAGTACGTATGACTTTGTTGAAGAATAAATATATCTCATACTCCTTTATATTATGCCTATTGTTATTAGTAGGCATCAGTTCCGCTTATGCGCAAAAGAGAACGCGCATATTTGGAACGATCAAAGACACCGAAGGAGCACCCATCGAATTAGCCAGCGTGCGAGCTTTAGGACAGAGCGCACTTACGGTTACCAATTTAAAAGGAGAATATACACTTTGGTGCAACTCTGCTGATAGCGTACGTATCGTTTACTCTATGATTGGATATGAGACGCGCAAGCGACTGCTTCGCTCACCAGGCGATTCTATCCGCTTAGACGTTGTACTTCCTCCCTACTCTCCCGACAATAATTTGGGTACGGCAACCGTCGTAGGACAAGGCCGACAAACGACAACTACACAACGCATTACAAAGCCCGACACCAAGCTCAGCCCTTCTACGACGGGTAATGGCGTTGAAGAGATTATTGCTACGCAAGCTGGCGTTTCGACTCATAATGAACTTTCCTCACAATACAACGTGCGCGGTGGTTCGTTCGACGAAAACTGCGTTTACTTAAATGGGATTGAGGTCTACCGCCCTATGTTAGTACGCTCAGGACAGCAAGAAGGACTTTCTATCATCAATTCTGACATGGTTGAAAGTATTGGCTTCTCATCTGGCGGCTTTGAAGCGCGCTATGGCGATAAGATGTCATCCGTACTCGACATCACCTACAAGAAGCCAGAAGCCTTCGAAGCTACAGCACAAGCCTCTATGTTAGGCGGTGGTATCTATACAGGTTGGGGTAATAAAAAAGTGAGTCTAATGTCGTCGCTTCGCTACAAGACAACTCGCTACCTAATGGGATCAACTGATACGAACGGAGAGTACAAACCAAACTTCTTAGACTATCAAGCTGTTTTGTCGTGGCACCCCAATAAAAGGTGGTCGTTTGACGTCTTAGGTAATATTTCTGATAACCATTACAACTTTACCCCACACGACCGCGAAACGAAGTTTGGTACCATATACGATGCCAAAACTTTCAAAGTCTACTTTGACGGTAAAGAAAAAGACTACTTTCGCACATTGTTTGGTGCAGCTACACTAACGCGACATTTCAATCCAAATACTTATTTAGCCCTACAATTTTCGACCTACTCTACGCAAGAGCACGAGACCTACGACATTCAAGGACAATATTGGCTCAACGAAGCCACCTCGCAAGAACAAATGGGCGTGGGCACTTACTTAGAGCATGCCCGTAATCGACTGCGCGCAAGGGTGATGAATACAGGATTACGTTTCCGAACCAAACTTACGGGTCACACCCTACAAGCAGGCTTCAATTGGACACGCGAGACAATTCACGAAAATGCACGCGAATGGGAGATGCGCGACTCTATGGGCTACTCACTCCCCTACGACCCCACCGCATTGCGCCTCATCTATAGTCTTCGCTCTAAATCTGATATTAGCACTTCACGTATCGCACTCTTTGCACAAGACACGTGGCGCATTCGTTCAAAAGTTGGACTCTTCAATCTTACCTATGGCGTACGCCTTAGCCATTGGAATTGGAACAAGGAACTTATCGTATCGCCACGCGTATCGGTGGGACTACTTCCCTCCTTCTCTGACCACTGGACCATGCGATTTGCGACAGGCCTGTATTACCAGCCACCCTTCTATAAAGAGCTCAAAGACACAACCCTCACTGCTGGCGTAGCAACAGTACAACTCAACAAGAACATCAAGTCGCAGCGGTCTATCCATTTCGTTTTGGGCGCGGACTACACCTTTAAGATGGCTGACCGTCCATTTAAGTTTACTGTTGAAGCTTACTACAAAGCCCTCTCTCACCTTATACCCTATACGGTGGACAATGTGCGTGTAGTGTACTACGGAAGAAACGAATCGAGTGGTTACGCCACTGGTATCGACTTCAAGTTGTACGGCGAGTTCGTACCAGGCACAGACTCTTGGCTTACCTTCTCGCTTATGCGCACGAAGGAAAAGATTGACGGACTTTGGATTCCGCGTCCTACTGACCAATTGTACAATGTATCACTCTATTTTACGGACTACTTTCCCAACACGACTCGTTGGCGCTTTACATTGAAGGCTGCATTTGCCGACGGCCTTCCCTTTGGCCCACCGCGCAGCGAGAAGGCGAAACAAACACTACGCGCGCCAGCTTATAAGCGTGTGGACATTGGCATGAGCTACCGTTTGCTTAAAAATGACGACCGCCATATTCAGCACGGCATTGGCCGATGGTTTAAAAACATTTGGTTAGGCGTCGATTGCTTCAACCTCCTCGGTATTGACAATGTAAATTCCTATTATTGGGTTACAGACATTACAAACACCCAATATGCCGTGCCAAATTATCTAACAGGCCGACAACTCAACGCTCGCATTTCATTCGACTTTTAAAAAGAACAATAGCACTGCGCTGAAATAACATTCATAGTAGTGCTATTTTTCGTATTTTATCACATCTATTAAGTAACAAAACTACCCTTTTGCATTATCAAAATTGCAAAATATTTAATTAAATGTACAAAATATTTAGCAAATGCTTTGCCATGTAAAAATAAGGCACTACATTTGCAGCGTTATCCTAATCACAATCTTTTTACCTTAAGGACTAATACCTATAGAAAACATCAAGCGACACGTTGCGAAACGTGCCGCTTTTTTTATTTTCACAAAACAAATCGTCTACGATAAAACGCCACACAATCACTTTCGTTAAAAAAATATAGGCAAAACACTTTCTTTTTGCAATTATTTTATAACTTTGCCCGCACAAAACGAAAATAACATGGAGCAAACACTAACATCTTACTTCCGACTTAGCCTATTGCTTAGCTTGCGTACAAATGGTACGCGGGAGTGAGAGTTATGCTTCAATGTATAACGAATAGAAGGTGTAATAACGTTCAACAATCGTACAAACATTATTACTCCTATCAGAAAAGCCAATCCTCACTTTCGCGCCCAAGAGACGAAAGTGAGGATTTTTTTCAATAACGCATATAACAACACAATCAAAATATTATGAGCGACAGACTTTACATTTTTGACACGACGCTACGCGACGGCGAACAAGTGCCCGGATGCCAACTCAACACCGTTGAAAAGATTCAAGTGGCAAAGCAGTTGGAACAATTAGGAGTAGACGTCATCGAAGCAGGATTTCCTATTTCAAGTCCTGGTGACTTTAATTCAGTAATTGAAATTTCAAAGGCCGTAACATGGCCTACTATCTGTGCACTCACACGCGCCGTTGAAAAAGACATCGACTGCGCCGCCGAAGCGCTCAAATATGCCAAACACAAACGTATTCACACGGGTATTGGCACAAGTGATAGTCACATTAAATATAAGTTCAACTCTACACGCGAAGAGATTATCGAACGTGCCGTAGCAGCCGTAAAGTATGCAAAACGTTACGTTGAAGACGTAGAGTTTTACGCTGAGGACGCTGGCCGCACCGACAACGAATACCTTGCTCGCGTAGTTGAAGCCGTTATTAAAGCAGGCGCTACAGTGGTCAACATACCTGACACGACAGGTTACTGCTTGCCACACGAGTATGGCGAGAAGATTAAGTACTTAATGGAACACGTCGACGGGGTTCACAATGCTATACTTTCTACCCACTGCCACAACGACTTAGGCATGGCTACAGCCTGCACGCTTGAAGGCGTTTTAAATGGTGCGCGTCAAGTAGAAGTAACCATTAACGGCATTGGTGAGCGCGCAGGCAACACTGCTGAAGAAGAAATCGCCATGATACTGAAATGTCATCACTTAGACATTCAGACCAATATCAATACGCAAAAGATTGCGGCTACCTCACGTATGGTCAGCTCGCTCATGAACATGCCCGTACAAGCTAACAAGGCCATCGTAGGACGCAACGCCTTTGCTCACTCAAGCGGCATTCACCAAGACGGCGTATTGAAGAACGTTGAAACTTACGAGATTATCAATCCCAAGGACGTAGGTATCGACGACAACTCTATCATTCTCACGGCTCGTTCTGGCCATGCAGCGCTGAAGCACCGCCTTGAAGTATTAGGAGTTGAGGTAAGTGAAGAAAAGCTGAACGATATTTACCAGCGCTTCTTGGCACTGGCTGATAAGAAGAAGGAGGTCACTGATGACGATATCCTCGTATTAGCAGGAGCTGAGCGTTCTGCTTCTCATAGCATCAAGTTAGACTATCTACAAGTAACGAGCGGACACGGTGTGCGCCCTGTTGCTGCTATCGTGCTCGACATCGCAGGTGAAAAATTTAGAGCCGCAGCCGAAGGTAACGGACCTGTTGACGCAGCTATTAACGCTGTAAAAGACATTATTAAGCGCAAAATGGTGCTGAAAGAGTTTACCATTCAAGCTATTAATAAGGGTTCAGACGATGTGGGTAAAGTACACATGCAGGTAGAATACGACGGCTCTGTATACTATGGGTTCGGTGCGAATACCGACATCGTCACAGCCAGCGTTGAAGCTTACATTGATGCTATCAATTCATTCAAACACTAAGGTTTATGAACACGCTTTTTGACAAAATATGGAACAATCACGTGGTGCAACACGTGAGCGACGGACCAGACCAATTATACATTGATCGCCTTTACGCACACGAAGTGACGAGTCCGCAAGCCTTTGCAGGACTCAAGAGCCGTGGACTGAAATGCTTCCGCCCCGACCACATCTTCTGTATGCCCGATCATAACACGCCTACCCACGATCAAGACAAGCCCATTGCCGACCCCATATCACGCAAGCAAGTTGACACACTCACACAAAATGCACACGACTTTGGCCTTACCTATTGGGGCATGATGCACCCCAACAATGGTATTATCCACGTAGTGGGTCCCGAACAAGGACTTTCACTGCCTGGCATGACCATTGTCTGTGGCGACTCTCACACCTCAACACATGGTGCCGTCGGAGCTATCGCCTTTGGTATCGGCACGTCTGAGGTCGAAATGGTTATGGCTTCGCAATGTATCCTGCAAGCGAAACCTAAGTCTATGCGTATCAACGTTGAAGGAACGCTAAACAAAGGTGTTACCGCCAAAGACATTGCGCTCTACCTTATGAGTCGACTCACCACAAGCGGAGCTACGGGTTACTTTGTTGAATACGCAGGTTCAGCTATACGTTCTCTCTCTATGGAGGGACGCCTAACGCTTTGCAATCTTTCTATCGAAATGGGGGCACGCGGTGGCTTTATTGCGCCCGACGACGTGACCTTTGCTTATTTAAAGGACAAACCTTACGCTCCGAAAGGGGCTGATTGGGACAAAGCCGTTGCTGCATGGCGCAAACTTAAAAGTGATGAGGATGCCATTTTTGACAAAGAAGTTAGCTTCAACGCTGCCGACATTGAGCCCATGATAACCTACGGCACCAACCCTGGCATGGGTATTGGCATTACACAACACATTCCTACTCCCCAAACGGCATCTGACGAGAAAGCGCTCAACTACATGCACTTCTCTGCAGGGGAAGCGATGATAGGTAAGCCAGTTGACTACGTATTCTTAGGAGCTTGCACCAACGGCCGCATTGAGGATTTTCGCGCTTTCGCTTCTATCGCTAAGGGACGTCATAAAGCAGAGAACGTCGTTGCATGGCTTGTACCGGGGTCATGGCCTGTTATGCGACAAATTGAAGCGGAAGGCATTGACAAGATATTGCAGGAAGCTGGATTTGAAATCCGACAACCGGGCTGCTCTGCATGCTTAGCGATGAACGACGACAAGATTCCAAGCGGTAAACTGTGTGTCTCTACTTCCAACCGCAACTTTGAGGGCCGACAAGGACCTGGCTCACGCACCCTCTTGGCTTCACCATTAATGGCAGCAGCTGCCGCCGTTACTGGAGTTATAACTGATCCTCGAACGCTTATGTAAGCCCCTACCTATCATGAAAAAGAAATTTAATATAATCGAAAGCACTTGTGTGCCTCTTCCTCTCGAAAACGTTGATACTGACCAGATTATCCCAGCGCGTTTTCTCAAAGCTACAGACAAAGAAGGCTTTGGCGACAACCTCTTTCGTGATTGGCGCTACAATCCCGACGGCACGAAAAAGGACTTCGTGCTGAACGACCCTACTTATTCGGGCGAAGTGCTAGTAGCTGGCAAGAACTTTGGTTGCGGTTCAAGTCGCGAACACGCAGCATGGGCCATTGCAGGATATGGTTTCCGTGTGGTCGTAAGTTCTTTCTTTGCCGACATTCACAAGCAAAACGAGCTAAACAACTTTGTGTTGCCTGTCGTTGTAAGCGAAGCATTTCTAAAGCAGCTCTTTGATAGCATCAAACAAGATGCACAGACAAAGGTTAAAATCGACCTCCCCAACCAAACTATCACCAACGAAGCGACTGGCGAAAGCGAACACTTCGACATTAACGGATATAAGAAGTATTGTCTTGAAAACGGATTAGACGATATTGACTTTTTGGTAAAGAACAAAGATAAGATTGAAACGTATGAAACTCAACATAGCAGTATTGGCTGGTGACGGCATCGGCCCCGAAATTTCTAAACAAGGTGTGGCTGTAATGGCCGCCGTTTGTAAAAAGTTTGGCCATGAAGTGAACTTCACGGAAGCATTAGTCGGCGCAGCAGCCATCGACGCTGTGGGTAATCCCTTCCCCGACGATACTTACCGCATTTGTAAAGAGGCTGACGCGGTGCTCTTCTCTTCTGTTGGCGACCCCAAGTTCGACAATAATCCCAACGCTACGGTTCGTCCTGAACAAGGACTCTTAGCCATGCGCAAGAAGTTAGGCCTTTTTGCTAATATTCGCCCCGTTCAAACCTTTGACTGCCTTATTCACAAGTCGCCCTTAAAAGATGAATTGGTACGCGGAGCTGACTTTATCTGCATACGCGAACTCACAGGCGGCATGTATTTTGGTGAAAAGAAAGAGGGCGACGACTATGCCTACGACACAAATGCTTACTCACGCGCTGAAGTTGAACGCATCCTAAAGGTGGCATACGCCTATGCCGAACGACGTCGCAAGCACCTCACCGTAGTCGACAAAGCCAACGTTTTAGCCTCATCGCGCCTTTGGCGCAAAGTGGCTCAAGAGATGGCGCCGCAACACCCTGACGTTACGACAGACTTCATGTACGTAGATAATGCTTCTATGCGTATGATTCAAGAGCCTACCTTCTTCGACGTTATGGTTACAGAAAACACCTTTGGCGACATTCTTACCGATGAAGGTTCTTGCATCACGGGGTCGATGGGATTGATCCCCTCTGCCTCAACGGGTGAAAGTACCCCCGTATTCGAGCCCATTCATGGTTCATGGCCTCAAGCGAAAGGGCTTAACATTGCCAATCCGTTAGCACAGATACTGTCTGTTGCCATGCTCTTTGAATACTTCAACCTTACGAACGAAGGTGCGCTCATTCGTCAAGCTGTCGACGCAAGTCTCGATGCCAATGTGCGCACGCCTGAAATTCAAGTCGAAGGTGCTCCCAAGTACGGCACCAAAGAAGTTGGAGAATGGATTGTTAATTGGATAGAACAGCACTAATACTTTTACCATTTGACAACCTACATATCCCCCTACCCTTTTCCTCTCCCAATCAGAGGAAAGGAATAGGGGGATAGTTTTTTATATTACACAGAATTTGGATTTAGATAAACAGCAATTTATCAATCCAACGTAACGCATACTTTGTGGTTTAACGATTTTAGTTGACCACATTAATCTTTATTCGTAAGATTAGTTGACTCTATTTATTTTTATTTTTAATTAGCGTTGACTTGTCAAAAATTAGTCATAAAAAAAGTTGACAAAGTCATCAGATTGTCATATAAACAGATTTTTCCTCTGCTACAAAAATACATTGGGGGATATACCGGAGCGTAGCTTCCTGGGCAAAGTTTGAGTTGGGCTAAATGCCCAACTCAAACTTAATAATACGTTGGTGGCTTAAACCATCACGTAGTTCCTGGGCAAGAGCAAAAATACAAGTTTATACTTACACAACCTTGGCTTTTATTGCTTTTTCTCTATAACTAATCCATTTTTTGTTAATTTCTCCTGTTCGCGTTGCTGCCTCACGTGGAGTCATACCATCAAGGCTCATATGCGGCCGTTCTTCATTATAAAAGCATATAGCAATTTCTACCGCTTTTTGAACTTCCTCAATACATGTAAAAGTCATACCCTTAAGCAGCTCATTCTTTATTGTGTTGTTTACTCTTTCTGCTACAGCATTATCCTGGCGCAACCGACAAACCCTGTGGGGAGGGTGTACGGATACTAACCCAAAACCATTGCTAAACGATACATGAAGAAAGGGATGTCTCTGACTCCTTTCACTTGCGCTCGGAAGCATTTGATCTTTGAGTTTAGTGATTCAG
>JBNMKQ010000075.1:0-11711 GCA_050874425.1 Alloprevotella sp.
CAAGTTGGCAATACTTTTGGGGGTGATACTCAAGTATTTGCAAGTCAAGGCATCGATCCTTGACTTGCAAATGCCGACGCGGGGACGCGTCGCCCCCAGGCTAGCTTGCGTTTGCAACATTTTGCTAGCGCGTGCTAGAAAGCACGCGTTACGTAGGGGCCGACAAATTGCAGTTTACCCACACGATTCTTTATAGACCCCAAAAATGGAACATTGAACTGAACACCCTAATTATTTATAAACAATGGCGTTGTGCTTATTTAAGCAATTCGATAGCCTCCTTCGCCTCGTCCATGCTGAGGCAGAGAGGGGGGAGAAGGCGCAAGATGTTGGTAGAGGCAGCCCCTGTAAAGACGTGCTTGTCGTGAACAAGGTGATTGCGGAAGTCCTTAATCGGCCCTTCAAACTCAATGCCAATCATCAAGCCCTCACCGCGTACGTCGACGATGCTCGGATTCGTCTGTTGTAACTTCTTGAGTTCGCTGATAAGGTAGTTACCCACTTTGGCAGCATTCTCCACCAAGTGTTCGCTCTCAATCACATCGAGCACGGCTAAGGCAGCGGTGCAAGCCAAATGGTTGCCGCCAAAGGTGGTGCCCAACATGCCGTAGGTGGCTTCGATCTTGGGCGAAATAAGTACTGCCCCCATTGGGAAACCATTGCCAATGCCCTTAGCACAAGTAATGATGTCGGGACGGACGTCGAGGTGTTGATGTGCAAAGAACTTACCCGAACGGCCGTAGCCACACTGTATCTCGTCACAGATAAGCAGCGTGCCGTATTTGTCGCAGGCTTTGCGCAAGCCTTGCATAAAGTCCTTTGTAGCCATGCGAATGCCGCCCACACCTTGAATGCACTCGATGATAATAGCTGCTACGTCGCCCTTGCTGAGTTCGGCCTCAAAGGCAGCGAGGTCGTTCAGCGGAAGGAAAGTAACGTGGCCATTTGCATTGACGGGGGCTACGATGCGCGGATTGTCCGTTGCTTCAACTGCCAATGAAGTGCGGCCATGGAAGGCTTTGCCAGCGGCCAATATGCGCTTGCGGCCTGTGTGAAATGAAGCCAGTTTGAGGGCATTCTCGTTGGCCTCTGCACCAGAGTTGATAAGGAATAGTTGGTAGTCGGGATAACCGCTCACGCGTCCTAACTTCTCAGCCAACTCTTCTTGCAACTTATTAATAACAGAATTTGAGTAAAAGCCGAGCGTGTTGAGTTGCTGGGTGAGCATTTCAACGTAGTGAGGGTGGCAGTGGCCAATGCTGATGACGGCATGACCGCCGTAAAGGTCGAGGTAAGACTGACCTTTATCGTCCCATACGTGGCAACCTTTGCCGCGTACTATATTGATGTCGAAAAGGGGATAGACCGGAAATAAATTCATTTTCTTTTTTAGTTGACGAGTTGACGAGTTAACAGGTTGACAAGTTAACAGGTGAGTTGGTAAGTGCAGCAAGTGGGGGCAGGCCTCCTGGCCTGCGGGTTGGGTGTTTACATGCGCAGGCTGGGAAGCCTGCCCCCACTTGCTATGTGTTAAAAGGCTACGGGTTTGAGGCGCAGGCCAGTGTCCTCTTCGAGCCCAAACATGAGGTTCATGTTCTGAACGGCTTGACCAGAGGCACCTTTCAGCAAGTTGTCAATGCAGACGCTCACGAGCAACTTGTCGCGGTGGCGCTCAGCGTGAATCAAACACTTATTGGTATTGACCACCTGCTTGAGGTCAATCGGCTTACTGACATAATGCGTAAAGGGTGCTTCACTGTAGAAGTCGTGATAGTAACCTTCAATCTCTTCAATCGGCGCTTCGCATTGGATTACTTCCGTAGCAAAGATGCCACGCGGGAAGTCACCTCGATAGGGTATGAAGTCAATCTCGCTATTAAAGGTAGGTTGTAGCTGACGCAGTGATTGTTTAATCTCAGGCACGTGTTGATGTTCGAACGCCTTATAGATGCTCATATTGCCCGTGCGCCATGAGAAGTGAGTCGTAGCACCCGGCTTTACGCCTGCTCCAGTAGACCCTGTGATAGCATTTACGGCGATGTCGCCCTGCAAGAGGCCCGCTTCAGCCAGTGGCAGTAGGCCTAATTGAATGCATGTGGCGAAGCAACCTGGGTTGGCCACGTGGAGCGTGTTCTGAATTTGCGAACGATTGAGTTCGGGAAGTCCGTAGACATAGTCATTGTCGTCAGCCGCCAAACGAAAGTCTTGTGCGAGGTCGATAATGCGCACATCAGCTGGTATGTAGTGTTCGGCCAAGAACTGCGTGCTCTTGCCGTGGCCAAAGCAGAAGAATACAACGTCCACTTGGTCAAAGGGAAGTTGGTCTGTAAAGCGAAGATTCGTCTCGCCATACAAGCCCTCGTGTACATCGGTCAACAAATTGCCCGCATTGCTCTCGCTATTGACAAAGACGATTTCAGCCTCAGGGTGATTGAGCAGTATACGGCAAAGTTCACCAGCAGTGTAGCCTGCACCGCCTATAATACCTATTTTAATCATGATCCTCTTGGTGATTAGCGTAGAACACTCTCAATGGTGTGCTGAGCACTTTGATAAAGCCCTTAGCGTCTTCGGCCGTCCAGCCCTTTTGCGTTTCGCCATATTCTCCGAACTTTGTCTTAACCAAGTCGTCAGGACTGTCAACGCCTACGGTGCTGAAACCTAAGGGACGAAGTTCGAGAATGACCGTACCATTTACGTAACGTTGTGAGGAAGTAAGCATGGCCTCAATGTCGCGCATAACGGGTTCGAGGTACTGACTCTCGTGGAGGAACATACCATACCAGTTGGCTACTTGGTCCTTCCAATACTGTTGCCATTTAGACAAGGTGTACTTTTCCAAGAAGCGGTGAGCACCGATAATAAGTGCGGGAGCTGCGGCTTCAAATCCTACACGACCCTTGATGCCGATAATGGTATCGCCCACGTGCATGTCACGACCAATGCCATAGGCCGCACCAATCTCTTCTACCTTACAGATGGCCTCGATAGGGTCGTCATAGCGCGTGCCGTTAATGGCTTTGAGTTCCCCCTTTTCGAAGGTGAGTTTGAGTTGCTCAGTTCCTTCCTTCGTTACTTGTTTGAGGTAAGCCGATTCTGGAAGGCCTTGTGTAGAGTCAAGTATCTCGCCACCGCAGATGCTGGTGCCCCAGATGCCCACGTTGTAAGAGTATTTGAGTTTGGTAAAGTCGGCATTAAAGCCATGTGCGTTGAGGTAGTCCACCTCTTCTTTACGGCTGAGGTTGCCGTCGCGTGTGAGGGTGATGATTTCCATGTCGGGACACATCACGAGGAATGTCATGTCGAAGCGCACTTGGTCGTTGCCCGCACCCGTTGAACCATGGGCAATAGCATCAGCGCCAATCTCCTTGGCATAGCGTGCAATGGCCATACCTTGGAATATACGTTCGGAAGATACGGAGATAGGGTAGACGTTGTTACGCAACACGTTGCCAAACACCATAAACTTGAGGCTCTTCTCGTAGTATTCGTGCGTGACATCGAGTGTGACGTATTTCGTAGCGCCCAACTTGTAGGCATTCTCTTCGTTCGTTTTGAGTTGTTCTTCGCTGAATCCGCCCGTGTTGGCGCAAGCTGCATAAACTTCGTATCCTTTTTCTTTGGCCAGATACATAACCGTGTATGATGTGTCGAGTCCGCCGCTGAAGGCAACTACTACTTTTTTCTTTGTCATAAGGCAGAGGGGAATTAAATGTGCAAATGTGCAAATGTGTGAATGTGCAAATGCTTGGGAATGTACAAATGCTTGGGAAATGTGCAAATGCGTGAATGTGCAAATGATTTGTAATGCTTCAATTGCTTCATTTTGGAAATGTGTAAATGTGGTTGTTTAATCGTTGCAATTAAGACATTAAATCATTTGCACATTTGCACATTCACACATTTGCACATTCGCCATAGGCGCTAGTTTTCTTGAGCTTTAATAAAGTCTAATACGTCTTGAGGTATTTCGACGGGTAGGGGAGTGTTGGGGTGACGCGCAGGGTCGAAGAGCATACCTGTGCAAACGCAGTATTTGCGTTTGGTACGTGCTAATACGTCGCAATTGATGCAGCAGGGGGACTCTGGTGTGCCACACCCCTTCCAATACTCATCGTCTTGGGTGAGTTCGGCAAAGGGAACAGGTACGTAACCCAATGACGTGTTGATGCGCATAACGGCACCCGAACTCGTCAGACCAAATATCTTAGCTTGCGGCCAGCGTACACGACTGAGCGAGAAAGCTAAGCGCTTAATACGCGTAGCCAGGTGGTGTCCTCGGAATTTGGGCACAACGATGAGTCCTGAGTTAGCCACGTAGTGCTTATTCTCCCAACTTTCAATGTAGCAGAAACCCGCAAACTCGTCGCCATAAAGGGCGATGATCGCTTTGCGCTCCTTCATCTTGGTAGCCACGTATTCGTGTGTGCGACTGGCAATGCCCGAACCACGCACTTTGGCTGCATCGGTAATGGTCTGTAATATGGTGTCGACGTATTTCTCGTGGCTTGCATCGGCCACCAAGACTTTTATGCCATCGTTATACTCTTCCATTTGATTTCGTATGTTGTTAAGTTTGTTTAGTTCAAAAATTATAATACGATACTTTTAAGGGCAGGAATGATGGTGGCTAATTCGTCAATCATATCTTGTCGTGTAGCATCTTCGCGAATAATTATAAGTATGGTGTCGTCGCCTGCTATGGTGCCGATAATGGTATCAAGCTTGTGAGCGTCAATATCGGAGGCCAACCCTGCGGCATAGCCCGGTCGCGTCTTTAGCACTGCCATGTGACCCGAAAAGGCAATGGACAAAAAGCCAGAGTTGCGCATATATTGTGGCACCATGTCGGGCTTGATAGTACGGTGGTACATCGGGCTTTCGGGCAGTATGTAGCGATAACCATCAGAAGTGAGAATCTTTGCTGCATGCAGCTTACTTAAATCTCGTGAGAGGGTAGCTTGTGTAACGTTCCAACCATTGTTTGATAGTTCACGGAGTATCTCTTCATGGCTGCTGAGCGTATTGCTGCTGCCGAGAATCACTCTGAGCACCTCCAAACGTTGCATTCTGTTGCTCATAAATGTGTATATGTTTTGTTTTATGCTGCAAATATACAAACTATTTACAATAAACAAGCATATATGCGTGAATATTTTGAATACTATGTATAATTAACGAAAAAATAACGGAATAATTTACGAAAAAATTAATGAAATAATAGGGCTATGTTGATTCGTGTGGGTAAACTGCAATTGGGCCTCACCCCCTAACCCCCTCTCCTCAAGGAGAGGGGGTTAGGGGGTGAGGCCCAATTGCAGTTTAACGTTCCTCCCTATTTTGCAACCGAGTTGTAAAAACTTATATGTACCTTTGCATTCGTATGAAGGTAAGCCACCTAAATATAGGACGTGTAGCGTTAGCCATAGTGCTCATTATGCTACTCACTTTACTACCTCATCATCATCACGATGGTGGGGCAGTTTGCTATGTGGCAGAAGTCTGTCATCAAGACGGACGTGTGAACGATTCACACACCCATCATCACGACAAATCGACGCATTGCTATTGGCATAAAGTAAATATTGTAAAGACTTATGCACAAAGCAATGTACACTTTTTGCCACTTGATTTTTGGCAAAAGTGGAATACGCCTATTATTCATTATTTAGTACTACCCACTGCTTTTGGTGGGTATGTAACTATGTATGTTTGCACGTATAGCAAGCATTGTCCGCGTCGGGGACCACCGTTGATAGGATAATCACCTTTCAGAACTTTTTATAAGTAGGTGTTCAAAATAATGCAGAACACAAACACCTACTTAGTATTCTATCAACATTATATTTCGAATGAAAATCAAAACTTTTATGATAAGTGTAGTGGCTTTGTTGGCTGCTACGCTCTTTGCGGCATGTGATAATCATGCACATGATGAAGTAGAACATGATCACGAAAAAGAAGCCGCTGACAATGAACACGAACACAGTGCCGACGAGATACATTTTACTGCAGCGCAAGCCAAGGCCGCTCAATTGCAGGTAACCACCCTTCAGCCTACCACCTTTTCAGAGATAATCGAAGTAAGTGGTCGTGTGTTGCCAGCAGCAGGGGCTGAGGCTACTGTTACGGCCACGATGGCTGGTATCGTAAACTTTGCGTCGGGAACACTCAATGAAGGTACAAAAGTAGGCAAGGGACAAGTTCTCTTTGTAATTAATGCCAAAGCCATGGCTGACGGCAATCCGGCGGCTGTAGCACAGAGCGAACTCTCGGCTGCTCGAACTGCCTTCGAACGGGCTGAGAAATTGGCCAAAGACCATATCATCTCGCAACGTGAACTCGAGGAAGCTCGTCAGCGCTACCAAGCCGCAACAGCTACGGCCCAAAGTTTGGGAAATGCGGCGCAAACACGTGGTATTGTCGCCAATATGAGTGGCTACATAAAAAATATATTGGTGCAACCCGGTGACTACGTTTCGGCAGGACAACCTTTGGCTACTGTGACGCAAAGCCAGCGTTTACAACTGCGGGCCGAACTCCCTGAACGTTATTTCTCTGCGTTACCGCGCATTCAGTCAGCGAACTTTCGTTTAGCATACGATCCTTCACGTACTTATTCGCTCAATGAATTAGGAGGCCGACTTATCGCAAAAGGCAATGCGGCTGCAGCTGATGACTACTTTGTGCCTATCACATTTGAGTTTAATAATCAAGGTAAGGTCGTTTCGGGTAGTTATGCAGAGGTCTATCTAAAAGGAACAGCGCGTAGTGGCGTGCTTTGCGTGCCCAATGAGGCAATTGCTGAGTCACAAGGATTGCACTTCGTATATGTACAAATAGAGCTAGAAGCCTATCGCCGACAAGAGGTAACGTTAGGAGCTACCGATGGACGGCAGACCGAAATTTGTGGTGGGTTAAAACAAGGAGATAAAGTTGTCACACGTGGAACCACGCAGGTGCGATTGGCAGCAAATGCTAGTGTTGCGCCAGAGGGACATTCACATTAATTTTTTTTGTTAACGAGTTGACAGGTTAACGAGTTGATAGGTTAACGAGTTGATAGGTTAATGAGTTGATAGGTTAACGAGTAAACAGCTAAGTTTCTTTATGAGGTGTGCTTGTTAGTACGTTAACAAACTTGCTTGTCAACTCGTCAACTCGTCAACTCATCAACTTATTACTTTGTCAACAACGTAAAAGTCTATGCTAAATAAGATTATACATTTTTCACTACATAACAGGCCCGTCATACTGTTTTTTAGCCTACTACTTATTATAGTAGGTTGCTGGACGGCCTATAAAATGGAAGTGGACGTCTTTCCTGACCTCAATGCCCCAACAGTCGTTGTGATGACTGAAGGAAAGGGTATGGCAGCCGAGGAGATAGAACGTCTTGTCACCTTCCCTATCGAAACAGCCGTAAATGGTGCCACCGACGTGCACCGCGTGCGTTCATCGTCCACTACGGGCTTCTCTGTCGTCTGGGTAGAGTTCGATTGGGGCACTGATATCTATCGTGATCGACAGATTGTATCAGAGAAGTTAGCCACCCTTGGCGATGCTCTCCCCGAGGGCGTAGGCCAACCCACGCTCGGCCCGCAGTCGAGTATATTGGGCGAGGTGATGTTCATCGGACTCACAGCAGACACCACCTCATTGGGCAATCTTCGCACCCTGGCCGACTGGACCATTCGTCCACGCTTGCTCTCAACGGGCGGTGTGGCACAAGTAACGGTGATGGGAGGTGACGTGATGGAATATCAAATTCGCCTTCACCCCGAACGTATGCGCCACTATGGTGTAACGCTCAACGAAGTACTTACTGCCACACGACAGATGAATCGCAATGCCTCGGGCGGCATTCACTATGAAAGCGGAAATGAATACATCGTGCGTGGCCTCTTGAGTACCAACTCTCCTCAGCAGATAGGGCAGGCTGTAGTTAAGAGCACGGCCAATAAGCAACCTATCGTATTGGCCGATGTGGCTGATGTAGAAATGGGAGCCAAATCACCTAAGACGGGAGTTGCCTCTGTGTCGGGCCAACCTGCGGTGTTGCTTACCATTACCAAGCAGCCCAGTACGAGTACACTTGAACTGACCGATAAGTTGGATAAGGCAATAGCCGAGCTCCAGTCTTCACTGCCAACTGACGTGAAGGTAAACACCCAACTTTATCGTCAACAAAACTTTATCGATTCCTCTATATCAAATATTAAGAAGTCTCTCCTTGAAGGCGGTATATTTGTCGTATTGGTGCTCTTCATCTTCTTGATGAATGCGCGAACTACCATTATCTCACTCGTCACAATCCCCTTGTCATTGCTCATCACTCTATTGGTGCTCCACCTCATGGGGCTTACGATTAATACAATGAGCATTGGTGGTATGGCCATTGCTATTGGTTCGTTGGTAGACGATGCCATAGTCGATGTGGAAAACGTGTTCAAACGTTTGCGCTTAAATGCTCGTTTGCCTCGCGAAGAACGTTTGCGTAAGATAGACGTTATCTATAATGCCTCTAAAGAGGTGCGTATGCCCATTCTCAACTCTACGCTTATCATCGTAGTAAGTTTCGTTCCGCTTTTCTTCTTGAGTGGGTTAGAGGGACGAATGTTAGCGCCCTTAGGAGTTAGTTTTATCGTTTCGCTCTTTGCTTCTACGATTGTGGCCCTCACGCTTACCCCTGTGTTATGTCACTTGGTATTAAAAGACCCACAAACGAAAGCGATAAATACAGCCTCACAGGCTAAAGTAAAACACGATGAGCCGCGCTGGGTACGTGCCTTAAAGGTGCGCTACGAAAAGAGCCTACTTTGGGCTTTGCGCCCTCGCACTTCGCGTTGGATATTGGGCGCAACGGGAGGCTTGGTGGTAGTCACTTTAGTCTTGTTCTTCACCTTAGGTCGCTCCTTCTTGCCGCCCTTTAATGAGGGTTCATTTACGATAAATGTAAGCACGTTGCCAGGCGTATCGCTCGATGAGAGTAATCGTATCGGGCAACAAGCCGAGAAACTACTACTCGAAGTGCCCGAAATAAAGGCCGTGGCGCGTAAGACGGGACGTGCTGAACTTGACGAACATGCCTTGGGCGTTAATACCAGTGAGATAGAAGCCCCCTTTGCGCTCCGCGACCGCAGCAAGGAGGATGTAATGGCCGATATTCGCCAACGCTTGCGTAGCCTCCCAGGCGTAAACATAGAAATAGGTCAACCCATTTCTCACCGCATTGATGCCATGCTTTCGGGTACAAAGGCGGGTATTGCCGTCAAAGTGTTTGGCTGTGACTTAACCCAACTTCACGCCATTGGTCTACAGATTAAGCAAGTGACGCAGGGCATTGAAGGTGTGGCAGACTTAAATGTAGAGCAACAGATAGAACGTCCTCAGTTGCTGATTCGTCCGCGTCGCACTTTATTGGCACAATATGGCATCACGCTGCCTGAGTTCGCGGAATTTGTTAACTCAGCGATAGGCGGAGAAGTTGTCAGTCAGGTGCAAGATGGTGCGCGCACGTTTGACCTCACCGTGCGTGTAGCAGATGATGACCTTACCACCATGGAGCACATTCGCAATCTATTGATTGATACCAACACGGGGCAAAAAGTACCCCTTGCCGATGTAGCAGAAGTTGTGTCAACAGCAGGTCCTAACACGATTAATCGTGAAAACGCTCAACGTAAATTGGTTATATCGGCCAATGCCGAGGGACGTGATATGCGTTCCGTTGTCAATGATATGCAACGTGCTATCAATGCAAAGGTAAAACTGCCCGAAGGGTATCACATAGAGTACGGTGGGCAGTTTGAAAGTGAAGCTTCCGCCTCACGTTTGTTGTTAGGACTTTCGGTGGTGAGCATCATAGTTATTTTACTTTTATTATTTTTGCAGTTCCGTTCATGGCATCAGTCGGTCATTGTATTGCTCAACCTACCATTGGCGTTGATAGGAGGCGTGTTGGCTTTGGTGCTGACGGGAGGTGTGATCAGTATACCCGCTATAATCGGTTTTATATCGCTCTTCGGTATGGCCACACGTGGCGGTATGCTCTTGGTCGACCGTTATAACGAATTGGCTCGGCGCGGCCTTTCACGCCAAGAGGTGGTGATGCGTGGTTCTCTCGATCGTCTGCTCCCCATTCTTATGACAGCGCTTAGTTCTGGTCTCGCCCTTATCCCATTGGCCTTGGGTAGTTACTTGCCTGGTAATGAAATACAAAGTCCTATGGCGCAGGTGATGTTAGGCGGACTGCTCACAAGCACGTTACTCAATCTCTTTATCGTGCCGATTATGGCACCCTTAAAAATTCGAAAATAGCATGACAAGACTGCTTAATTATTTCATACTCCTTGCTTTTGCCTTCTGTGTGAGAACGCTTTCTGCACAGAATGCCTCGTCGCCCTTAGCTTATGGGTGGACGGAGATATTGACACAGGTGGCCAAGAATAATACCACGTTGGTGGCGGCTGCCGAGGGGTTAAAGGTGCAACAGTTGGCCAACAAGGCAGAGTTGGCATTGCCCGACCCAGAATTTGAATTTGATTACGGATTTGGTCAACCCAAGTCTGTGCCCAATCGTACCAATATATCTGTTACGCAAACACTTGACTGGGGCGTACTCTTAGGGCGCAAACGTAAGTTGGCTGAATGGAGCAACAAACAAGCGGCACTTGACTATCGCGTGAAATTGGGTGAGGTGCTGAAAGAAACAGATCGTACGCTGACCTCAATAGTATATTACAATAAACTGTGTCATGAACTTCAACAGCGAAAGGCGTTGGCTGACGAGATGCGTACGTTGTATCAAAGGAAGTTTAACGAAGGCGATATCAATCAAATAGAGCTGAACAAAGTGCAACTTAATGCTGCGGTGAGTCTCGCTGAGCTCACCCGAGCAAAAGCAGAACGCGCACAATTGGTCAAGCACTTGCAGCACCTTAATGGAGGCATTGCCGTCGAAATGAATGATACGGTTTATCCCACCTCCAACAATCAGCTCCCCTCTCTATCGGAGTTGCAGCAAGCGGCACAAGTTTCGCTGCCCATTACTTCGATGATGATTGATCGTGAACAGAGTCGTGCGGCTCTTAAGGTGGCTCAAGCCGATGCCTTGCCGGCCTTCACGGTAGGCTTTGCAGGGGAGTATGTCAAAGATAACAACTACAATGGTCTGTCCTTTGGTTTTACTCTTCCTCTCTGGGGTAATAGTCGTCGCAAAGTGAAGCAGGCCAAAGCTGAATTGGCTATGCGTCAGTTTAATATTGATGATGCCAAACTCCAACAGGCTTACGAGACAGAAGAGCAATATAATGAGGCAATGCAGTTGAAAGCCACGGCCGACCAATTGACGCTGAATATGCAGCAAATGGACAATGCTCATTTGCTTCGTCGCTCATTAGACTTAGGCCAGATATCTTTGCTCGACTATTTGCTTGAACTCTCCTTCTACTATACAGCACGTACAGCACAACTTGAAGCTGAACGTGATGCCAACCTCGCTATCTCCGACCTTCGTGCGACTTTGTGGTAATTGTGTGGATAACACAAAAGAATAGATTTTAAGGTTTCAGCCCTTTAGGGGCGTATAAGGTAACCAGCTATGCAAAAGGCATTAGACTTTTGCATAGCTGGTTTATTATTACTCTGGATAAACTGCAATTGGGCCTCCCCCCCCTAGCCCCCTCTCCTCAAGGAGAGGGGGCTAGGGG
>JBNMKQ010000076.1:0-11557 GCA_050874425.1 Alloprevotella sp.
AACTAAAAGTAACTGCTGAGATGGGCTTATTTTGCCTATCTTACAACCTTCGTCGTGCCATATCCATCATGGGAGTGCCTGAATTAGTCACTTCTCTTAGATAAAACCTATAGAGGATTGTATACTACCGAAAAACACATTTTATTATAGTTCTTATAAGCCATTTTTAGCTTTTGTGGCGAGTCTTTTAATAAAAAAGCAAAATTTTAATGAAAATCAATTAGCCCTTAAAAAGGGCTTTGGCGGGGTCAGATAGTGGTTCAGTCCAATGCTATGTACCTTAAAATTGACTTTTCGGACAGTCTGGGGGAGGGGGGGAGAGGCCTCATCAAATTGCAGTTTGTCGAACTTTCATGTTTCATTCGACTCTAAAAATTCCATGTCGAAGCAATACCCTAAAGTCGCTTAGAACGCACGAAAAGGGCCTTTACGGACGTCTTTTGTTAAAAGGAAGGCATTTTTAGAGGCCATAAAAAGCAACGTTACAAAGAAATGTAGTAACTTTGCATATATATAAAACACAATTTATAATCAATGATAACAGACGACGATAGAATTATTAAAGTCAATATCGAAGAAGAAATGAAGTCTTCTTATATTGACTACTCTATGTCGGTGATCGTGTCGCGCGCACTCCCCGATGTGCGTGATGGCTTCAAGCCCGTTCACCGTCGCATTCTCTTCGACATGATGGAGTTGGGCATTACGCACAATAAACCCACTCGTAAGTCAGCTCGCGTTGTGGGTGACGTACTCGGTAAGTATCACCCACACGGCGATAGCTCAGTATATGGTGCCTTGGTACGTTTGGCCCAACCTTGGAATATGCGTTACACGCTGGTAGAAGGTCAAGGTAACTTCGGTTCAATGGACGGTGATTCTGCTGCAGCTATGCGTTACACTGAGGCACGCCTATCACCCGTTGGCGAGGCTATGATGCAAGACATAGAGAAGGAAACGGTCGATATGGATCGCAACTTCGATAATACACGTGACGAACCCAGCGTAATGCCTACACGCATTCCTAACTTCTTGGTGAATGGTGCCAGCGGTATTGCAGTAGGTATGGCTACAAACGTGCCTACCCACAACTTGGGTGAGGTGATCGACGGCTGTGTGGCTTATATCGACAATCCCGATATCACGATTAGCGAACTGATGCAATACATCAAAGCGCCTGACTTCCCTACGGGAGGTTACATTATGGGTATGCAGGGCGTGCGCGATGCTTATGAGACGGGCCGTGGCCGCATCATCATGCGTGCGAAGACTGACATTGAGTCGGGACCTCAACACGATACGATCGTCGTATCAGAACTTCCCTACGGACTGAATAAGGAAGAGTTGGTGAAGTTTATCGGTCAGTTGGCAGCTGAGAAGCGCATTGACGGTATCTCTAACGTAAACGATGAGAGTGATAAGGATGGTATGCGCATTGTCATTGACGTAAAGCGCGACTTCAACGCCAATGTTGTATTAAACAAGCTGTTTAAGATGACAGCCTTGCAAACTTCCTTTGCCGTTAACTGCATAGCTTTGGTTCACGACCATGCTCACAAGGCTGGCCGTCCGCAACTGCTTACGCTGAAGGACTGTATCAAGTACTTTATCGAACACCGTCACGATGTCGTTATTCGTCGTACTCAATACGACCTACGCAAGGCACAAGAGCGTGCCCACATCTTAGAGGGCTTGATTATTGCTTCTGACAACATTGACGAGGTGGTACGTTTAATTCGTGCTTCAAAGAACCCGCAAGAGGCAATTGAGGCCTTGAAGAATCGATTCGGATTGGACGACGTTCAGGCTAAGGCTATCGTTGATATGCGTTTGGCTCAGCTCACCAACATTCAGCAAGAGAAGTTGCATGAAGAGTATGAAGAGATTGAGAAGCGCATTGCTTATTACGAACAAATCTTGAGCGATGATGACCTCTGCCGTCAAGTAATGAAGGACGAACTCATCGAAGTAAAAGAAAAGTTCAGCGACGAGCGCCGCACACAAATATGCCTCTCTTCTACGGAATTCAATCCCGAAGATTTCTATGCTGACGATGAGGTGGTTATCACCATTTCTCACTTAGGCTATATCAAGCGCACACCGCTTAACGAGTTCCGCGCACAAAGTCGCGGTGGCGTAGGTTCGAAGGGTGGTAGCACGCGTGACTCTGACTTTATAGAGTACATCTATCATGCCACGATGCACAACACGATGCTCTTCTTCACCGCAAAGGGTCGCTGCTATTGGCTCAAAGTATATGAACTGCCTGAAGGAGCAAAGAACGCAAAGGGACGCGCTATTCAGAATATGCTCAACATTGATGCGGACGATAGCATTAACGCTTGTTTGCACATTCGCAAGTTGGCTGACGCTGACTTCTGCCAAAGCCACTACGTTATGTTCTGTACAAAGCAGGGTATTATTAAGAAAACTTGCTTGAGCGAATACTCACGTCCACGCACAAATGGTGTGAACGCTATCAATATTCGCGAGGACGACAAGGTGGTAAGTGTTGTATTGACCAATGGTTCTGACGAGATTATCATGGCCAACCGCAATGGCCGTGCTATCCACTTCAATGAAGATGCAGTTCGCCCAATGGGCCGTACAGCAACAGGTGTGCGCGGAATGCGACTTGATGAGGATGACCCCACGGACGAAATTATCGGTATGATATGCGTCAATGATCCAGAGAAGGAAACTGTACTCGTTGTAAGCGAAAAGGGTAAGGGCAAGCGCTCTGCCGTAAACGACTACCGCGTAACAAACCGTGGTGGTAAGGGTGTGAAAACACTTAACATCACGGAAGATACGGGTAAGGTGGTAGCTATCAAGGCCGTTACAGAAGAGGAGGACTTGATGATTATCAACAAGAGCGGCATTACCATTCGCCTTCACATCAGCGACGTGAGCGTATTGGGTCGCGCTACGCAGGGCAACCGACTCATTGACCTCAAGAAGCGCAACGACGTAATTTCGAGCGTATGTCTCGTTCCTGCTGACGACGAAGAGGAGACTGAAGAGACCGAAACTACGGAAGTAACTGCTGAGGCCGAAACTCCAACAGAGAACACTGCCGAAGCGGCTACTGAAGGTAATGCTAACGAGAATAGCCATGGGCTCTTCGACAACATTGAAGAATAATACAGCGTTTTAAGTTTTTAGGTTAGTGGCTATAGAATGTAACTTTATGACCTCATAACCTGAAAACTTAAAACCTACATAGTTACACTACATTTCTAACCAAAACAACATCAAATGAAAAAGTTAATTCTATGCTTGGCCGTTATCTTAGGTGGCATGGGAACGGCTTCTGCTCAGTCTGACCAGCATATTGGTTCATACAAAGCCAACGACATGATTAGACGCGCAGACAACTTAATGAATCAACGCACTCAGGAGGCTTACGATCAATCACAACAGCTTTATAAAGATGCCGAGGTTCAACTCCAAAACGACATCGAAAAAGCTAAGGCTGACGGCAAAATGGATAAGTTGGCATTGCTCTACTTGCAAAACGCTGACTTGCAAAACAAGTTCTTGAGTCCAACATTGAACAATGCCTCTAACGGCATGCCTTTCGACACATTGGCCTTTTGTAAGTACGTTGACAGAATTGTTGAGTCATT
The DNA here is from genome assembly GCA_050874425.1 of Alloprevotella sp. GTDB lineage: Bacteria > Bacteroidota > Bacteroidia > Bacteroidales > Bacteroidaceae > Alloprevotella. The sequence goes on from JBNMKQ010000076.1 coordinate 3,630, forward strand.
CAACGCTGCTGCAAAATACAACGTTACACCTAACGCTAAGGGTAAGGTAAAGACCGACCAATTCGTTACGCTCCGCACGAAGTTGGGTATCAACTCTATGTTGACTTACTACTACAACTGCGGTGCCTTCATGGACGCTATGGGTAAGAAGCAAGAGAGCGTTGACTACTTCCAAAAGTACGTTGACCTGCCCGCTACTTCCCCCGTGTTTACAAAGGCTGAAAGCGACTCTATCTACAAGGCACAAGCTAAGATTTACAACACAGCTCGTTTCAACTTGGCTTTGCAGAACTTCTACTTGAAGAACTGGGACAAAGCTATTGAATGCTGTGACGCTGCGTTGAAAGATACAGTCGGCCTTCACGATCTCTACCTCATCAAGATTAACGCATATGGTGAGAAGAAGGACTCTGCTAACTGGCAAAAGACGCTTATCGAGGCTTACAACCGTACAGGCAAGGAAAGCTTCATGCAAAATCTTATCTTCTACTACATTCAGAGCAACAAGATATCAGAAGCCACTGCTATGGCTGAAAAGTTGGTTACTGATGACCCCAATAGCAAGTTGGCATGGTTTATGAAAGGCGCTATTGAATTGAACGTAAAGAAGGACTACGCTGCCGCTATCGCCAGTTGCGATAAGGCGCTTGCTATTGACCCGAACTATAAGGATGCTCTCTTCAATAAGGGTACGGCTTACATCAATGACATCTATGACCAAACGCATGGTGGTAAGAAGTTCCAATACATTGGTACGAACCGCCGCATCACAGGTAAGGCTTCTGACGGCTCTTACCAAAAGCAAAAGGCCATTTATGACAAAGAAATCGCTTACGTAAAGGGATATTACGAAAATGCACTCAAGTGTATGGAACGCGTTCGCGAATTGGCGCCTAACGAAGCTAAGCGTTGGGCTCCTTCTCTCCAGATGGTCTACAGTGCCTTAGGCCAGAAGGACAAGGCTAAAGAAATGGACGACTTGCTCGACGCTGCTAATCAAACTGGCAACTAATTAGTTTGAAGTTAGAAGGTTATAAGGTTATAAAGTTAGATTTGTTGATTATCAGCGTGTTGTAACTTTATAACCTCATAACCTTAAAACTATGAACCGAATCATTAGAACACTCCCTAAAAACTATCTTTACTTAACAATGAAATCGCTCCTTTTATCATTTTTGCTACTGCTTATGCTTCCTTGCTCGGCACAAAAGGCGTTTAAGCCCGTTACGAATGCATTGAAGGCAAAGAATTATAAGGAGGCTATTCAACAGATTAATAAGTTGCGTACGGACTCAACGTATCGCAACAACTGGAAGTTGTGTCTTTATAGTATAGAGGCGAATCGTGGACTGAATGATGCCGAGAACACTAAAATCTATTTGAAGAAGAGCTACGACACGATCGCTTTCTTCTCAACCACTAACGAAATTATTCGCGAGGCTATACAACTTAACTTATTGGAGAGAGAACTTGAGAAACAAGAGGGCAAAAAGCCCAAACAAACGCACTTGGTGTGCGAACAGTTGCAGAAATATTTTCCCAACTTAAACGCTGCCGCACGCTACTACTACAAAAAAGAAAAATATAAGGAGGCAATGCCCTACCTGCGCACTTGCCTTGACTTACCACATACGGAGCTGGGACAATCGGCCCACCTTTCAACGCGGGGTGGCGAACAGAATGCTATCTATTACTTGATTAGTGCTTATTGCACGAAACAGTATGACGAGGTGACACGCTATGATAGCTTAGCACTCATTCCAGTGGCTACTCGTCCTACGATAATTAAGTATTTGGCCTTGACGGCTGAAGCTAAAACTGACACAATGGTTTATCATCGCCAATTGCGAGAGGGATGGAAAGCCTATCCGCATGATGCTTTTTTCTTTACCCGATTGGCCGACTACTACAATCGCAACAAGTACTTTAAGCAAACCTTACAGCTCTCGGCTCAGCAACTTAATATGGATTCTACTTACACGGCTGCCTATATGGCGCAGTGTGTGGCTCATTATGAACTGCAACAATACGATAGCTGCATCGTGAGTGCGCAACGCACGTTGGCTTGCGACTCTACTTATGCCGAGGCTCACTATTACATTGGGGCTGCTTATGTTAACAAGGTGGAACTCATTGACCTGCCCGACCATATCACATCGCGCGCCTATAAGAAGGCATTAGCCGAGCAACAAGAGTTGTACAAATTGGCCGAACCTGAATTGGAGACTTATCAACGCATGGCACCACAAGCACAAAAGCAGTGGGCTTCTTTACTCTATAAGGTATATTTGGCACTAAATCGTGGCAAGAAATTTGCCGAGATTGAAAAGTTAATGCAATAGCAGCATAAAGAGGATCTATAACGAAAAGCGGGTCTATAACGAATCGTGTGGGTAAACTGCAATTTGTCGAAGAGTTACGTAACACCCCGTTAGGGGTGAAATAAGGTAGCCAGCTATGCAAAAGACGTTAGATTTTTGCATGGCTGGTTTATAGTTTTCTCCTCCGATGGACGACGCACGCCGTAGGTGTGCCGATTGGGCTTAGGTGTTTAACACCGTCATTTTTAAACACGTCAGGATGTGTTATTAGCCCAATCGGCACACCTACGGCGTGCGTCGTCCATCGGAGGAGAAAACTATAAACCAGCCATGCAGAAGTCTAACGCCTTTTGCATAGCTGGCTACCTTATTTCACCCCTAACGAGGTGTTACGTAACTGCTCAACAAATTGCAGTTTACCCACACGAATCAACATAGCCCTATCTTTCCTATATTTTACTTTATTGGTGTCCGATAATAATAAATCATACCCAAACTATTCGTTACAGTTACTTTTTTCACACACGCTGAAAGTTGTCTGTTTCACACCTCAATTTGTCCGTTTCACACCTCAATTTGTCCATTTCGCAAATAATATCATTGTTAAAACAATCTTCTATAACTAACTTTGCATCAATTAAATAAGGGAATTGCTATGGCAATGCCCCAATCAATAACTAACAATTTTTATAGGGCGTTAAGTTTTATATCTTATGATACTCAATAATTACAAAATGAAGTATTGTGTATATTTCGTGGTGACAACCATTCTATGTTGCTTAAGTTTTGTAGCTTGTGGCAATGAAGAAGAGAAGTTTGAAAACATTAAGTTTAAAACTACTGGCATTACTCTATCAAAGCCAAGTGGTACATCTTATTATGCAGAAATTGGTTCTGCAGGAGGTATTGTAACCATTACATCTATGGGGAAAAATGTAAAGAATGGTTTCTTATCACAAATAAAGGTAGGGAATTACTATTATAGCGTTACTGATAATGACTTAAAATGTCCTACCCCTTATACAATTTGTGAAAAGGATTGGGGTAAGATCGAAATACTATCGGCAACTCCCCATTCTCTGCGAATAACGCTTAAAGAAAACAAGACGAGTAATAGCATAAATTACGAACTGACTTTTGGAGGAGCATATAAAACCTCAACAATACTATTAACTCAACTAAGAAACGAGGAAGGCGAATAAAAGGCATATGATGTTATTATAAACATCACACATTAAGAAATGGGATATTCTAAGAAAAAATAGAATATCCCATTTCTTTGAATATAAACATGCCCTACTTACTACCTATAAACAAACAGAGCATACCTAATAAGACGAAGAATAAGTCAATGGCTTTCGAGCGCAAATTCTTCTCACGGAAGAGCATTGCCCCAAAGAGGAATGATACGATAACACTACCGCGGCGTACCATTGATACGACGGCAATCATTGCCCCTGAACATGACAGCGCGTAAAAGTAAGCCATATCTGCTGCTGTTAAGAAAACAGAGATGAATAATATACTCCAACGCCACTGAAATGGTGTTCCTTCCCTACGACGAGGCAACCAAATGAACAACATAACGGCAGTCATCATAATGGCTTGATAAAGATTATACCATCCCTGCACAAAATAACGATTAAGCCCTGCGCCCCCCTCAGCGAGCGGCGCCATTAAGAACTTATCATAGAGTCCACTCGCAGCACCTAACACTGCAGCTACAACTAAGAGTATAATCCAACGATTGTGCGCAAATCGTATACCCTCTTTCTTTCCACTACGACTTAGTAAGAAGAAAGAGAATATGGCTAAAAGCACACCTGCCCACTGCCATGGGTTTAACTGCTCACCATAAATAAGCAGTGCACCGACCAATGTCATTACGGGGCGTGTAGCATTAATTGGACCAACTATTGTTAAAGGCAAATGCTTCATCGCATAATAGCCACAGACCCATGATGAAAGAACGATAACAGCTTTGATTAATACCAAAGAATGTTCATGCCATCCCCCATTAGGTACTACCCCACTCCAACCACAAACGGAAGCAACGATTAAGGGTAGAAAGAAGAGGGCACAGACCACAGTGTTTATCATCAAAACAGGTAGCACGGCATTATCGGCTAACGACTTCTTCTTAAAGACATCATAAAAGCCCAACAGACAAGCTGAAAGAAAAGCTAAGATTACCCACATACACTACTACTCTACTTCGAATAAGTCATCACTGTACTGAATGTCAACCAACGATAGCGCATTACCGGGCATAGAGTCACCTGCCGCACAACGATCTTTCAGTGCAACAACACTTTTAAAGTCTTCCAACGACAAGCGTCCTCGCCCTACTTCTATCAAAGTGCCCACAACGGCTCGCACCATATTGCGCAAGAAACGATCGGCCGTAATCTCAAACTGCCACAAGTCATCTCCTACCTTTGTCCATTCTGCATGCTTTACACTGCAAATGTTCGTTTTCACATCGGTGTGTAACTTCGAAAAACTGGTGAAGTCGCTCACGGTCGTAAGGTAATGAGCCGCCTCATTCATTTTATCAAAATCGAGTGAGAACGTTATACGCGTTGCATACTGACGGTTAAAGGGATCTTTACGCGTATATATCCAATAATGATACGTGCGCGATTGTGCATCAAAGCGTGCATGGGCTTCGTCCTTTACTCTTACCACCCGACTTACTGCAATATCTGGAGGGAGTATACGATTAAGTTTATCGGTCAGCCAAGCCCCATCTATCAGTTCGTCAATATCAAAATGTGCCACCATCATGTGGGCATGTACACCCGCATCAGTGCGTCCTGCCCCAGTCACATCAGAGTTTCGCCCCCGAAGCAGTTTAGCCAAACATTCATTTAACTTTTGCTGTACGCTCACCGCATTGGGCTGCACCTGCCAACCATGATAGGCCGTGCCGTCATACGAGAGATATATAAAATAACGCATAAGCTCTTACAAGACAAAAAAATAACAAGTAACACCTTTACATATAGCAAAAAGTGTTACTTGTTATAGGATTGATTTAATTCACTAAAGTGAAGAAAAGATTAAGCCTCTTCAGCTACAACCTCGAAAGGAATTTCAACTGAAACTTCCTTGTGGAGGTGAACCGTAGCAGTGTAAGTGCCAACTTCCTTAACGTCCTTAACAGTGATGATCTTACGATCTACATCGAAGCCAAGCTTAGAGAGGGCTTCAGCGATGTGAAGAGCGTTAACAGAACCATAGATAGCACCCGTTGAGCTAACCTTAGTAGCGATCTTGATAGGTTCGATAGCAGAAAGCTTCTGACCAAGCGCTTCAGCGTCAGCCTTAATCTTAGCCAACTTGTGAGCACGTTGCTTCAAGTTTTCAGCGAGTACCTTCTTAGCAGATTCTGATGCAATAACAGCCTTGCCAGTAGGAATAAGGTAGTTGCGGCCGTAGCCGTCCTTTACAGTTACGATATCGTCCTTATAACCCAGACCAATAACGTTTTCTTTCAAAATGATTTCCATATCTTATTACCTCCTCTGTTATTATTTCATCAAATCGGTTACGAAAGGAAGAAGAGCCAAGTGGCGAGCACGCTTAACGGCTTGAGCTACACGACGCTGATACTTCAATGAAGTACCGGTGATGCGACGGGGAAGGATCTTACCTTGTTCGTTCAAGAACTTCTTCAAGAATTCAGGATCCTTGTAGTCAATATACTTAATACCGCTCTTCTTGAAACGGCAATACTTTTTCTTCTTGACGTCCACTGTGGGGGGAGTCAAATAACGAATTTCAGATTGTGCTTGTGCCATTTTATTAGTCCTCCTTCTTGTTAAACTTGTTACGACGCTTTGCTGCATATTCAGCTGCGTACTTCTCGTTCTTCACTGTAAGGTAGCGAATTACGCGCTCATCGCGACGATAAGCAACTTCGAGCTTAGCTACTACTTCAGGAGCAGCGTTGAACTCGATGAATTCGTAGAAGCCAGTGGACTTTTTCTGAATGGGATAAGCCATCGTCTTGAGGCCCCACTCCTCTTCATTGATAATCTCAGCGCCAGCGTCGGTGAGAATACCTTTGAACTTTTCGACCGTTTCCTTCATCTGTTGGTCAGACAAAACGGGAGTCATAATGAAAACGGTCTCGTACTGATTCATCATAATGATTTTAATGAATTAATAGGGTTTTCTTTGCAAAATTGCGGTGCAAAGGTACTACAATTTATTGAAATACAAAAGTTTTGCACAATTTATTTCACTTCGAAGTGTAAATCTCACACGCTTTCGCCATGTGTATAAGCCTTTATTATATCATCACACACCGCCTTTGGCACATACGAGGTTATGCATTCACCACGTCTTACTTTATCACGAACATCAGTCGAGCTAAAGGGGAAAAGCGGCACATGTAGCAACGTCACGTTAGCTGGCAACAGCTGTTCATCCACCTCACTCTCTGCACGCGGATAGACAATAATAGAATAATTGGCTAAAATCTCTGCGTAATGTGCCCACTTATGAAAGCATTGCCAATTATCGCCTCCTATTAATAAGCTAAACGTCACATCGGGATATGCCTCATGCAGCGCTTGCAAGGTGTTCCAAGTATACGACGGACGCGGCAGATGAAACTCAAAGTCGCTCACCTTTATCCGTTCTCTTCCCGACAAGGCTTTTTGTGCTATACGCAAGCGAGTCGTTTCCGCACACAAATCTGCCTGTTGCTTTAATGGATTTTGTGGCGACACCATCAGCCACACCTCATCGGCCAATCGAGCTGTAAGCACTGCCTCAGCCAATGCGATATGTCCGTTATGGACGGGATTGAACGAGCCACCAAATAGTGCTACCCTTTTAATCATTCGTCCTTTAAGAAGTTTTGAATGAGCGCCAATGCCTCTGCTTGTGCCTGCTGCAAGTCATCATTCACCACTACGTGGTCAAACTTATCAGCAAACGAGAGTTCGAACTCTGCACGAGCAATGCGGTCGTTAATTACCTCTGGCGAATCCGTACCGCGTCCTTCCAAACGTTGACGCAAGGCTTCGATTGAGGGGGGCTGAATAAAGAGGCTCAAAGCTCGTTGGCCATAATGCTTCTTTATATTCTGTCCGCCTAACACGTCTACATCGCACACTACATTCTCTCCCTTAGCGAGTTGCGCGTCTACTTGCGACTTCAGCGTTCCATAAAAGCGGTCTTTGTATACCTCTTCGTATTCCAAGAACTCACCTTGCGCGATGCGTTGTTTAAAGTCTTCGGGCGTAAGGAAATAATACTCCACCCCATTCTGCTCTGCTCCACGCGGAGGGCGACTGGTGGCCAACACTGAGAAGTGCAAATTCAGCCCTTGCTGCATCAAATAGTTTATAATGGTGCTCTTTCCGCTCCCTGAAGGAGCTGAGAATATAATAATCTTTGACATAATTCGTTGCATTACATTACGTTGAGCACTTGTTCCTTAATCTGCTCCAACTCATCCTTCATTTTCACCACAATGTTTTGCATCTCTGCCTGATAAACAAAGTAACTATCAGCACAGCAAGAAGGCCAATACATAAGTCTGGATGCTTCAAATGTTGTCGGGTCAAACCATGTCATTTCCTGTTGTATCAA
>JBNMKQ010000077.1:0-11519 GCA_050874425.1 Alloprevotella sp.
AAAGGGTGTGGTAAATAAAAAATGAAACATTGAAACATAAAATGAAACATTGAAACGCTATGTTTCACCTCTTGAAACGCTTGATTTTCAATGAGATAAAACATAAAAGTGAAACATGAAAGGGAAAACGTCGGTGGTAAAAACATGTAAGGACTTTTGGAAAGAAATACCGGTATTTGGAGGCTGTAGAGGTTTTTGTAGAGGAGATCAGAAAAATGTAAAACCGCTTATATAATAAGTAGGTGTTCAAATTTATTAAGGGGTGTTCTAAAAATTCTGTTTTTAGAACACCCCATAATAAATTTGAAAACCTACTTATAGAATTAATCAAACAAATGTGGATTAGCTTGCAAAGCTTCAACGATGGCTGCGGGAGGACGCTGGTTGAGGAGTTCGTGCTTCATCCAATCCATATAGGGAGCTACGTGTTGGAAAAATTGGTGATAACCCTGACAGAGGTAATTGAGTCCGGGTTCACCATCTGCGGTATGGGCGAAGCGATTTTTAGGACATTCCCCATTGCAGGCAAAGAGATATTCACATTCGCGACACTGTCGGGGCAAAGACTTCTGTTTAGCTTGACCAAAGGTTTGCTGGCGAGGAGAATACATCATGTCGATAAGGGAAGCCGTCTTGATATTGCCCAACTTATACTGCGGAAAGACGAAGTGGTCACACGAATAGACATCACCATTCCACTCTATTGCTCCAGCATGACCACACGTTTTGGCCAAAGTGCAAATACCTGGCTGCTGACCTACCCAATTGGCAAGGGTTGAGTCGAAGAGCTGAATATAATAGTTGCCGACATCATTGCGCACCCACTCGTCAAATAGGGTGCAAAGGAAATTGCCCCATTGCTGAGGAGTCACGCTAAACTCCATGAGTCCGCCCTCGCCCGCCTCATCGACAGCCGCAAGGGTACGACCATCAGCATGCTGCTGTATGCGTTCGACAATAGGAGTGAATTGTATGTAATGGCAACCTATCTCTTTAAAGAAGTGATAAAAGTCGAGCGGATAGTCGGCATTGAAGTCGTTGACTACGGCTAAAGCGTTCCACTCTACCCCATGCTTATTGAGTAAACGTATGCCCCGCATTACTTGATTGAACGAGGGACGTCCGCCACGATTGCGACGATATTCGTCATGAAACTCTTGTGGACCGTCAATGCTTACCCCTACGAGCCACCCTTCGCGACGGAAAAATTCACACCACTCATCGGTCAGTAAGGTGCCATTGGTCTGAATACAATTGTCAATGGTGCGACCTGCAGCATATTTGCGTTGCAACTCTACTACTTTTTTGTAAAAAGCAAGGGGGCGCATGAGTGTTTCGCCTCCATGCCAAGTAAAGAGCACCTGTGGCATGGTTTGCGCTTCGATATAGTCGTGAATAAACTTTTCGAGCAGTTCGTCGCTCATTACTTCGTTGGGCGAGTCGGCATAGAGTTTAGACTTTTCGAGATAGTAACAATACTTACAAGCTAAGTTGCAACGTGAGCCGGCTGGTTTAGCTAATAGATATAGAGGGGAAGAAAAAGGGGTGGCTAACATATATATACGTAATAAACAAAACAAGCAACGCAGCAACTATGGGCAAGCCTATAGTTGCGCACTGCTTGCTATAAAATATCACTAAATTTATTACTGTGCATAGCCTAACTTGGCTAAGACTTCGTTACTGATGTCGATGCTGGGTGAGGCAAAGATTATGCCAGTGTCAGAAGCACGATCGAGAATAAGTTGGAAGCCGCGAGCTGTGGCTATGCTTTTTACGGCATTATAAATCTCGTCTTGAATGGGTTCAATGAGGCTTTGGCGCTTCTTATAGAGTTCGCCTTCTGGACCAAAGTACTTCTTCTTGAGGTCAGCAGCCTCTTTTTCTTTATCGACGATGGCCTTCTCGCGCTCTTTCTTTTGGGCATCGCTCAAAAATACACTTTCGTTTTGATAGTTCTTATACAAGGTTTGAGCCTTCGTATTGAGCGCTTCTACCTCAGCTTGCCATGACTTGGAGGTTTGATTTAACTGTTCGTTGGCACGTTCGTAAGCTGGAATGTTGCTCAAGATGTATTCCATGTCGACAAGTGCGAACTTTTGTGCCTGTGCACCGATAGTAGCACAAAGCATAATCAAGATGAAAAGAATCTTTTTCATAATCAGTCGTAATAATTTTATGTATTGTAGGGCAAATATAAAGATTATATTTGTTACACCCAAACGTTCGTTTTAAGCTATAATAAAAAATAACATAGACGAGAGCAAAAGAGTTAAAGAGTCAACTAACAGATGCAACATTGCACTATGTAGTTGACTCTCTAATCCGGAGCCTATCTTAGGCTTTGTATTCCTAAAGTTGAAACAAAACTACTCTCCCCAAGAAGCGAACTCATTAGTAATTCGTTATGAGTAAATGAGTTACTTCTTTTTCATTTCTATTCATGAAACTTACGAGATATTTTTTATCAAAAGTTCTAATCTTTATACCCTCTTTATTATAGAGATTATAAATAAAATCAGTATTTTTGATTATCATCATCCACTTCGCACGACATTCTTTAATCATATAATTGGCAAGTCTTTCTTGGTCAGCCTTAGTAAAGGCGTTTTGTGCGTACGTGCTAAACTCTGTATCGTATGGTGGATCTAGGAACACAAAATCCTCAGCCGTCGGACTTGTTGTTTTTAAGAAATCCTCGAAATCAAGATTATATATATTGGTTTCAGAGAAGTGCTTAATAACTGCTGCAGAACGATAATAATTCAACTTCTTCGCCATTAGCTTACTATTATAAGCTATTCCTCCATACGGCACATTAAATAGTCCCTTGCTACTATATCTGAACATGCCACTATAAGCATAATTACGCATAAAATAGAACAGAGCACAATGTAATGTTGGATTAGAATCTTTTATGCCATTGTCGTTATACAGATAACGATAATTCATATATAGAGCGCTTTTTATAGCTGTCTCGATATTGGCATCTAAATCTTTTTCTGGAAGTAAGTGCTTCTTTATTTCAAGTTCGTGCATACGAGCCATTTTTCGGAAAAGATTTGTCTCCATTTCTTTCATAATAATAGAAGGCAATGAGGCAAATTCGCTTCCTAATATAGCAATTATCTCTTCCTGCTTATTTATGCAGAACTCATGTATAAACTTTTTTAATTCTTCTTTTGTGAAAAGATTCTCTCGATATTCGAGATATTTCTTAACCAGAATGTCGTTGGCATTAAAAAATGCAACGCAATTTTGCCATGATTTATCCATTAATTCCACATACCTGAAGAAATCTTCATTTGTCAAAGCAATATTATTATACAAAGAAATTAATTCAGATGATGCGTCATTGATAAAGTATTCTTTGGCTTTCATTGCCATGAATACAGAACCACCCCCGACAAAAGGCTCAAAGTATCTTTTGAAAGGAGGCATATTGGGAATGATATACTTCAATTCTTTTTCTTTGCCTCCTGGCCATTTTAATAATGGCTGAAGCCCTGAATCTGAACAGGGTGCTGCAATTGTCAACTTTTGTGCAGGGCAAAAGAAGTTTTCTAAATCAAACAGGTTTCCTTGATATGCAACGCTTGCATCACATACTTTCGTTGTGTTTTCTTCTTTTAATTTATACGTAGTGGGCATTGTTGTCTGTTTTGTGCATGTAGTTAATGTATACTCTATTCGCTTCTTTGCAGCATTAAAATAGGATTCATCAAGTTCAACACCAATAAATCGTCTATTTAATTCCAATGCAGCCACACCTGTTGAACCGACTCCCATAAAAGGGTCAAAAATAATGTCATCTTCATTTGAGGCTATTTGTATCATTTTTTTTAGGATAGACACTGGCTTTTGAGCAGGATGTTTTGGATCTTTTAAACGCTCTGGTGACATACATATTGGGCTTTGAATAAAGTTATGCATTTCTGCTTGTGAAATAAAATTCCATGTATGCTTCTTATTCCAACATGTAAAAATCATTTCACAACTATTCAAAAAACCAGCTTTGAAAATTTTGGGTGCAGGATTTGTCTTATGCCATATCATGAAGTTTGATGTGTCGAACCTATGGTCAAGGCAATTATACCACCGACCAAGTTGATTATAAGAGGTAAAGATAAAGAGATTTCCCGTAGGTTTAAGTATACGAATAAACTCATCAGCCCATTCCTCAGGATTAAAATCAATCATATCCCACTCTGCAACATCATTATTCATAGCAGAGCGACCTGGCAATGGTATATTACCTGTTGAATGCTGCCCTAAGTTATAGGGGGGATCTGTCAATATGAAGTCGATAGAATTATCAGGTATTCTTTTTATAATATCCCTACTATCGGCTCTTAACACACATTTGCGCCAATTGGGGTCTTTCATTTACTCGTTAGTCGTTAGGAAGGTACAGATCCTTAATTTCGTTAAGAGCATCATTTATATAAGATGCATTCTTCTGATATTCGTCAATAACAATATTGTAGCCATTGTCCGATTTGCATACAAGGTTCCAAAAATCTTTGCTAATACAAAGTTCGTCGTCTGAAAAGAATTGACGAACTCGGCCTTGAGTCCATGGTTTACCTTCGCCATAGCGATTGTATGCTGTTGCAAAGAGTATCTTAACCTTATCTTCTGAACCTAGTTCATTGGTAAGTATGCAGTACTGTTCAAGAAGAGCCTCCTTTTCAGACCGTGCCTTTTTATTGTCAAGATCTCCACCTATTTTAAGTTCTATAAGATAGTGCATATTGGTCTCATCATCAATAAGATAATAATCACTCTCATGACGTTTTGTATGAGCAATGCCTCTCATTTGCGATATGCCTAAATAATCTGCTGATTGGGGCTTGCGTCTATTCTCTTTTCTTTTATATTGCTCAAGTAACTCAGCTATGTAGTCAGTTTGCTCATTATACAATGTACCCTCTACGTGCTGTTCTACTGTATAGTTCAGTTTGGCAATGCTTATAGCCATATCTTCAATCATATTGCCCAAAGAGCTATCAAGTGAACGTGCCAAAGCTGAATAATATTGTATTTCTGGTCCGAGTGCAGCAATAAACACGTTGTGTATTTTCATGTTGATAACTCCATCCTCTTTATCATATTCGTTAAGATGACGAGTTGAAAAGCCCGTTGCATAAGACTTTACTGCAGTATGAACAATGCAACGAATGGCTCTTTCTTTATCATTCATATCAAGCATAATTTGCTATTTTGGTTGTTAGTATTTATTCTTTCATATTGCAGCTATAATGTTTTAACAAGGAGATGTCTTCTATTTTATGCTGCAAGAAAGTTGGCTTACATGGCAAAAGTACAAATAAAATAAAGGAAAACAAATATAGTATAGATGTATATTTAAAGACAACGACAATCTATAGGAAGAGGCACACGTTACGTAGAACACGTAAATTGCAGTTTACAATTGGCTCTATAACGAATAGTGTGGGTAAAACTGCAATTTATCAGTGATTAAATGTTACACAAAAGCGCATCTCAATGCTACGTGGCAATGAGATGCGCTTTATTTATTTAATGCGTTTAATTACGCATAGAAGTGATTACTCTTGAGGGAGTGACCAGTCTTCCTTCGTCTTACGAATGTAAGAAGCGTAGCGACGCTGAGCAGCGCGCTTCGTTTCGTCGTAAAGCTCTTGAGCCTGTTCGGGCAATGCCTTCTTCAATGAGAGGAAGCGAACCTCGTGGTCGAGGTAGTCTTGGAACTTATCCCAATCGGGCTCCTTAGAGTCGAGTGTGAAGGGGTTCTTACCTTGGTCAGCGAGTTCGGGGTTGAAACGCCACAAGTGCCAGTAACCGCAAGCTACGGCACGAGCCTCTTCAGCTTGGCTACGACCCATACCACCCTTAATCTTCAAACCGTGGTTGATACATGGAGCGTAAGCGATGATGAGTGAAGGTCCGTGATAAGCTTCAGCTTCCTTCATGGCCTTCAAGCACTGAGCTTGGTCAGCACCCATAGCTACTTGAGCTACGTAGATGTAGCCATAAGTAGTCTGCATCAAGCCGAGGTCCTTCTTTGTTACGCGCTTACCAGCAGCAGCGAACTGTGCGATAGCACCAACAGGAGTTGCCTTTGAAGCCTGACCACCTGTGTTAGAGTAAACCTCTGTATCGAGTACGAGGATGTTAACGTCTTCACCGCTTGCGAGTACGTGGTCGAGACCGCCGTAACCGATATCGTAAGAAGCACCGTCACCACCGATAATCCATTGGCTACGCTTGGTGAGGAAGTGGCTCAACTCAGCGAGTTGTTGGCAAGTTTCGCAACCCTTCTCAGCACCAGCCTTAATCATAGGCTCGAGCTTCTCAGCGGCTGCACGGCTTGCTACTGCATCGTCTTGACCATCAATCCATTCTTGAGCAGCTGCCTTGTATTCTGCAGGAGCTTCTTCGGTAGCAATAACGTCTTGCAACAACTTCTGGATGCGTGCACGCATCTTCTTGTTAGCAAGGATCATACCCATACCAAACTCGCAGAAGTCTTCGAACAATGAGTTAGCCCATGCAGGACCTTGACCCTTCTCGTTCGTAGTATAAGGAGTTGAGGGGATAGAGCCAGAGTAGATTGAAGAACAACCTGTAGCGTTAGCTACCATCTGACGATCACCGAAGAGTTGGCTAACGAGCTTCACGTAAGGAGTCTCACCGCAACCAGAGCAAGCGCCAGAGAACTCAAACAACGGAGTTGCGAACTGAGAGTTCTTGGGGTTGAGTTTCACGTCAACCAAGTGTTGCTTACTTGTTACCTTAGTAGTGCAGTAAGTCCAGTTGTCGGCTTCAGCCTCTTGACCTTCGAGGGGAACCATTTCGAGTGCCTTGTTACCCTTCAAGCCGGGACATACGTCAACACAGTTGCCGCAACCGAGGCAGTCCATAACGTCAACTTGCTGTACGAAGTGCATACCCTTCATAGCAGCAGGAGCCTTCATCTCGATAGTTTCGCCCTTGAAGCCAGCGAGCTCGTCGTCAGTGAGTACGAACGGACGGATAGCAGCGTGAGGACATACGAAGTCACACTTGTTACACTGGATACAGTTCTCCTTGTGCCATACGGGAACGAAGGCTGCTACGCCACGCTTCTCGTAAGCGGCAGTGCCTTGGTGCCAAGTACCGTCTTCAGATACCTTGAAGGCGCTAACGGGGAGGAGATCACCATTCTGTGCGTTGATAGGACGTACCATGTCAGAGATGAAAGCGGGTTCATCGCGTACAATCTTCTCGTCCTCGGGGAGTGTAGCCCATGCGGGGTCAACAGTGAGTTGCTTGTATTCACCACCACGATCAACAGCTTGATAGTTCTTGTCGACAGTGTCTTGACCCTTCTTGCTGTATGACTTAACGATGAACTTCTTCATCTGCTCTACGGCCAAGTCAACGGGGATAACGCCTGTGATGCGGAAGAAGGCTGACTGAAGAATGGTGTTGGTACGATTGCCAAGGCCAATCTCTTGAGCTATCTTAGTAGCGTTGATGTAGTAAACGGTGATATTGTGTTCAGCGAAGTAGCGCTTTACGTTGTTGGGCAAGTTCTTGGCCAACTCATCGCCTTCCCAAATGGTGTTCAACAAGAAGGTACCATTATCGCGGAGACCACGGAGCACGTCGTACATGTGGAGATAAGCCTGTACGTGGCATGCTACGAAGTTAGGTGTCTTAATCTGATAAGTTGAACGAATGGGGTGATCGCCGAAGCGGAGGTGTGAACAAGTGAAACCACCTGACTTCTTAGAGTCGTAAGAGAAGTAGGCTTGGCAATACTTGTCGGTGTTGTCACCAATAATCTTGATAGAGTTCTTATTAGCACCTACCGTACCGTCAGCACCGAGGCCATAGAACTTAGCTTCGAAGATACCTTCGCCACCGAGTGCCATTTCCTTCTCCAAGGGGAGAGAGTGGAAGGTAACGTCATCAACGATACCGAGTGTGAAGTGATCCTTGGGTTCGGGCAATGCGAGGTTGTCGTACACTGAGATAATCATTGTAGGTGTAGTATCGCAAGAGCCTAAGCCGTAGCGACCACCCACGATGAGGGGACGATCTTCAACGTCGTAGAAGGCATCCTTAACGTCGAGGTAAAGAGGTTCACCGTTAGCACCGGGTTCCTTTGTACGATCGAGTACAGCAATCTTCTTACATGTCTTGGGCACAGCAGCGAGCAAGTGCTTAACTGAGAAGGGACGATAGAGGTGAACGCTTACCATACCTACCTTCTCGCCCTTAGCGTTGAGGTAGTCGATAGCTTCGCGAGCAGCCTCGGTTACAGAACCCATGCAGATGATTACGCGCTCAGCGTCGTCAGCACCATAGTAGCTGAAGAGCTTGTATTCGCGACCAGTAATCTTGCTAATCTCAGCCATGTACTTCTCAACGGCTGCGGGCACTGAGTCGTAGTAAGGATTGCATACTTCGCGGTGAGCGAAGAAGGTTTCGGGGTTTTCAGCCATACCGCGAGCTACGGGGTGCTCAGGAGTGAGGGCACGGCTGCGGAACTCTGCTACCTTGTCCATAGGAACGAGTGGACGAATGTCCTCTTGATCCATTACTTCGATCTTCTGATACTCGTGTGAAGTACGGAAGCCGTCGAAGAAGTTGATGAAAGGTACGCGAGTCTCAAGGGCTGCGAGGTGAGCTACGGCAGAGAGGTCCATAACTTCCTGTACAGATCCTTCGCACAACATAGCGAAACCTGTTTGGCGGCAAGCCATTACGTCAGAGTGGTCGCCGAAGATACAGAGTGAGTGAGAAGCTAAAGTACGAGCTGATACGTGGAATACGCAGGGGAGCAATTCACCTGCAATCTTGTACATATTAGGTATCATCAGGAGCAAGCCCTGAGATGCTGTAAAGGTTGTGGTGAGCGCACCAGCTTGCAAAGAGCCGTGTACTGCACCTGCAGCACCGCCTTCACTTTGCATTTCTTGCACCTTTACAGTATCACCGAAGAGGTTGATACGTCCTTGTGCAGACCATTCGTCAACGTGCTCAGCCATAGGTGATGACGGAGTGATGGGGTAGATGGCAGCAACCTCAGAAAACATGTACGCAATGTGCGCAGCAGCTTGGTTACCGTCACAAGTAATAAACTTCTTGTTTGCCATAATTGTAATTTTGCCCTGCAAAATTACAATAATGTGCAAATGTGAGAATGTGCAAATGTGCAAATGAGCGAATGTGCAAATCTGCAAATGTGCAAATGTGCAAATGAATTAATGCTTTAATAGCTCAATTGCGAATGTGCAAATGTGCAAATAAATTAATGCACAAACATTCTCATGTTACACTTATTGTAATTTTACAATGTCAATATATTAAATAGAATATGTTATGTTTACTTTTATTCAAAAAGGAACGTTCGTTCGCATGTGCGTAGTGTGAATGATTTTTCCTATAACACGAATAATCGCTTCAAGTTGCTCTTCAAATACTACATCATATTCATAGCCTTCGGAAAATTTGCAAATCTTCAGCCAATATTCGGTTTCATGTGCTTCCTTTTGCGCAATCTTCATCTTATGAATGAAATCTGATGCACTTTCGCTACTTTGTGCTTCAGCAACATTCGCTCCTATTGACGTCGCACTGCGGCTTAGCTGATTGGCTATAGAGTATCGATGTAGAGCCGTCAACTTATCACAATAGCGTTGTATTAAAATTCCAAACTCAAACGATAAGTCTACTATTACATTACCCGTTTTACGTACAATCGCCATATTTTTACATCAAAAGGGGGTTAACTGACAATGATTATTTGCATTTAATGTACTACGCAATAAATCCCTTTCTATTAAAGCATCAAATCATTCTCACATTTGCACATTCACACATTTGCACATTCTCTCTGGCTGTTTGGTTTTTTGTATTGACGCGCTGCGTCAATACAAAAAACCAAACAGCCAGAGAGGTATTTCATTTTCACGACCTACATCGGTATTGTATTTCACGTAGATAGTGTCGGCAGCGGTGCGAACGCGGCGGGCTTTGTCGCACACACAGATGTTGGTCGTATTGTTGATGCGGAACATACCTAAGCGCTTGCCCTTGTTGACCGTGTGGTGGCGCCACAAGCAGTTGACAAAGTACGTTTCCATAATGGTTTGCTCCGTCATGCAGTTTTCGTAAAGTGCATACATCAAGTTGGCATCATGCAGGTAGATAGCAGCCGGCTTCTTGGGGAAGGTTTCGCCCTCATGGTGTACCATATTAATAAGGCGTGTCTCCTCCAAGTATTTCAGGTAGTTCATCACCGTAGCACGTGACGTGCCAATCTCTTGCGCCAACTTACTTACGTTAGGCGCAGCAGGGTCGCCAATGGCCAAGAGGTAAAGCAACTTCTTTATACGTGATAGGTATTTCAACTCAATTTGCTTGTTCAGCAATAGGTCAACCTCAATCATGTTATTCATCGCCTTAAGCAAGGCCTCGGTGAAGTTATGATTTTCGAGGAAGAAGGGGTAATAGCCGTGTTGCAAATAGTCTTGGAAGTAGTGCCAAGGCTGCACCTTCGGCAGTATCGTCTTCAAGATTTGGTCGTGGTCGGCCAATAATTGGTCGAACGTATAAGCATCAAACTCTTGGTTGGTTTGCAAATTGATGTATTCGCGGAATGAGAAGCCATGGAGAACGTATACGCGGCTGATAGATGCTAACTCTGAAGTGTCCTCGCCCTCATCGGCATTCACCGAAGTAGTGGTATAGACAATACGGAGGTAAGGATACTTATGATAGCACTCACACAATTGTTCGCGCCAACCTGGGAGCTTAAAGGCTTGGTCGATGAGCAACACTTGTCCGCCCTCGGCCATGAAGCGCCCAGCAAAGTCGACAATGCCGTGTGCTTGAAAGTAAAAGCTATTGAGATTGATGTATAAACACTGATGAAGGCGTACGTCAAAGTTCTCTTTGGCGTACTGCAAAAGGAAGGAAGTGCGTCCCACACCTCGCGGTCCTTTGATGCCTATCATGCGGTAGCTCCAATCGATGGTATCCATCAACGAGCGGCGCACGGGAGCATTGAAGTGCTCCATTAAGTAGGCGTGTGACTTGAAAAACGTCTCCATTTGTAATTTGGTTTCTGTAAATTCAAGGCAAAGGTACAAAGTTGTATCGAAACTTGCAAAGCTAACTTTGCATTTTTTTAAACAACAAAATCATCGAAGAAAACATGAATAAACATCAACTAATCATTAACGAAAAAAATTAATGAAATAATTAACGAGAAAACTAATGAAATAATTAACGAGAAAACTAATGAAAAGATTAATGAAAAAGATTAATGAAAAGATTAATGAAAAAGATTAATGATAGATTAATGAAACATTAATGTTTAAAACTAAGCGCGAAGCGCGTAACGTAAAGTTTTTTTGCGCTACGCGCTTTTGTTAACATTAATGTCTCATTAATCTATCATTAATCTTTCCATTAATCGTCTCATTAATCGTCTCATTAATCTTTTTCGTTAATCTTTTCATTAATCTTTGTCTGTTTGATAA
>JBNMKQ010000078.1:0-11491 GCA_050874425.1 Alloprevotella sp.
ACTTTAGTCTCTCACGGATTTCACGGAGACACGGATTTCTTTACGCTTTTTTACACGGATGTTTTCGGATTTCACTGGTGAACTATTCGTTCACAAAATTACCTTTTTTCCTTGAGTTTACAACATTAGCACGCGTTACGTAGGCGCGTTCGTGGCGCATCTCATCGATAAATTACTGTTTACCCACACGAATCAACATAGACCCAAATTCTGTTTTTAGAACACCCTTTAAAAAATAACTTCTGCAATTTTCAGTTCGTTCTATCTCAAAAATGCAGAAGTTATTTTTTTTACGCTTACTTAGACGCTTTTTTACTCCTTGTAGCAGTTTTGCGTGTTGCAGTTCGTTTGGGAGCCACCTTTTTGGTAGGCTGCTCGTCATCATGAGGAATGACTTCAGCTTCAGGTGCTTCCTCCTTTTCATAACGTGCCAACATGTTTTGCAACTTCGAAATTTCTTTGTTTTTGATTTCGAGTTCATCACCTTGGTTCTTGATGGTTGTAAGCAGAGAGTTGAGTTCCTCGTTGTCAATGTCGAGCGGATAGCGATCGTTTACACGTGTGATGAAGTCACCAAGAATGTTCATGTAGTTGGTGAATGCATCGTAGGGAGAGTCATAAATGCCTCGATAGCCACCATAGCTGTTGGCCTTTGTACTCATGAAGCGTAAGTTGTTAGACGCTTGAAGGTAATCAAAGTCTTGCATCAAACGACGGTCACGACAGATGCGTACGCGGTCGGCAATAGAGTAGAGTTTGTTAAAGGCTTCGCGTTGCATAACGTTGCCCAGCCATGGTGAGAGGTCGCGCTCTTCGTCCACCCATGAGGTAGGGTAGGTGACAGTAAGATCGCCTGCGGACTTTACACGGCCACAAATTTCTGAGGGAGTGCTGAAAGTGATACCGCGCTTCTTGAATTGCGCGGGTAGCGCCTTCATAAAGTCCAGAATGTTTGATGACAGCGGTTGGAAAATGCCTAAGGCGCAAAGTTCCATAAAGATGTTTACTACCTGTTCTTCTTCGGGTAGTTGGGCTATCCAATCAGCGTAGGTATCAGCAAAGAGGGGATATTCGCTCCACGAAGAGTCGTTAAAGCGGAAAGAGATGTCCTCAGAGAGAGAGTAGTCGCGAAGTAGAAGTTTGAGGCGTGGGTCGCGGCAGCAATTATAAACAAAGTGAGGGCTCTTCCAACCTAACACGTGCTTAGCGCCTTCGGCCAACATACCCTTAAAGCCCATTGAGGCTACGAGTTCACCAATGTCGTCAGAGTAGATAAGACATGAGTTACGGAAAATTTTGGGCTCTTGACCGAAGAGAGACTTTACTTTTTGACAAAGACGGGTCACTTCGTCACGGAAGGTTTCTTCGTTGATGAGTGAAGAGAAACCATGTGAATAAGGTTCGGCAAGAAATTCTACACAACCTGTATTGTTAAGTTCTTGCAAGAGTTCAATGCATTGAGGTGCATGGCTCTCAAGTTGTTCGATAGCGCAACCTGAGAGTGAAATGGCACATTTAAACTCACCCGGATTAGCGTGAGCCATTTCGATGAGTGCTTGCAGTGCAGGCACGTATGAGCGTTCGGCCGTTTCGGTTATAGAGCGAGCATTCTCATAGTCATCGTAGTAATAGTGGTCGGTGCCGATATCGAAAAAGCGGTAGCGCTTTAGGTGGATATTTTGATGTATCTCGAAATATAGACAAACTGTTTTCATGATGCGTATTTTAAGAAATGGTGTGTTGTGGGGTTAGATGAGTTGGTTATAAACGTCGTAGATGCGTTTACCTACTTTCTCCCATGTGATTTGGTCAACTTCTTTCTTTCCTTCTTCTTTCAAATATTGGTGGAGCGATTCGTTGGTGCAGATTGAGTACATAGCGTCTGCCATGGCATTAATGTCCCAATAGTCGGTCTTAATGCACTTATCAAGTATCTCAGCACAACCACTTTGCTTTGAAATGATAGAGGGTACTCCGCATTGCATGGCTTCAAGTGGTGAAATGCCGAATGGCTCACTAACAGAAGGCATTACATAAACGTCGGAGTCGGCAAAAGCTTCATAAACTTGCTGTCCGCGCATAAAGCCAGGGAAGTGGAATCGGTCGGCTATACCGCGTGCTGCAACCATATTAATCATGTCGTTCATCATATCGCCCGAACCAGCCATACAGAAGCGTATGTTGTGTGTACGTTGAAGTACGAGTGAAGCAGCTTCAACAAAATACTCAGGCCCCTTTTGCATGGTTATGCGGCCAAGGAAGGTTACCACCTTTTCTTTGCGATGCTCATGCTCTTTGCGACGTTCTTCAACCATGTCGAGAATGTCTTGTGACAAGGGGTAAACGGCATTGTGCATGGTGATGACCTTGGCGGGGTCTTGGTGATAGTGGTTGATAACGGTCTGTCGTGTAAGCTCTGACACACACATGATGCAGTCAGCATAATCCATACCATCCTTCTCAATACCATAAACGGTGGGGTTGACATGGCCGCGTGAGCGGTCGAAGTCGGTAGCGTGCACGTGAATTACAAGAGGTTTGCCACTAACGTTTTTGGCATGTATGCCAGCAGGGTAGGTGAGCCAATCATGAGCATGAATAATATCGTATTCTTGCTGTCGGGCAATAACGCCAGCCACGATTGAGTAGTTGTTAATTTCGTCTTGCAAGTTGTCGGGATAACGTCCCGAAAATTCTATGCAACCGAGGTCATCGGTTAAGCGGTAGTTGAAGTCGGCATAAATATTGTCGCGTAAAGCGTAGTAAAGCTCTGGCGACATTTTATTTCCTAAGCGTTGCTTTACATAGTCATAGTCAACATCACGCCACACGATAGGTGTTTCGCTCATGCCGATGATGTTCATAAAACTTTTGTCTTCATCGCCCCATGGTTTGGGTAGACAAAAGGTGATATGGACATCGGGCTGTACTGATAAGCCCTTTGTGATGCCGTAGCTGGCTGTTCCTAAACCGCCGAGGATATGTGGGGGAAATTCCCAGCCAAACATGAGAACTTTCATAGCTATTTGATTAGTTGTTTTGTAAGGAGTAATGGTAGAGTGTAATTTGCACACGCTTAATCTTAAGCGTGTGCTCGCTTACTCCCTTTATTCCATGGCATTATTGTATTTTTCAAGTAGTCGGAGGGCACGTAAGATGCCACTGACATTCATTGCAAACGAGATAGCACCACGACCGTGGAAAGGAGGATTGCCGTCAAACAATTCGGGTATAGTACCAATGCAATGATAGAAGAGTTCTTCTTCAAATCCGATAAGTTTACGTTCTATGTAGTTGACGCCACTCATGCGGTATACGCGGAGGTAGGCTTCGAGATAGAAACCTGTGAGCCAAGGCCATGCGGTACCTTGGTGATAGGCTAAATCACGTTGGGTCTGTGGCCCTGTGTACATGGGGTTGTATCCACCGCTTTGCGGTGAGAGCGAACGTATACCCTTAGGCGTGACGAGCTCTTTTGTACAGATGTCAAGCACAGATTTGCGCTCCTTCATGTCAAGAGGAGAATAATCGAAAGCTATGGCAAAGAGTTGGTTGGGGCGAACGCTCCAATCCATCATTTGTCCGTCAACGTAGTCCAGCAGATAGCCATATTCATTTAGGAATACTTCTTTAAATGATTGAGCTACCTTTTCAGCCGTCTTTTCTACTTCGGCCTTCAGTCCTTGGTAGTCTTCGCTACCATTCTCGTCAATGAGTTGTTCAAAGAATTTGAGCGCATTATACCAAAGTGCATTAAATTCAACAATGTAGCCAGAACGTGGCACGATAGGACGGCCGCCCGACTGAGAGTTCATCCACGTAATAGCTTTGTCGCGCCCGTTGGCGTAAAGCAATCCGTTGTCGTGAATAAAGAGGTTGGGGTGTTCACCGTTCCAAATATAGTCCATGATGCTCTTGAACAGTTTACCATACTTTTCATAGCATGCTTTTCTTGAAGTATATTTGGCATATTGTTGTATCGTCCAAGTGGCCCACAATAGAGTGTCAGGTTGTTCCATTTCATAAATGTCAACCGACATAGGTTCTTTGTTTATAAAGTTTTGAATGCCTTTGGCAGCGGTTGCCATGTATTCTTCAAAGCGCTCTTTCTCACCAATGGCGAGTGTAAGCCCTGGTAGTGAAATAAAGGTGTCGCGTGCACGAGGCTTGAACCAGGGGTAACCAGCTAATATGTAAGATTCATTGTTCTTGCTAACTCTAAATTGGTGTGCAGCGTTAACTAAGCAATGATAGAAACTATCGCGGTGGTCAATTTGACTAATCTCCTTTTCCATTAAAGCATTGATTTCCTTTGCTTTGATGGGTTCAATACCAGCGCTGAATACGATGCTTTCGCCTTTCTTGATAGGCATTTCGAAATATCCGGGAACGAGTAAGTCCTCAGTAGCATTGTAGCCACGCTCTCGTTCTTTGGGGTAGTCCATGCCTCTATACCAATCGGGGCAATAGTGCCATTCGTTGGCTTTTGACGTTTGCATGTACAAGTCGGGGTAGCCTTGGTAAAGGCACATACGAATACCATTTTCAACTTCGTCGTAGCTCTTGTTGGCAACGTTGTTTTCGTGGGTCCACTGACGCACACTGCGGAATGCTAAGAAAGGACGGATTCTTAGTGTCGTTTCAGAATGAGCATCTAATAGGGTATAACGCACATAGATGCGGTGAACTAAAGTATCGAAACTAAGTTCTTTGCGTAATAGTACACCGCCCACACGATAGGTCCATGTGGGAACTTGCTCCCATTCAAAACTTACAATGTATTTGTGTCCTTTAGGACTATAGTTCTCACCTTGATATTTGTGCAGACCTAAATTAAATTCTGCACCATGTTGAATAATGGTCTCGTCAAGCGAAGAGAGTAACACGTGGTTCTCATCGTCTAATTCTGGCACGGGAATAACTAACAACCCGTCATATTTTCTGATATTGCACCCGACCAAGGTTGTAGAGCAATAAGCGCCCGTTCTGTTGGTAATAAGCATCTCTTTATACAGAGAGTCTTGCAGATTGGTCATTTGCGCTTTATCGAATCTTAGATAGCACATGGCGTTTATGATGATTTTAAGGTTTGTTTTATTGCGTATTTGTAAGGCGTATTTTGCAATGAAGTGTAAATATTTGGTTTTCAGTTGTAAAATACGGTCTACAATCGGCTTAGTTGAATTGTAGCTGTCGTTCTTCTAAACGGCACTCAAAAGTAGGAAAAAAAGTAGAGATAAGAAGCCTTTTTCTTAAAAAAATAGATTTCTTAGCGTTTTTGTAATACTAGATAGCAAAATTGGATAAAAAATTTGGCAGTTTTTAATGTATTGTCTACCTTTGCTTTATATGGGGCTTCCAAAAACGAAGTGTTTAATTAATTTATCACGCGTTTTTGTTGCCTTGTGCTAAACTTAAAGCTTAATCTATTTACTATTTAAAAAGGAACTCATCTGAGTGCGTCTCGTGGTATGTAAGACAGAGGGCACAATAAGATGAGCGCAATTTTACATTAGCCTAAAATTATTAGGTGCCATGACAAGATTAGAAAAATTTGACAAAAGTAAGACGGCTCGTTCTTTGACTGAGATATGGGAGTTGCTGAATGATGATGAACGACAGTATCTTTGTGAAAATATTCGGGTAGAGCGTTTTAAGAAAAATGAGATAATATATAAGGAAGGCGACCAACCCGACAATTTATTATGCCTTCTTTCGGGAAAGGTGAAGATATACCGTGAGGGATTAGGCGGTCGTTCTTTGACAAATCGCGTGTTGCGTCCAGTACAGTATTTTGGTTATCGTGCCTCGATGGCGGGTGAAACGTATGTGACGAGTGCTTCTGCTTTTGAAGAGAGCGTGATAGTGATCGTGTCAATGCGTGTAATGTTTCGCCTAATGGAGCGAAACGTGCGTTTATGTCATTTCTTTATGCATGCTTTGGCGGTCGACTTAGGTAAGGCAGATCAGCGTATTGTAAGTATAACGCAAAAGCATATACGCGGACGTTTGGCAGAGACTTTGCTCGATTTGCTCGATGTCTATGGATATGGTAACGACGGAGAAACGTTAGACTTGCACATAACGCGTGAAGACATGGCCAATCTGTCGAATATGACAACGAGCAATGCTATTCGAACGCTCTCGACCTTTGCTTCAGAAGGGCTCGTCGAAGTGCATGGTCGTTATATTAAACTCTTAGATGTTGCAGCTTTGCAACAAATCTCTGACAACGGATAAATAAGTTTCCTATTTGTTTTTAAAAGCTAATCAGCTAACTACACATATATAATAATGTGTAGTTAGCTGATTTTTTGTTGTTGTATTAGCGCTCATACTTTTCTGACAAAAGGATTTTTAGTTGTAGAGGTTTTTGTAGAGGGTAACCAACTGTAATTAATCCTAACAGTGCAAAACTCTCACAAACACTTTTATGCCCTTGAAGACCATTACAATCAAAACTTTTGTGTAAGTTTGCAACACATAAGTAGGTACTCATAATGAGTTTATATCAAAAGTGCTCTATTGGGATGCAACTTGTTCCTTAGTTTGAGCGAGCATAGCGGGCTATGCGATTGAAGACCAAGGAACAAGATGCGCTGGGGAGACCGCTTTGATATAAGCTAATTTTGAACATCTAAATATAAACTAATTTTGAACACCTACTTATAATACAAATCTTCTTTTTACCCTTCTTTATGAAAAAGAAATCCCTACTTATTGGTATGGCTGCCCTCATCTTCCCTATGACGATGATGGGACAGTATACAATCTACCCTGTACCCCACACACAGACTGCAGGTACAGGTACTGTTAGCTTTACAAATACAGTAAATGTCGTTTGCGATAATGGTATTGATGAAGCCACTCGTAATCGCGTAAAAGATATTTTTGCAGCACACAACGTAACTGTAAACTTTAGCGATGCAGCTTCTACTACCGAGTCAAATGTTTATTTAGGTGTGAATGGTGCGAACGGACAAGGCAACGCTTTGGCCACGCAACTCAATTTGTCAACCGACGTGTTGACCAAAGAGGGCAAGTTCGACCGTCATATCCTTTCACTCACCGATGGTGGAAATGGTCAAGCCCAATTACTCGTTTTGGGCGAGAACACCGATGCCACCTTCTATGGCTTAGCTTCGCTTGAGCAGATGCTTGACAATGGCACAGAAGGCTTAGCCACTGTAACCATTAACGACTATGCCGACTTGAAAGAGCGCGGTGTGATAGAAGGCTTCTATGGTAAACCCTACGCTGGCGAGGTGCGTCAGGACTTGTTGCGCTTCATGATGCGCTATAAGATGAACTGCTACGTCTATGGTCCTAAGAGTGACTACTACCACTCTGGTAAGTGGAGCGAACCTTATCCCACAACGCTGACCGACCAACAAAAGAAGTCGGGCTACGTATCACAACAAGACTTGAAGGACTTTACCTCGGTTGCACACGACACGAAAGTGAGCGTCGTTTGGGCCATTCACCCGGGCAATAGCTTGATGTATAGCGAGACGGCTGTGAACGACATTATGAAGAAGTTCACCTCCATGTACGACTTAGGCTTCCGTCAGTTCGCTATCTTTGCCGACGACGTAGCCATTCCTGATGATGACGCAACGATGCAACTTACTGCCGATCGTGTAGGGGCTATTCAGAAAGCCATTGAAGCGAAGTGGAACACTGCAGGTGCCAACCCCGCAGACACGGTAAAAGCCATTCGCTTTACACCACAAATCTACTGCCGTGGCTTTGCGGGTAGCGAGGACCAATTCAATCGTTTCTTTAAGGCTTTGAGCACGATGCCTTCTAACGTGACGGTGTATTATACTGGTGGCGGCGTGTGGTCAGTGCCCAACAATAACGACTTAAACGTACTGCAAAATCAATTTGGCCGCCAAGCCATTTGGTGGTGGAACTATCCTTGCAACGACAACGGCACAGGCCCGAGCGAAATCTATCCGCTCGACATGAAGAGTAACTTTGTCGATATGCCTAACGTGTATGACTCGTCAATCGCTGACGAACTGACCGCCAGCAACCAAGGTATACTCTGTAACCCTATGGAACAAGGCGAGGCTTCAAAGACGGCTATCTTCTCCGCTGGTGACTATAGCTGGAACAATCGCGGCTTTGACAACATGAACTCATGGGAGGCTTCGTTTAAAGGACTTTTCCCTGGCAATGAGGCTGCTCAACAAGCTTATCGCTTCTTAGCTCCTTACTTGAGCAAGAACGATCCCGCTTCGCTCAACACGTTGATTAATAACTACAAGAGCAAGGGCGATGCCACAGCTTTAAATGCATTGATGGACAACATTGTGGCCAACTGCGATGTGATGTCTTCACTTGAAGAGTCAACGGTTGATGGCGAACGCTTGCTTTATGCTGACATTAAGCCTTGGGTGCTTCGCTTGCGCGCTTTGGCCACGTTGACAAAGGACTATTTGGCTTGTGCATCTTCAGAAGATGTCGAAGCAGCTTGGACCTCATATATGAGTAGCTCAAAGGGCACGGATCGCCTTTCGACTGCAAGCGAATATATGACGCAACACATGTCGGGCTTTGGTGAAAGTGGTATCACACTTTCTCCACGCGAGACTCACGCCTCTTATCGTTACCTCACACCATTTGTATCAAACTACTTGAAGGCCAACGCAGCCAACAACCTCTTTACAGAGAGAAAGGCCTCGGTATTTACCAACGTTGAGGGTGTGACAGGTTCGGTGGCTGACAATGGCGAGGCATATACGCTTGCTATGTCGGGCAAGAAGAATATTCCGTCAGGTGGATACGTAGGCATTGCCTTGCCTACAGCCGTGCTGATAACTTCGCTTGAAATTAATAGTGACTATGTTGACAACACTCAACTAAGCACCTTCGTAAGTGCCGATGGCCAAACCTGGCAACAGATAACTGAAACTGAAACAACGTTGAACACGCCTATACGCTACTTGGCCGTGAAGAACGTTACTGATGCAGACGTTTCGGTTCGTATTCGTTCAACGCATATTAAGTTGTATCATGCGCAGGCTGCTGAGGTGCAGACAGCTACCGTTCCTACGAGCGAGAATGCAGGCATTTGGAACGGACACGAGGCTTCGTTAATGGCTGACGGTAATTACAATACTTACACCTGTATCAACCGTACCCAGAAGGTGAACGATGATTACACCATTCGTTTGGCAAAGTCCACCGAGATAAAGAACGTGCGCATTTGTATGGGTACCACCAACGACGACTATGCAAAGAAAGCTATCGTGCAAGTTTCGCCCGACAATAGCACTTGGACCACGCTGAAGGTGGCAGGTACAAAGACCTTGTATTATTCAATGTCGTTGCCACAAAATCAAGTGGTAGGCACAGAATCTGAGAATGGTACTGATATTGTAGCAACTGACTTCGTTCCTACTGATGCCAACTACAATGTAACGCCCATTACTGCACGCTATGTACGCCTTCGTGTGTCTGAAGCATGCGACAAGTGGTTGCGCTTGCACGAGATTGAGGTGAATGGTGCCGTGGCCAATTCAGTTCCCTATTTGGTCGACAATCATAACCAAGCGATACAGACTGCTACTGATGGCAATGGCTCAACCTCAACAGCTGGCTATGCTTTAGGCACGTCAAAGGGAGGTGAGTTCGTCTACAACCTCATGAGTGCAGAATACGTTAAGGGCTTACGCCTCTTCTGCGACCCTGCAACAGTGAATGACTTGAAATTTGCCGTTTCACTTGACGGTGAAGACTTTACTGATGTTGATGTAGCAGTAAGCGATGGTGGCATTGTAACGGTAGCCTTTACCGAAGAACAAAAGCAGAAGGCTAAGCAAGTAAGAATGTCATGGACGGGCAGCACCGTACCAGCCATTTACGAAATTGTTGAAAATGCTGATGCTAACCAACGTCACGAAATTGAAGTGACGGGTATAAAGAACATAACTGTTGACGCTACGGCTAATGCTCCTGAAGTAAAGTGGGAAGGTGGACATCTTTCTGTACAATCAGCTCTTGGCCTTCGCAGTGCCGAAGCCTTTACGGTGGACGGTCGCACGATTTTTGCACAGACCTTGGGTGGTGCCAAGCAAGCAGCTTTGCCCATTGTGACCTTAAATGGTCAAACCATATTGGTTCGTGTAACTTTGACCGACGGCGGCGTACACACTTATAAATTGGTAAAGTAAACCAAAAGGCTTGTCGGTAAAACAAGCCCATTGGTCTATAAAGCTCCGAGATAGTTGTCTATCTCGGAGTTTTTTTTCAATTTTGCATGAACAAAAAATAAAGGGGTGTTCTAAAAAATCTGGCGCGTTGATTTGTGCCCTATCGGAAGTGTATTTTTACTCTGAGAACATGGGCTGCGGCTCAGCAATTCAAGCTAACGCTTGATTGCGTTCGCCTTGCACCATGTTTGGAAAGCAAACGAAGGAGCATAGCGGGCTATGTGACTGAGTTTGCTTTCCAAAAGACACTTTCGAGAGGGTGCAAATCAACCGACAGAATTAGAACATTCTAAAAACAGAATTTTTAGAACACCCCTAAACAACAAAATATTAAAAATGAAAAAGTTATCCATTTCGTTGGCTCTGCTTTCAGGAGCCGTATTACTTTCAAGCTGTGGTACAACAGGTGGCAGTGTAGCACAAGGCGTAGGCCAAGTATTGATGAATGGCGCGTTGAATGGTTCAAGTAGCTCTTCATCATCTTCAAGCAGCTCATCATCATCGGCCACCACTTCTGTATTAGGCAGTTTGTTAGGTGGATTACTGAACAGTAGTTCTACTCTCTCGCAGAGCGACTTGGTAGGCACTTGGAGTTATAGCGGTTCAAACTGCGCCTTTGAGAGTGAGAACCTTTTGGCAAAGGCTGGTGGTGCAATTGCAGCCAACAAGATAGAGAGCGAACTCAACACACAGTTGGCTAAGGTAGGTATCAAGGAAGGGGCTTGTAGCTTTACCTTCAATAAGGACAATACGTATACTGCTACCATTGGTGGTCGCACGTTGCAAGGCACTTACACGCTTGATACGAAGAACAAAAAGATCAAGATGACTTATTTAGCAGGCTTAGCTTCTATGACTCCGCGCATCACGAAGCAGGGCAACAAGGTTAACCTTTTGATTGAGAGCAGCAAGTTGCTTACGCTCATGAAGGGTGCTTCAGTCTTAGCCAAAGGTACTTCATTGAGTGGTATCAGTTCTATCCTCAACAACTACGAAGGCATGTACATTGGCTTGCAGTTGAAGAAGTAATACAAGATAAATTGTGCAATTTGAAGAGGGTGTGTCAAAATGAGCATTTTGACACACCCTTGCTAGCAAAATGTTGCAAACGCAGCAATTAGGGGCGCGGGCTAAAATTATCGTGCAAGGAAAATGCAATCGAGCTTGCTCGAAGTGCTGAGCCGCAGCCGATACTGTCAAAGATAGTGCAAACCGAGTGCAGAACGTCAAACTTGTTTGAACGTTATGCCGAGGTGCAGCCTATCTTATAC
>JBNMKQ010000079.1:0-11490 GCA_050874425.1 Alloprevotella sp.
AGGGGGTTAGGGGGAGAGGCTGTTATATTTGTTGTAATACACGTTACATTACTGTTGTTGCGCGCCCTGCTCGCCACTACTTGATTGGGCTTTAATCACATCCTCATTCTCAATGCTTCGACTAACTTTCTTCACCGTTGACTTTAACGAACCAAGGCGATAACTTATGCCGACTCTGATGCGCATAAGGTCAACGCGCGTGTCAGACAGAGAGCGGAACTCTGCAGTCGTAGTATGATTCTTGAAATGGTGATAGCGCCTGATAAAGTTGCCCGCAGAGAGGGAGAACGATAGACGATCTTCAGCCAAGAAAGCGCGACTGAGGTTCAAACTGTAGAAGAAGAACCCAGTGTCCTTTCCTTGGAGGTTAATGCCGGGAGTGTTGCCTCCTACCCACAAGGCTGCCTTTATGCGCCAAGGCAACGTTTGGTTAATGCCAGCCCAAACGCTTGCGTTCCACCCCGAGTTGTGACTATTAATTCGTTGCGCCTTATAGTCGCTGTAGCTGCCTGAAGCGTTGATGTTAAGGCGCGTAGTCTTAGCGAACGTCCAGTTGAGAAAGGTTGATAGTGTCGTTTGCTTTGAGTGCTGGAAGTTGCCATACGTCGTATGAGTAATGCCGTCTTTTATAAAGCTGTAGGAAGCCATGCCATTGTTAGAGAAAGCGTAGGTAAGCGTAGCGTTGATCGTTAGTTTGGGGCCAAACGTGCTGTACGAAAGATTGAGATTATGGGCTCGTTCGCTGGTAAGGTCCGGGTTGCCATATGTCACAGTCTCTGGCATGTAGCTAACGCGATAAGGCGACAAGTAACTAATGTCAGGGCGACCAATGCGTAGGTTATAGCCCGCTTTTAGTAGCATGGTAGGTTTTAGGCTAAAGCCTACACTGACTGAGGGCACCCAATCGTTAAGGTGTGTGCCAAAGTCAGGACGTTTGCCGTCGGGATAAGTGGCTTGAATGCGATAGTACTCGTATCGACTGGCCAGCATGGCGGCCCATTTTCCTACTTCCAGATTGTATTCAGCGTAAGCCGCGCCGATGTCGCCACGGTGGCGAAAGTAGAGAGACTGTTCCTCATCGAGTGTGAAGTCAGCATCCGTGCTTCCTATGGGACGTACATATTCCTTGCTATTGCTGCGGTTAATACGATAAATGTATTTCAAGCCAAAGGCAAGTGAATGGTGCTGCTTGGGGTCGAGTGGGGTAGTAAAGTCAGCTTGGGCGGTGTGTTCAAAGCTACGATTGTGAGGGTCAACCTTCATGTCGCGTAGCTCAAAACCTTCGGGCAGAGATCCCTGCAAGTCTGAGTTCGTCGTTTCAACGCGCGTATTGGAAGGATCGAGGTTGTAACGATAAGAGAACGTAAGTCTGCGTTCTTCAGCAAAAGTGTGTTGAAAGTCAGCTGAAGCATTAATGCCTTGGTAGAGACTCTTGTTGCGCGAGTGTGTGTTGTAAGCATATAGCTGCTCGTTGCTCGCCTTCATCATTTGTGTGAGCGTGTTAGTGTTGTTTTTGCCATTATAGCCATGAATGCCTGCCGATACGCTGAGCAAGTCCTTCGGTGTGAACTCATAGCTGGCATCAAGTTGGCCAAACTGGGAGAAACCATGACCATTAGAAATGCCGTTAGTTGTGTAAAGGTGATTAACGGCATCGGCAAACACTTCGCGTTCACGGCTTATCAGCGTATTGGGCTGTTTATTATAGCCCGTTCCGTAGTGAGCTGATATCATAAACTTGCCCACACTCGCCATGCCCATGAGCGAACCCATTCCTCCATTATTTCCACCACTGGCATTTACGGTGAGCGTGTATCCTTTCGTGCCACTTTGTGTGTTTGTGATAATGTTGAGCACGCCGGCCACTCCTTCAGCGTCATACTTTGCGCCGGGGTTGGTAATCACTTCTATCTTCTTAATAGCAGAGGCGGGATAAGCCTTAAATATCATAGAGGGGTTAGAACTCATCATCGAGTTAGGCTTTCCGTCGACGTAAACTTTAAAGCTACTATTGCCGTTCACCTTAATATTATCTTCACCGTCAACTGTTACCATAGGCACCTTGCGCAGCATCTCCAGCAATGTACTCGTTTTGGCTTCAGGGTCGTCAGCTATTGAATACGTCATTTTGTCCAATTCGGCTTTCACCAATGGACGTTGCGCTGTGACGGTGGCCGAAGAGAGTGTCGTGCTAAGAGGCTTGATATAGAGCGTGTCGAGTTGTGCGACTTGTTGTGTACTGCTAAAAGTTAGTTGAGTTCGTACGGGAGCTTTGCCCATAGCGAAGAGTTCGAGTTCGTAGCGTCCTGCTTTGGGCGCACTAATGCTAAATCGTCCGTTGGCTTCGGTCGTACCGACCTTAATGGCTTTTTGTCCTTCCAAGAGTCGTACGGTAGCAAAGGCCTCTGGTTCATGGCTCAGCGAATCGACTAAAACGCCTTTCGCCACGTATGTTTGTGCCTTTACTTGTTGCGCATAGCCTAAGTTGGCCAATGTTAGCGCGCAAAGCGTAGTTAAGGTAATTTGTTTAGGTGTTGCACTCATAGTGTAAATGTCGTTTTCTTGTTTTTACAAAGTTACTACTTAGACGTGATAGTAGAACTATTTGCTACAAAAATAGTATACTAAAGTATCGGATTTAGGTTAATTGCAGTTTATTTAGCAACGGACGAATCTTTTGGAGGCTTTTAGCCATTTGATGAATGTTGACCTGTCATCGTCCACTTAGTAGTGTACGTGTTTCCACTACGTAGTGTACGTGTTTCCACTACGTAGTGGAAACACGTACACTACGTAGTGGACGATAACTAATCCTTTTTAGAGAAAACTTGAGTTATAAACTATAGTGTTGCGGATTTAAGGGTGTAAAGCTCAGATTACAGGATTCTCAAATATTTTTTGTACAATCGTACAATATTTCCTCTATGAGCCTGCTGATAACCAAACAACCTTCGTATTACGTAACCACTTAAAAAGCCTCTGTAAGCCTTTTGTAACATAAGAAAAAATCGTAACTTTGCAGTGTAAAGTCCATATTGTGTACTTATAGGTGGTACAGATATCGGACAAGACACCCTCAAAAAAGAAGAATTAAAGTCACAACACAAAATTATGAATATATCTTACAAATGGCTGAAAGGATACGTTGACTTCGACCTCACCGCACAAGAGGTGGCCGACGCACTAACAAGCGAAGGACTCGAAGTAGACGGAGTGGAAGAAGTTCAAGCCATCAAAGGCGGCCTAGAAGGATTGGTTGTAGGGCACGTCGTAAGTTGCGAACCTCACCCCAATAGCGATCATATGCATATCTGTCAGGTCGACCTCGGTGGCGACACACCACAGCAAATTGTATGCGGCGCACCCAATGTGGCAGCAGGTCAAAAGGTGATCGTAGCCACCTTAGGTACTAAACTCTACGATGGCGACCAATGCTTTACCATAAAGCGCTCAAAACTGCGTGGCGTTGAGAGTTTAGGCATGATCTGTGCTGAAGACGAGATTGGCGTAGGTCATAGCCACGACGGCATCATTGTACTGCCCGAAGATACGCCTGTAGGCCTCAAGGCGGCTGAATATTATGGTCTTGAGAGCGACTACGTAATTGAGGTAGACATTACCCCCAACCGTGCCGACGCTTGCTCACACTATGGCGTGGCACGCGACCTCTACGCATGGCTCGTTCGCAATGGTAAAAAGACTGCACTTCATCGCATGGACGTATCAGCCTTTAAGGTAGATAATAACGACCTCAATATCGACGTCGAGGTGGAAAACACTGAAGCTTGCCCTCGCTATTGCGCCGTAACAATCAAGGGCTGCGAGGTGAAGGAAAGCCCAGAATGGTTGAAGGAGAAGCTCAATACTATTGGTCTGCGTCCGATTAATAATATTGTCGACATTACCAATTACGTAATGATGGCTTACGGGCAGCCCCTTCACTGCTTTGACGCCGACATGATAGAGGGCGGTAAAATTGTCGTGAAAGCTATGCCCAACGGCACAAAATTCCAAACGCTCGATGGCGTAGAACATACACTGACCAATCGCGACCTCGCCATTTGCAACGCTTCAGCGCCCATGTGTATCGCTGGTGTAATGGGTGGCCGTGGCTCAGGCACGTACGACACGACGAAGGACGTACTGCTCGAAAGCGCCTATTTCCACCCCACATGGATACGTAAGAGCGCACGCCGTCATGGCCTTAGTACTGACGCTTCGTTCCGCTTTGAGCGCGGTATCGACCCTGATGGTCAAATCTATGCCCTCAAGGTGGCAGCCCTCTTAGTGAAAGAGTTGGCTGGTGGCACAATTAGTATGGATATAAAGGATGTAGAAGCACCAGGCCTCGTTAAGCACTTCAACGTCGACTTAGATTATAAGTACGTTCACGACCTCGTAGGTAAGGACATTCCCGTCGAAGTAATCAAAGAGATCGTCACTTCGCTTGAAATGAAGATTACCAACGAAACGACCGAAGGCATTAGTCTCGAAATCCCCGCCTATCGTGTTGACGTGCAGCGCCCCTGTGATGTGGTAGAAGACATTCTGCGCATCTATGGTTACAACAACGTCGAAATCCCGACTGCAGTCAAGTCAAGCCTTACGATTAAGGGCGATGTTGACCGTGCCAACAAACTCGAAAATATCGTTGCAGAGCAATTAGTGGGTCAAGGCTTCCGCGAGATACTCAATAACTCACTCACGAAGGAGGCTTATTATAATGACCTCAAGGTATACGCCGCCGACGAACTCGTACGCGTACTTAACCCTCTGAGTAGTGACCTCAACGTAATGCGTCAAACGCTCCTCTTTGGTGGCCTTGAAAGCATTGCCCATAACGTAAATCGTAAGAATAGTAACCTGCGCTTCTTCGAAAGCGGCAATTGCTACTATTACAACTCAAGCAAACACACAGCTGACCATACGCTCAACGCTTATAGCCAAGCCCACTTTTTGGGACTTTGGCTTACAGGCAATCGCGTAGAAGGATCATGGGCACACGCCACCGAAGCATCGAGCATATATGAACTCAAGGCTTACGTGATGAATATCATGTCGCGCCTGGGCGTACAGTTAGGCGGCATGAAGGTAGCTCATGGTACCAACGACATCTTTGCCAAGAGTCTGGCTATAACCGACCGTAATGGTAAGGTTATGGTAGAACTTGGTCTCGTAGCCAAAGCACTCACCGCACAGTTTGATATAGAACAAGAGGTATACTACGCCGAAATCAATTGGTCAATGCTGATGAAGCACTTACAGAAGGGCACTGTCTCGTTTAAGGAAATCAGCAAGTTCCCTGCCGTAAGTCGTGACCTCGCACTGCTCATCGACAAGAGCGTAGAGTTCGGACAAATAGAACAAATAGCCTATGCCTCTGACAAGAAGTTCCTTAAGAAGGTAGAACTCTTCGACGTATATGAAGGTAAGAACCTGCCCGAAGGTAAGAAGAGCTATGCCGTCAACTTTGTGTTGCAGGACGAGACAAAGACAATGAATGACAAGCAGACCGATGCTGTGATGAAGAAGATTATCACTAATCTTGAGAAGCAACTCGGTGCCACATTGAGATAAGGCTATTACAATAGCTTTAGTATTGATGGTTATAAAGTTAGTAACGCTGACTATTAGAGCGAGATAACTTTATAACCTGATACCCTCTCCACTAAAAAAATAAATTAATCAAAATAGCAAAACGTGAGTATCTGCACATTTGCACATTCTCACATTTGCACATTTAAAACATATACTCCCATGGGAAGAGCTTTTGAATACAGAAAAGCAACAAAAATGAAGCGTTGGGGCCACATGGCTCGCACATTTACGAAGTTAGGTAAGCAGATTGCCGTAGCCGTAAAGGCTGGCGGTCCTGAACCCGAAAACAACCCTACACTCCGTGCTATCATAGCAACTTGTAAGCGCGAAAACATGCCCAAGGACAACATTGAGCGTGCTATCAAGAATGCTTGCGGTAAAGATCAAAGCGACTATAAGACAATGACCTATGAAGGCTATGGCCCTCACGGTGTAGCAATCTTTGTCGACACACTTACCGATAACGCTACTCGTACGGTAGGCGACGTGCGTTCAGTATTTAACAAGTTCAACGGCAACCTTGGCACAATGGGCTCGTTGGCTTACCTCTTCGACCACAAGGCCGTATTCACTATCCGCAAGAAGGAAGGTGTTGATATGGACGAACTCATCCTCGACCTCATTGACTACGGCGTAGAAGACGAGTACGATGAGGATGAAGAAGAGAACAGCGTAACCATTTATGGCGATCCTAAGTGCTTCTCACAGATTCAAAAACACCTTGAAGAAAATGGTTTTGAAGTGCTTGCAGCAGAGTTTACCTACATCCCTAACGACCTCAAGGATGTGACCGACGAAGAGCGCGAAAGCATCGACAAGATGGTAGAACGACTTGAAGAGTTTGACGACGTTCAGACGGTTTACACCAACATGAAACCTGCTGAGGACTAAACTTTTAGTTTCTAAGTCTTTTTTTTGAGGTTATGAGTTTATAAAGTGAATACTGAGTTTGTGAAGAAAAACTTGGTTGAATGCATAATGCAGCTTTATAACTTCATAACCTCAAAACATTCAATATACCTCATACAAAATACAATATGAAACACGTTGATTATCAGACGAAAGGCACCTGCTCACGTTGCATTCATCTTGATCTGACGAACGATGGCCGTATCGCATCTGTTAGCTTTGACGGTGGCTGTAACGGCAACCTGCAAGGCATCGGAGCATTAGTTAAGGGTATGAAGAAGGAGGAAGTAATTGAACGCTTACAGGGCATTCGTTGTGGCAACAAACTCACATCGTGCCCCGACCAATTAGCACGCTGCCTACAATCAATCGAGGAGGAGCAGTAGTTAATGTGCAAATGTGAGAATGTGAGAATGTGAGAATGTGTAAATAGTCGCCTTTATGTTATGGTACTATTAAGACATTATTCAATCATCTGCACATTTGCACATTCTGCACATTTGCACATTCTCACATTTACACATTTGCACATTAACCAAGCATTTGCACATTCTCACATTTGCCCATTCTCACATTCGCACATTCTCACATTTGCCCATTCTCACATTTGCACATTAAATTATCGTTCGTACTCTTCAGCCTTAATCAGCGTTTCGTATACCACAGTTCCCGTTGTTTGCGAACGATACTCGTAGGCAAAGGTAACACGATGTGCCTTAACCTCCTTATAGTCCGTGTTGTCAATCAATCGCTGACGAAGCATATAATGGAGTAGGGAAGTCTGCTCACGATACAAGGCCTCATTAGCTGCCGAAAGACTGTAATACATCGTATAAGTCTTACGCTGAGGACTATATGCCACACTGTCAAGCCGTGTGCCTGACTCAGGCTCTTGCGGACAATTATTTCGCGTAAATTCTTCAGCCTCGTGCTGTAAGCGTTCGTCAAAATTCATATGACACGACTGGGTTGTAAATGCACTGAGAACCAAAGCAGAAATAGATATAACGGTGTTGAAAATATTCATGATTTTGTGATTATATTTTGACATTTCATACTCTTTAATCTAACTAAGATTGCTGCAAAAGTAGAATAATAATGAACGAAAACCAACTGATTAGTCCCAAAATATCGGAAGAAGAGGCACAAAAGCGCGTGGAGAAAGCCGTTGACAACTTTATGCAAGGCTACAATTGCTCACAAAGTGTGGTAGCAGCTTTTGCTGATTTATACGGCTTCACACGTGAGCAAGCGCTGCGCATGTCGGCCTCATTTGGCGGTGGCATCGGTCGTATGCGCCAAACGTGTGGTGCTGCCTGTGGCATGTTTATGTTAGCAGGCCTTGACTGCGGAGCCACTGAAGGAGCCGACCGAGCTGGTAAAAGCCATAATTACGCCGTAGTACAACAATTGGCCGAAAAGTTTAAGCAGCAAACAGGCACCATAATTTGTGCCGAACTCTTAGGGCTCAAGAAGCCTGAGGAATCGCCTGAGGCAGAAGCCCGTACAACGCAGTACTATAAGAAGCGCCCATGTCCGCATATGATTCGTTTGGGTGCAGAACTATTTGCAGCTTATCTGTTAGAACAACAGGATGCAAACTGACCTTACAATAACATCCTGAGTCTTTCACATATTACTACAAAGACTTGCCAATAATACTTTGAATCTTTCACATAACACTGTGAGCCTTGTCAACAACGTTAGCGCATTTAATGCTGATATATATCGCAATCTGACCACCATAACGGCCATTGCATTTTACACACTACCGAAATGAAAAGAATCAGTGTTATGTTTAATAGCATCTTAAAGTAGCACCCGCACATCAGCGCATTAACACATCAGCGCATTAACACATCAGCGCATTAACACATCAGCGCATTAACACATTAGCGCATTAACACATTAGCACATTAACACATTAGCACATAGCGTATTAGCACACATTTAAGAATGATAGACAGAGCAACCATACAACGCGTGATGGACGCCACCGACATTGTCGACGTGGTGAGTGAGTTCGTAACGCTTAAGAAAGCAGGAGCAAACTACAAGGGCTTGTGCCCCTTTCATAACGAGCGTACCCCGTCGTTTAGCGTTTCGCCATCCAGACAGATGTGTAAGTGCTTCTCGTGTGGCAAAGGAGGTAATGCAGTGCACTTCTTAATGGAACTTGAACACATGACCTACCCCGAAGCCATTAAATGGTTAGGACGTAAGTATGGTATTGAAGTGAAAGAAAAAGAACTTACAGATGAAGAAAAACTACAGCAGAATGAACGAGAAAGTATGTTTGCCCTCAACGAATGGGCTTGTAAGTACTTTGAAAAGACGTTACACGACAATGTAGACGGTGTGGCCATAGGTATGGCCTATTTCCGTTCGCGCGGATTTAGAGATGACATTATCAAAAAATTCTCGTTAGGTTACTCGCTCGAACAGCGCGATGCGTTGGCTCAAGCAGCCCTTTCACACGGATTTAAGAAGGAGTATTTGCTCAAGACGGGACTTTGTTTCGAGACTGAGGAGAAACAAATCGTAGACCGATATCGTGGCCGAGTTATCTTCCCCGTCCACAGCGTTTCGGGACGTGTAGTGGCCTTTGGTGGCCGCGTATTGAGCACTGAAAAACAAAAGAACGTTGGTAAATACGTCAATTCGCCCGAAAGCGATATCTATAGTAAGAGCCATGAACTCTACGGACTCTATCAAGCCAAAAGCGCAATTGTAAAGCATGAACGCTGCTTCTTGGTAGAGGGATATACGGACGTAATCTCTATGCACCAAAGTGGTATAGAGAATGTAGTGGCCTCGTCAGGTACTTCACTTACTGAGGGACAAATTCGTCTGTTACACCGCTTTACGAACGATATTACGGTGCTCTACGATGGTGATGCTGCTGGTATCAAAGCCAGTCTGCGAGGCATTGATATGCTGCTGGCAGAGGGGCTGAACATAAAAGTGTTGCTCCTACCCGACGGCGATGACCCTGATAGCTTCGCACGTAAACACAGGGCTGAGGAGTTTCAGAAGTATATAGATGCGCATCAAGTAGACTTTATCAAGTTTAAGACGGACTTGTTAATGCGCGATGCACAAGGCGACCCATTGAAACGCGCAGAGTTGGTGACAAATGTGGTAAAGAGCATTTCGGTTATTCCTAACGATGTGGTGCGCCAAATGTACATTCACGAATGTGCCACTAACTTGAGCGTTAGCGAGGAACTGATCGTAAACGAGATAAATAAGCAACACCGCACTAAACTGCAAGCGGAACGTAAAAAGGCTGAAGGCAATGCACCTGATGACGCACAAGCTGCAGCCGACGAGGCAGCTGCAATGGCTGCCGATGAGGAACGTATGCAGCAACTTATAGCGGGTGACATGGAGTTGGCCGAAGAGCGTATGTTGGTGGCCCTTATCGTGCGTTATGGCGAGATGCCTATGGACGTGGTCGACGCTGCTGAAGACATGGCTGAAACTGACGCTGAAAAGACGGAAGCCCCCACTGAGGTAAATCCGTCGGCCTTGCAACAGATGAGTGTGGCACACTATATTGACGCTGACTTGCAGGCAGACGGACTGTCAATACGTAATGCGCTGTATAAGCAAGTGCTCAGCGAAGCGCTGGACCACGTTGACGAACAAGGGTGGAGAGCACTCCCCTACTTCTTAAATCACCCTGATCCACGCATTAGTAAATTGGCGGCTGACGTGGGACAAGACGACTTCGTATTGAGTAGTAAACAACGCGACCTTTACGTCGAGGAGCAATACCGACTCGACAATGTTGTGCCTCGCATTTTACATGACTATAAGCATGCGATTGTAAAGGAACAACTCAAACGCTTGCTGACAGAACTGCGCAATCCTCAAGTCATGAACGACCCAGAGAAGGCTAATCAGCTGATGCGACAGTATATGGAAATAAGCCAAATAGAACGAGAGTTGGCTAAACTCTTAGGCGACCGCGTAGTGCTGAAATAAAGTTTTGAACTGATTAATGCATAAAAGGGCATCGATTGTGCACATTTTATAATTAAATTACACATATTATAAAGTTTTTGTGTACCTTTGCCCCAAAACTTAAAATATTGAAGAGCAAAAGGGGATAATGTAATAAAATCCCCCACCCCTTTTGGCCTCTTTTACATTCAATACAAAACAAATGGGAATTTTACAAGACAGATTAGCGAAGTACACACTTCCGCAAGAATATAAAGCCAAAGGTGTGTATCCTTATTTTCGTGCCATTGAGGGCAAGCAAGGAACCGAAGTAGAAATGGGTGGTCACCACGTATTAATGTTTGGTTCGAATGCCTATACGGGTCTGCCCGGTGATGAACGCATTATTAAGGCTGGCATCAAGGCTATGGAACAATATGGCTCAGGTTGTGCTGGTTCACGCTTTTTGAATGGTACACTCGACCTCCACTTGCAATTAGAGAAGGAGTTGGCCGAATTTGTAGGCAAAGATGATGCGCTTTGCTTCTCAACAGGTTTTACGGTAAACTCTGGTGTTATTCCTGCTTTGTTAGGACGCGAGGACTACTTAATCTGTGATGACCGTGACCACGCTTCAATCGTTGATGGTTGCCGCCTATCGTTTGCACAACGCTTAAAGTATAAGCACAACGACATGGCCGACTTAGAGCGTAAATTGCAAAAGTGTGCTCCTGAGGCTGTTAAATTGATTGTTGTAGATGGCGTGTTCTCAATGGAAGGCGACTTGGCCAACTTGCCCGAAATCGTGAAGTTGAAGCACAAGTATAACGCTACAATCATGGTGGACGAAGCTCATGGTTTGGGCGTGTTTGGTCGTCAAGGACGCGGTGTGTGTGACTACTTTGGATTGACAGATGAGGTAGACCTTATCATGGGTACTTTCAGTAAGTCGTTGGCTTCAATCGGTGGCTTTATAGCTGCAGACGAGAGCATCATCAATTGGTTGCGCCACAATGCTCGTACCTACATCTTCTC
>JBNMKQ010000080.1:0-11488 GCA_050874425.1 Alloprevotella sp.
AAGTAAAGGTTACTTATTCCCCCCTCCCCTGTGGGGGAGGGGGTTAGGGGGAGAGGCCGCATCAAATTGCAGTTTACCCACACAATTCGTTATAGCCCCTTACTTCGTAAAAAAGAGCGAAGCTATCTACGTAGAATAGCTTCGCTCTTTGTGTTATTATTTGTTATGTCTTTTATTTTTTGAGCTTATTTAGAACGCGTTTTACACGATTGTTCTTCTTGCTTTCATGATAATCGTAACCATAACCGTAGCCGTAGCCTGAGCCGTAGCGACTGAGGTTAATGTCTGCATCGTTCACTACAATGCACAAACTTCTAAAGCGCTTGTCCTTATACATACGTTCGAGGTCGGGGAGGAAGTCGCGGTTCTGAACTCCTACACGAATGACGAACAACGTAAGGTCTGCCACACGATTGACGATACTTGCGTCAGCCACAGAGAACATAGGCGTGGAGTCAATGATGATGTTGTCGTACATCGTGCGCAATTCATCAATGAGTTTCTCTAAGCGGTCGGTCATGAGCAACTCTGAAGGGTTGGGGGGCGTATGTCCTGCTGGTAAGAGGTCAACACCTTTGGTTAAACCATCTTTTCTGATAATGTCTGCCACTTTGGTGTTTTCATCAGCTAAGAAAGTCGTAAGACCGAAGTCATTGCCATAGGTATTACTCAAGGTGTGTTTGCGAATGTCAGCATCAATTATCAACACACGCTTGCCAGCCATGGACAAGATGGTAGCCATATTGCTTGCTACGAAACTTTTACCCTGACCAGGTGTTGTAGAACTGGTCATAATTACTTGTGTGTCGTGTCGCATGTAATTTAAGCTGAAGCGCAAAATGCGGAAGGCTTCGACTACGGGGTTGTTGCTCTCTAATTGAGTGATGTTTGCCTTGTTAGCGTTGCCGTTTACCTTCATGTGTGGCACTTCGCCCAAGACAGGAATCGTGGTAGCTTCTTCAATGTCCTTGCGTCCGTGTACAGTTACATCAAGCACGTAGCGAACCCATAATACTATGGTAGGAATTAACAAGCCGATGATGAGACTAATGAACATGATGACCATGCTGCGTGGGCTCACTTGCTTATTGCCTATAGGTCCTTCAACTAATCGTACGTTGGCTTCGTTGATGGCCTGTTGCAAGGCCACCTCCTCGCGCTTGTTGAGCAAGTAAGTGTAAAGTGCTTCCTTGAGCGACTGCTGACGTTGAATGTCTAAGCCTTGTTTCTCTTGGTCAGGAGCGCCTGCGATGCGACTTGAGAGTGTTGACTCATTAGCTTTCGCGTCTTGTAAGCGAAGTTCGAGTGATTTTACGTAGCTACGAAGTGACGAAGCAATGGCTTGACGCATTTGTGCCAATTGACGATCCATTTCGCGTACTACACTTTGTGACTCGCTTGTGTTTGAAACCATCAAGTTGCGCTTGTTCATTTGGTCATTGTATGTTGCAATCTGTGTATTGAACGATGCATCACCAATATTAAGTGCAGGAATGAGGTCGTGGTTGTTGCTATGTGAGTGTAAATACTCGTCGAGATAGCGTGCTACATTGAGTTGCGTTTCCACTTGCAAACTCTGTTGGCGAGCGCTACTTGTTTCGGTGAGTACGGCTTGTGATGTCTGGCTAAAGTCCAATAATTGATTGCGTTTTTTGAACGTGGCCAATTGGCTCTCAACGTTGCTCAACTCACTACCAATGATGCGAATGCGCTCATCGATAAAACTTGCCGTGTTGCAAGCCACACGATTCTTGTTTTCTACGACATCTTCTTTATAGGTGTCGTAGAGTGTAGCTAAGATAGCGTCTGCACGTTCGGTGTTGGCATCATTGCAACTTAGCACAATGAGTGAAGTCTCTTTGTCGTATTCAGAGGCTGAAAGTTCGCCCATAAAGCGAGTGGCAGCCATGTCGGAGGAAAGACGATTTACTTCCACTTCTTCGCCTTCCCACTTGCCAAATCCAGATGCGCGTACAATGCATAATGGGCCATAGGGTGTATTCACCATTTGGCCGAGCTTCGCATCGATATCGGGAAGTTCCTTACCCAATTGGTCGCGAAGGTTCTTTAAGGTAACAGTGTTGCCGTCTTTTTTTACAATGGTAAGATGTTGCACCCCTTTTCCCTTAAAATTCTTTTGAAAGAGCACTTGGAAGGGAAGGTCCTTACCATAAAGAGTAATGTCGTGTAGCTTTTCTCTGACGGTATAATCAACGTCAAGGTGTAGCTTATCAACAACGCGCTGCATGAGGCGCTTTGACGATAGAATGAAAATCTCGTTTTTTAGGTTGTCGCCTACGCTGACTCCGTTGAGTTCAAGCAAGGTGTTCATGCCACTATTGCGACGTGACGTACTGCGGAAGCCGTTGGAAGTGGAATTGCCATTGGAATCCTCAATCAGCATAACAGCTTGACGCTGAAAGATGCGAGATTGCTTTTGTTGGTAGAACCAACCAAGGCAGACGCATACTACTGTAGAAAAAGCAAACCATCCCCAATATGTGATAAATTGGTGGTAGCATAGTTTTATCAAC
Organism: Alloprevotella sp.; assembly: GCA_050874425.1. Classification (GTDB taxonomy): domain Bacteria; phylum Bacteroidota; class Bacteroidia; order Bacteroidales; family Bacteroidaceae; genus Alloprevotella. The sequence continues at coordinate 2,535 of JBNMKQ010000080.1, forward strand.
GGGATGAGTTGCATCTCGTCGTCTTGCTGATCTGCTGTGTTATAAATGGATCTATTCTCCATAGTGGTTTAAAAAATCGCTTATATTATTTTTGTTGTTTTTTACCCTAATAAGAGGCAAAGCTTTTGCTTATAACCTCCACTTTTTCAATTCGTTTGGCAAAAATACGTTATTTTTGTATATAAACAAAATTTAAATTAATCCATTGTAATATATTAGGCTATTTGGTGGCATGATAAAGCCTCTCCCCCTAACCTCCTCTCCTGTGGAGTGGGGTAGGGGGAGAGGCCGCAGTTTTTATTACTTCAAGTCTAACTCATCGAGCACATAGGTGCTGCCACCAAACTTGTCGATGATGAAGAGAACGTAACGAATGTCAACGTTGATGCAACGCTGCAAACGAGGATTGAACTTCAGGTCGCCAGAAAGGCTCTCGATGTTGCCGTCGAAAGCAAGACCGATGAGTTCGCCCTTAGCGTTGAGCACGCCCGAACCTGAGTTGCCGCCCGTAATGTCGTTGTTTGAAAGGAAGCAAGCAGGCAACTTACCGTCTTCGCGTGCATAACGGCCAAAGTCCTTTGCCTCGTAGAGTTTGCGCAAACGTTCGTTGATGAAGTAGTCGCTTTCCGTCTTGCTCTCCTTCTCAAACATACCGTCTAATACCGTGCGCCAGTTATAGTGAACGCCGTCGCGGGGGTCGAGGTCCTTCACGTGGCCATAGGTCATACGAAGTGTAAAGTTAGCATCAGGTGCCTTTGCCCAGTCATACATCTCGCAGAGGCCGCGTACATAAATCTTGTCTAACTCCTTGCGCTGAGCAGCGTAACGCATTTGGCTTTCGCTCCACGTGTTGGTGTAGGCAACGATAGAACGACATTCCTTTACTAAGGGGTCGTTAAGCAAAGCTTCAGCATCATTGCTTTCTAATGCCTTAGCCAACTTAGCGCTATCCGTAAATAACGTGTTCGCATAAATGTCGTTGATCGTAGCACTAAGGTCATTACTTTCGACAAACACATGAGGAGCCTCTTTCAACTTATGTGCTTTCATAAAGTAAGGAACAAGTAATTGTACCTTACCCTTGTCAATATCGAGGTTCAAGCCCTTATAATTAGCTACGTAAGCCAAGATAGCTGCTTTGGCCGTCTCAATGTCCTTTTGCTTACCACTCTTAACGGCTGCTGCGAAGGCATCAACCAATGAAGGACGCATCCACAATCCCTGCTCGCTCAACGTAATGCGATAAAGCATGGCGTCATAGATGGAGTCAGTATAGGCTGCACATAACTTTTCGATGCGCTCGATAATATCCTTATACTCAGCCTTACCACTCTGAGCGGCAAAGGTACGGAAGCGAGCCTCTTCAGCCTTTTTCTCGTCGATGAGGTGCTCTTTCTCTACGGCCTCATTCATACCACCAAAGTTCTTGACCGTATTACCCCATGAGGCATAATCGTCTTCCAAGAGTAAGCGCTTCTCATCACTTTGGTCCATCAACTCCTTCATATACTTGAGCAAGGGGTTACCCGCCAAAATGATAGGAGCATTGGTAGCTTCACAGCGCATCTTCACCTCAGCAGCGGTGAGATAACGTGAGGTAGAACCAGGGAAACCCATAATCATGGTGTAGTCGCCTTCGTTCATACCTTTGAGCGAAATGGGTAAGTACTTCTTCACCTTCAAGGGCACATTGTCCTTACTGTAAGGTGCAGGTTCGCCATTCTTGTCGGCATAGATGCGGAACATGCAGAAGTCTGCATTATGGCGCGGCCACATCCAGTTGTCGGTATTACCGCCAAACTGACCAATGTTATAGGGAGGATTGGCTACGAGGCGAACGTCTTGGAAGGTCTGTTCGTAGAAGAGGTAGAACTGATTGCCACCGAAGTAAGGAACAATGCGCGCACGCATGCCTTTCTTCTTAGCATACTCACTCTTCTTCAGCATCTTCTCAGCGAGGGGTTCGAGGAAACCCATGCTCTGACGTGTATACTCGTCCGCTTTTTTCTTCTTAGCCTCAGCGTTTACCTCCTTCGTTACATCAGTGATACGCAATACGAAGGTAAAGCCAAGCGAAGCAGGAGTGCGAAGCTCTTCGCTGCGATTGTGAGCGAAGTAACCATCTTTCATGTAGTCATGGCCAATAGCACTCATCTCGTGTACGTAGCTAAAGCCGCAGTGGTGGTTGGTGAGCACCAAACCCTCTGGACTTACTACTTCGCCTGTGCAACCACCGCCAAAGATACCAATGCACTCGCGGAGTGACGACGACGTTTCACTATACAAAGCCTCAGGGGGCAATTGCAGACCAGCCTTGCGGAGGGAGTCCTCAAGGTGTTGCTGCTTCATCAGTTTCAGTAGCCACATGCCTTCATCGGCGCGGGCTTGTGTGAGGCTCAGCATTAGAGCCGCACAGAGTAAAAATAACTTTTTCATATTTTGTTTGTTAGAATGTAGCAAGTTTATAGGCGTGTGATAGAGTACCCGTTAAAGATTAGCTTTCAATCTTCCAATCTGTAATATTATGTGTCTGCATATCAAAATTAATGCCGACCTTCACTGTGGGTAAACCACTATTGGCAAATCGTTTGTCATACCCTTTTATATTGATTTGCTCCATAGCAGTATCAGCACTCTTTCCCAATTTGAGTTCAAATATATAAATATGCGTTTTGGTGCGCAACACCATGTCAACACGTCCTTTCGGTGTTCGTACTTCAACGTCTACCATGTGAGCCGAGAGCAAAGTAAAGATGACAAACAACATTTGTTGGTAATGCCCCTCATAGTTGGTATTGTCACAATAAGGAATCGTGCCGAGAAACGTTTGCAAATGTTGCAAAGCCAGGTTCAAATCTTCTTTATTTAAAGCACGCGCCATATTGCGCACCGTGTTGTTGGTAGCAAGTGTGTTGGGGGTTATATAGTAAGGTATGAGCGCCTTCGTCAGACCAATTTTAACTTCTTTATTAGGCAAGCCTAAGAAATAAGAATTGTACTCACGGTCATAATCTTTAATAGTAATATATCCACTCTGATAGAGCAATGGCGTGAGCATTGTCATCGTTTCGGTTGGCGCGTCAAAGTCAGATGCTTCCGCTTCTATTCCCTCGGCAAAGTCGGTATAGTCGACACCGAATTTACGCATCATGTTGATAAGGTAAGTGGGCGTACCTGAAGTAAACCAATAATAGTCTAACACGCCATTTGCCATAGCACTGAGCAAACTGAAAGGGTTGAACACATCGGGCGATTGACTTGCGAAATGGTATCCGTCGTAAAGTTGTTGTAAAGCTTCGAAAGTTTCTTCTTTTGTTTTACCCAACTTCTCGCCAAGTGCTGCAACGTCGGCCGACATTTGCGTCTGAAGTTCCTCCTTTGTTATGCCACATATCCCTGCATACTGTGGCAACATACTCACATTCGATATATTGTTAAGCTCGCTAAAGATGCTCAGCTGCGAAAATTTTGTAATTCCCGTCAGAAAGACAAAGCGCAGGTATGGTTCACAGTCTTTCAAGGGACTGTAAAAGTTGCGCATGATGTCGCGCAAGTCGTTCAAACTTGTTTCTTCATGCACAACGTCGAGTAGTGGTGCGTCATATTCATCAATGAGCACAACTACTTGACGTCCCGTTTTTTGATATAAAGTTCTTATCAAGTAGCTCAAACGTAAATTGGGGTCAGTGGCTTCGTTGCTAATGCCATAGTTTTCCTCATTATCTTTTAAGATATAGAGAAGATAGCGTTGCAATTGCTCCTTATCCATGTGCTTACCACTCGCCATACTAAAGTGCAGCACGGGATATTCGGTCCACTCTTTTTCTAATCGCTCAATGGCAAGTCCTTTGAACAGATCTTTCTTTCCTTCAAAATAGCTTTTAAACGTAGAAGTCAATAGCGACTTTCCAAAACGACGCGGGCGGCTCAAGAAGAAATACGTTGCATCTGTATGAGCCATATGATAGATGTACTCCGTCTTATCTATATAGAGTTTATTCTCTTGGATGATACGCTCAAAAGTCTGTAATCCTACTGGGTATCGTTTTAAATTTGCCATATTATGAGAGTTTATTTACAAGCAACTATAGGTTGAAAAGTCAACAAGTGAAATTGTCCATAAATTATCTGCAATATCACTTGTCGACTTGTTACTTCTTAACTTATTTCACCAACGGTTCGTCCTTTTGGCGAGCTGCAGCAGCCCAATCTTCGGGAATAAACTTCCATTGGTTGAGCGGTTCGGGGTTGATAGTGCCTTGCTTCTTAATCTCTTGCATGAGGTAGTAACGGAGGTCTTTCTCGGTGCTCCACACGATGCGCTTGGTGAGTTCACTTTCGGGAATGTGTGCTCCTTGCGTTAAGAGTCCGCCGCCACCATTGCCACGATAAGAGTTGAGCGCGCAACGATAAGTACGTGTGAGCGAGAAGGGCTGCCCATCGGCCATAGAGAGAATGGTAATGCGCTCTCCAGTCGGCTTTGTTAGGTCTACCGTATAGCGAATGCCAGCAGCAGAGTCGAAGTTATAACTGGGACGCTGGAAGCGTTGCCAAGCATCAGCATACTGCTCGGGATTGTCGCGGAAGAGGAGCATGTGGTCGTTCTTATTCTCCATTTGCTTAACCCAACCGCCGTAAGAGTATTCAAGATAGTCCTTAATCTCTTGTCCGGTGAGGTTCATGACGTAGAGCAGATTTTCGTAGCGATAGAGATTGAACATATCGCGCACGTAGATGTTGCCCTCTGGAATGACAGCGTCCATAGCCAAAGGAGCGGCAAACGAAACTTCGGCTTTGCCTATCTGTAGCTGCATCTGATGAATGAAGTCGATGAATGCTGACGGACCAAAGAAGGCGGGCACAGACTCCATGGTGTTTTGACTCTTGCCCACGAGGCCGTTCGTAAACTTCTTGCCTTGTTCAAATTGAGCAGCGAAAGTCTTCATAAAGTCAGCGTCGGGCGTGAGGTGGTCAATGTCAACCAACGAGCCTTCTACCTTCTTGCTTACCACTTTCTTACCGTCAAGCGTAATCGTAAAGTCAGCCTTGGCTACAGCGTGCGCCTGTGCTGCAGGGTTGAGCACCCATACAGAATCACCTGCCGTATTGACAACGCGACGATTGGCGCGACGGTGGTCGTGGCCGCAGAATACGATGTCGAAGCCGGGCACCTTCTCAGCGACTGCTATTGAAGCATTCTCTGCTGCGATGGGCGTGCCTTTATCCTTGCCTACACCAGAGTGGAAGAGGCCCACTACTACGTCGGCTTTCTCGCGCATTTCAGGCATATAGCGTTGAGCTACTTGCAGCATATCGTCAAAGCGAAGGCCGCTCCACAGATTTTCGGGCAACCACATAGGAATGCCTGGGGTAATCATACCCAGTACGGCTATCTTTACGCCTTGGCGTTCGATAATGGTATAGGGCTTCCAATATGGCTTCTCAGTCTTCGTTACGATAACGTTGGCACCCAACATCGGAAACTTACACTGCTTCACCCAACGGTCGTAAACGGCATGGCCTGTCTCCACATCATGATTGCCCACCGTGCCAGCATCGTACTGCATATAGTTGAGTACCGCAGAACACAAGTGGGGAGACTTTGTGTCCATATAGTTATAATAATAGGCGATGGGCTGCCCTTGCAGTATGTCGCCATTGTCGAGCAACACGACGTGGTCTTTTCCCTCAGTTTGGCGTAGTTGCTTTACATAGGTATAAATGCGTGCCATGCTTCCGGGGCCGTCCTCGCCCGTTATAAAGTTGTAGGGCAGATAGTTGCCGTGCACGTCAGTTGTTTCGAGCAGCGAAAACTTTACTTCTTTCGTTTGAGCGGCAATGCCTAACGTAAAGCAGGCAGCGCAGAGTGAGAGTAGCATCTTTTTCATTTTCGTATGTAGTTGATAAAACTATAAGGCAATTTATTCTTTTCGTCGGGTTGGTGGTGTTCTTCGCTTTCGATAGTCCACTGTGTTGCATCGTAAGCGGGGAAGAAAGTGTCGGCCTCATCGGGTGTAGCCTCAATGTGGGTTAAGCAGAGGCGGTCGGCCTTGGGGAGGGCAGCTTCGTATACGCTTTCACCGCCAATGATAAATACTTCTTCGTCGGTGACACACGCTTGCAGTGCCTCATCGAACGAATGAAACACTTCGATGTTGGGCGCTGCATAGTCCGCCTGGCGCGTAATGACCACATTGCGGCGATTGGGCAACGCTCCCTTGGGAAGCGACTCAAACGTTTTGCGTCCCATAATAATGGTGTGGCCCGTTGTTAGATTTTTAAAATGTTTCAGGTCGGCTGGCAAGTAATAAAGCAGTCCGCCTTTATTGCCTATGGCGCTATTCTGGGTGAGCGCACAGATGATAGATAATGTCATTTTTCTTTAGTTAACGAGTTAACTTAAAAAATTAATTCCTAATTCGCCACTCTTGTGGATAAAGGTTATTGGCGCGTGAGCCCAAGTTATTTAAGAAACCCAAACTATGGCCTTGATAGGTGGCGATAACGTAACCTCGTGGCACATCAGGCGATAGCACTAAGGCTTCGCGGCGCAAATAGGTCAATGCCTCCTCTCGTGTGAGCTCTGCCGTGGGAAATGCTTCTGCATTTCGTTGCATCGACAAGGCCAGAGCGTGTTGCGGAATACGTTTGTTTCCTTTCTCCTCGACCAGCAATACACCGGCCGTAAGCGCTCGCACCGTATTACATATGCGCTGCACATCGTCGGCAAGCGATTCTCTAACGGCTGTAATGTGCGCTTCGTCAATGCGTAATAATTTAAAAGCCTCATTTTGGTTGAGCCAAGCAGCTACTTGGGCTCCACCCTTAATGGCTGCCGACTGCTTGCCACCGCGCTGGCGCTTGCTTTTCTTTTCCTTCAACAGAGGCGCCTCTGCCGTTTTACGCAGCAAAGCTAAGAAGAGACCCTCGCCCTTAGCGTGGTGAGGGAAGAAGTGATAAACGGGTAATTCTCTGCCAGTAGTATCGCCCACGATGCCCCACGATGGGGTGGTCTCGATAGGTACTAATTCGGCACCTAACTCTTGACAGATACGAAGAACATTGTCTTCGTCCTCAGCGCGATTGTACGTACAAGTGCTATAAACTAAATAACCACCTTGGCGCAAGGCGGGCCATACGCTCTCGATGATGTTCCACTGCCGCTCGGCACAAGTGATGACGGCCTCCGGGGTCCACTCCTCGGTGGCTACTTCGTCTTTGCGAAACATTCCCTCGCCCGAACAGGGCACGTCGGTCGCGATTACGTCAAACAGACTGCCGAGGGGAGCGAACTCTTCGGGGTAGGCCGAAGTACAAACGACATCGGGGTGTCCCCACTTAGTAAGGTTCTCTGCCAATACTTGAGCGCGCTGTCGTATCGGCTCGTTGGCCACTAATAAGTCACCGTCGTTGAGCAGCGAACGCCACAAGGTGCTTTTGCCTCCAGGGGCGGCACATAGGTCGAGTACGCGGTGAGGCTGGAAGTCTTTCGTGATTTGGCGGTAGGCTTGTTCGATGAACATGGATGCGGCCTCTTGTACGTAATAACACCCAGCGTGGAGCAAGGGATCGTAAGTAAACTTGGGGCGAGATTGCAAATAGCGCCCTTGTTCGCACCAAGGCACTACGCTTTCCACGACTTCAGGCAGTTGCGCTGGGCTTTTTCGAGGATTGAGACGAATGCTAACGGGCGCTTCTGTTTCGGTCAGTGCATGCAGCAATTGTTGCGCTTCGTCTTCGCCCAAGAGTTGCGTCATCTGCGTTATGAATGTTTGCTTTATCATAGGCTACACAGATACTTTGGCTGAGATGTGAGGCCAAGGGTCGTACCCTTCGAGCTGGAAGTCCTCATAACGGAAGTCGAACAAATCTTTCACATCAGGGTTGATAACCATACGCGGAAGTGGGCGTGGCGTGCGCGTTAGCTGCAATTGTGCTTGCTCTAAATGGTTTAAATAAAGGTGGGTGTCGCCCGTTGTGTGTACAAAGTCGCCTGCCTTGAGTCCAGTCACCTGTGCTACCATTTGCAAGAGCAAAGCATAGCTGGCAATGTTGAATGGCACTCCCAAGAAAGTGTCAGCCGAACGCTGATAGAGTTGCAGCGAAAGGCGTCCGTCAGCCACATAGAACTGAAAGAGCAAGTGACAAGGGGGGAGGTTCATCTTGTCGAGGTCGGCCACATTCCATGCCGAAACAATCATACGACGTGAGTCAGGCGTCTCCTTTATCTGTCGTACGACCTCTTTTATCTGGTCGATGTGACCTCCGTTATAATCAGGCCATGACCGCCATTGATAACCATAGACGTGGCCTAAGTCGCCATTCTCGTCAGCCCACTCGTTCCAAATGCGCACGCCATTCTCTTGCAGATAGTGTACATTCGTGTCGCCTTTTAAGAACCATAACAGCTCATGTATGATAGACTTCAGGTGAAGCTTCTTCGTAGTGAGTAATGGGAATCCTTCTTCGAGGTTAAAGCGCATTTGGTGTCCAAAGATGCTTTTAGTGCCTGTACCCGTACGATCTGACTTTACCACACCATTATCAAGTATTTCTTTTACTAAGTCAAGATATTGTTTCATCAGTAACGTTTTTATTTATAATAAGATAGGCTGCGGCTCAGCATAACGTTCAAGCAAGCTTGACGTTCTGCGCTCGCCTTGCCCTATCTTTGTAGAAGATAGGCTGCAGCTCAGCATAACGTTCAAGCAAGCTTGACGTTCTGCGTTCGCCTTGCCCTATCTTTGCCGACAAAGGTACGAATAAAATAAGGTCGGTAAAAATTATGTGGCATTGAAAGCGCAGGAATACGATAAACTGTAATTTGTCGGTCCTACGTAACGCGTGCTTTCCAGCACGCGCTGGCAAAATGTTGAAGACGCAAGCTAACCTGGGGGCGACGCGTCCCCGCGTCGGCATTGCCAACTTGGGGTTAGATGCCCCAAGTTGGCAAT
>JBNMKQ010000081.1:0-11423 GCA_050874425.1 Alloprevotella sp.
ACCTTTACTTGCTGCGTTTCTAGTTGAGAACCAACAGAAAACTCAAGAAGTAAGAGTGACTTATTCCCCCTCCCCTGTGGGGGAGGGGGTTAGGGGGAGAGGCCGCATCAAATTGCAGTTTATGAATGTAACAACCAAGAACAGGAAAACACGAAAAACATGTTCTTTAAAATAAAAATGAAAAAAAGTTGGAGAAAAACTTGCATCATAACTATAAAGTCTGTACTTTTGCACCGTAATCAAGATTATAATCATTACAAAAGTGTAAACAATGAAAGCTAACGCTACACTCAATTACTTGACTGCGCACAATGTTAAGCCATCGGTGCAGCGTATGGCAGTGATGGAATATCTGCTTGACCATCGAACGCACCCTACGGCCGACGAGATTTATAGTGCACTTCATCACAAGATGCCTACCCTCTCCAAAACGACCGTATACAATACGCTAAAGATTCTCACAGGCAAGGGGGCTGCCTTACAGCTCACCATTGACGAGAAGAATTGCTGCTTCGATGCTGACACCACGCCCCACGCACACTTCCTCTGCACAAGATGTGGAAAGGTTTACGATGTAGTACTTAACAATCAACACCTTGAGGGCAATGCCATAATTCCTAATGGTTTTCAACCCGAAGAGGCACAACTCTACTTCAGAGGTTGCTGCCAAGAGTGCGCAAAAAAGCAAAACAACAAAGAAACAGAGGCCGAGCAGGCCTAACCCAAAAGAACAAGAACATTAACTCACAATCTACTAAAAACTTTTACTCATTATGAAGAAGAAATTTATCTGTACCGTTTGCGGTTATGTATATGAAGGTGAACACGCTCCCGAAAAGTGCCCCATGTGTGGTGTACCCGGTTCTAAGTTCAAAGAACTCGTTGAAGACGAAGGTTTGAGCTTTGTAGCTGAACACGAGATTGGTGTAGCTAAGGGTTGCGACGAAGAGATGATTAAGGACCTCAACGCCCACTTCAATGGTGAATGCACAGAGGTCGGTATGTACCTCGCAATGAGCCGTCAGGCCGACCGCGAAGGTTATCCCGAAATTGCTGAAGCCTTCAAGCGCTACGCTTGGGAAGAAGCTGAACACGCTTCAAAGTTTGCTGAATTGCTCGGCGACGTGGTTTGGGACACTAAGACCAACCTTGAGAAGCGCATGAACGCTGAGTCTGGTGCTTGCGAAGACAAGGCTCGCATTGCTAAGCGTGCTAAGGAATTAAATCTCGACGCTATCCTCGACACCGTTCACGAAATGGCTCGCGACGAAGCTCGCCACGGACGCGGTTTCGAAGGTTTGTACAATCGTTACTTCAAGAAGTAAACTCCTCACGCACTCTATTTAAAAGGAAACCTTGAACCAAATGAAAAGCGCACTTATAAAGACAATAAAAAGACCCTGATTATTATCTAAGTAAGTGCGCTTTATATTTTGGACACCTACTTAATAAAAGAATATAACAATGAAAGACTTAAAAGGAACAAAGACGGAACAAAACTTGATGACTGCCTTTGCTGGCGAATCACAAGCTCACACTAAATATCAGTACTACGCTTCAAAGGCTAAGAAGGACGGCTACGTACAGATGGCCAACATCTTTGAAGAAACTTCACGCAACGAGAAGGAACACGCCAAGATTTGGTTTAAGTTGCTACATGGTGGTGCTGTGCCTGGTACAACTGACAACTTAGCTGACGCTGCATCAGGTGAGAACTATGAGTGGACTGACATGTACGCTACCTTCGCTAAGGAAGCTCGTGAAGAGGGCTTTGACGAAATTGCAGAAAAGTTTGAAATGGTAGGTGCTATCGAAAAGGCTCATGAGGAACGCTATCGTCGTTTGCTCAAGAACATTGAAGATGCCATTGTCTTCAGCCGCGACGGCGACAGTGTATGGCAGTGCTCTAACTGCGGCCACATCGTTATTGGTAAGAAAGCTCCCGAAGTTTGCCCCGTTTGCAACCACCCTCAAAGCTACTTCGAACTGAGAGCTGAAAACTATTAATTGATAGACTGCAATTTTAACGAACAGAACAAGCATAAACAAAATAATCTGTGAAATATTTCACAGATTATTTTGTTTATGCTTGTTCTGTTCTACAGTTTAATCTATAGGTCAAATTCTATAGTTCTCAATCATTAAATAGTCTGTTCGCTTTACAAGGAGCAAAAAGGTATAAACAAAAAAGCCAAAGCAGCGAGAGCAAACCAAGTTTGCTGAGTCGCGATAGCACTCGATGAAATCAATTTTCTAAATGCCTTGATAATGCTTCTCGCAAGGGTAGCTATGCTACCCCGCATTTTCCATACCCTAAACAGAAGATTTAGGGGTTTTCAAATGCGATTCCCTACAAGGTAAAAAACATTAGTAGTCATTTTACCTTAACTTGCCATTAGGTAAGGTAAACTGTTTTAGTAGCAGTTTACCTTACCCATTCATGTGATTTTCTACGAACGCGATAACAACAAGTTAAAGATCGTCATAGTTCTTGTTCTCGCTTTTCTTGAAATTCTCAACATCACCATAGAACAGGCTGATGAGATATTTTCTTTGAAGAATGCCGTCGGGTCTTATTAACTTCTGCATAATAATGCCTAACATTTTCTTTTAGCATCAGACACATAGAATTGAAAGCCTTCTGCATTTCCGTCGCTATCCTTCAGTACGTCAACAGCAGCTTTAGAATATTTCTCTTTTAATTGCTTCAGGATATTAGCAAATGGCGTTTTAGCACACTCCAGAGAAGAATAATCCATAGAAACATATTAAAATGTTTTTGGGTCGTCAAGGAATGGTGTATCTTCCCCTTTTCGGTTTCACACTACTGCCCCAATACTCATTACGGTGGCTGTGGGGCAGAGCGCGCAAGTTTCTAAGTCGAAGGTTATGTCAATCATTACGTAAAGTTATATATTGATCTATCAAAGACTGAATGCCCACACTCTCCCAGGGTTTCCAATTTTCACCGGTGAAACGCTTTATGGTGGTGTCCGAACTCATGCCCTTTTGCGCCATGAACTCGCCAAACTTTACGCAAAGTCCACCTTGCACTTTTTTAGGCATGAATGGAACACATTGGGCTTGTCGTACTGAGCCAACGTGTAGAGATAGTCTTTATCGCCAAGTGTTGCGCCAAGCACGTCTGTTTCAACGTAATCGAGCAGACACTGCGCAACGTCAGGCAAAGCTAAAATTTATTTTTACAATTTTCAATGTCAACAAATTCCAATTCCGAAAATACATTTTGAAAAAAACGAAGGTAAAATGTCGAAATTAAAAAATAAAATCCATAAAAGAGGTTTGCATCGCTTTTTTTCTTCGACTGGAATAACGTTAATATCTAAAGATGTTCCTTACTTAAGAATTTTTATGGAGAATTTCTTTGGTCATTTTATTTTTAATTTTTACTTTTGCCGCAAAATAAATAGTCAAGACTAAAACATCAAAGGTTTATATTGAAGATGTTTTGTTTTCGACATTTAGCTAACTTTATAAAATAAAAAAATAATAAGCTATGATGTACAAATATAATTATTCGTACCTCACAGAATGGATAAAGGCGAATACACAGATTCCCGTTAACACCATTCTTCAAGCCATTGGCTCGAAATCGAACAACAGTCTGCGCTCATGGGAGCAAATGTCGTGTGCCATGCCGATTGTTACACTACTGCGATTTTGTAACTCATTTCAAATTCCCATCGAAGCGTTTATTTGCAACACGGGTGATCCGTTTAAGGACAAAGTACGTATTCCTACGTCGGCACAGTTTGAACCCAAGGGAGGGTATACAACCGACCCAGCCCTCAGACAACCTGGCGAGCGAAAACCTTTAGACCCAACGAATGTAAACATTGTTCCGTCTATTCTGCCCAACATGATTGCTTTCACTCCATGCAAGGAGGAGCAAACAGAGGCTGCGCCAATAACGGATGCGGGAACAATCGCGAAAAACGAAACAAACGATGGTAACACTCCGCAACCAGAGGCTGGCGCAAGTTTGCTTCCTCTTATCGCACTCCAGCAACAACACGCCACAAACGAAACTGAGCATCTTAAACAACAACAAACCATGCTCGACATCATCAAAGCGCAACAAGCACAAATTAAAGCACTCACAAAACAACTTGAAGAGGAAAGAATACGAAACAAAGGATAAAGCACTATGATAGCAGAATCTTAAACACTTGCTAAAGGTTTACTGGATTATACCTACAAAGGTTAGAACTTTTTGATGAATTTGGTCGGTCGATTTGACCAAATATTAGAACAAAACAACAAAAAGGTTGGAACAAAATAGACAAATTGTTCCAACCTTTTAGTTTAAATGGGTAGCAATGGCATGCTACTTTTACTGATAAATGGTGGATAATTCACGAAAATTCGTGTTCATGAAAAGAACGCGAAACATTCATGTTCATTTCTGTTAGCCTTCAAATTTTCCTTTTCACTTCACCACAAAGCGTATCGTATCGCCAGAACCTGTGCCAACGCCATTGCGAGCATAAGCTACGGCAAAGTATTCGCCCTTGCCTAAGGAATCGGTAAAAGCAGAGAATACGTTAACCGTATCTTTTGACACTGTCGTAGCACGCAGCGTATCATTGCCATACGAAAAGCCACGCTCCAACACACGACTATTGGGCGACGTTAAGACCGAACCTACAATTTGTACAGAGTCGCCTACTTGCTCAGCCGTACCCGTTTGCACGGTTGGAGCAAAGGGTTGTTCACCACTGCGATCCTCGCCACATGCTGCCACTATCACGGCAAGCAAAACGATTATATAGGGAAAGAAATGCTTCATCGTTTTATTGTCAATTTTAATACGCGCTTTGTTTCGTTCATTATTTTAGCCACACTCGCCGTGCGATAACCTACCAGCCAAAAGATTTCGTCCTGTTCGTCAACCAGCACCTGTGCCAAAAGTTTGTCCAATCGCGAACAATGCAAGTCGGTCATTAAGTCGCTCACCAACTTACTTCCCTTCATGCCAAACGGACGGAAGCGATCAGCCTCCTCTATGCCACGCAAGTATAAGTTGCCCTTCAGTTTATCTGCATCAAAATAAGCTTCATTGGCAGCACACCTCAACGAACGTATCTCACTACGAGGGCATAGTACAGCGGTCAATTCTATGTCACCATTTTGCGTCACTACCCTATCCCCAATTGCAGAAGGCAATTTCACTCTCGTCTTTTTTACCTCACCGACCGAAGGACCAAACAATAATTGTTCATCATTAATCGTTACAAATCCCTGCGGCGACGTTAGGACACCCCCTACGCGCATTTGCAACGCATCATTTATTTGCGCCATGGTAAAGCCTAATGGAGCAAGCAATTCACGCAACAACGCTGTGCGTTCAGTGCATGCTTTCAATCGTTCTAACGATAATTGTTGATAATGGGCGTGATTAGGCACGACCGTTAAACCACAATCCACGCATAATTGTTTGAGACCGATTTGATAAACACCATTTACTTCCGTGAGGTGTTGCGCCATTTGATTGAGTGCACTAACCACCTGTGGGTTCATCGTCCGCAAGAGGGGTAACACTTCATGTCTGATTTTGTTACGCCGATAATGCGTATCAGCATTTGTGCTATCCGTTACGTAAGTCTGTCCTCGTTCCTTGAGATAGGCTAAGATGTCTGCTTTGGAATAAGACAACAAAGGTCGAAAAATACAAAAGCCCTGTTTATGACTCAAGGGCTGCATACCTTGTAAGCCTTGCAGTCCCGTGCCACGCACTAAGTTGAGCAGAAGCGTTTCGGCATTGTCCTCTTGATGATGTCCTACAGCCACACCTTCCAACCCATGTTCTCGTATGAGTTGTTCAAACCACGCGTAGCGCAAACGACGAGCTGCCATTTCTATGCTTTCACCCGATTGTGCAGCCTCACGCTCCGTATCAAAATGTTTCACATAGAGTGGTACGTGCTTTTCATCACACAAATGACGCACAAAGGCCTCATCACGATTACTTTCTTCACCGCGCAAGTGGAAATTACAGTGCGCAGCCGCCCCTACCCTGCCCTGTTCAAGCAGTGTAAGCAGCAAACATACGGAGTCCGCTCCGCCAGATAAAGCAACTAAATACATGAGTTAAATGTGCAAATGTGAGAATGTGCAAATGTGCAAATGATGAGAGATGCGTAAATGATTGAGAAATGTGAAAATACTTTGCTAAAACAAAGATGTGAGAATTTATGTACAACATTACAATTGAAATCGCAGCAAGAAAAGGCGACCATTTGCACATTTGCACATTCTCACATTTGCACATTAACCACGCATTTGCACATTAACCACGCATTTGCACATTACCCACACATTAAATATTAGTATGCCACTTCCACCTCAAAGCCAGCTTCACGTACCAAGTCGGCAATATGGTCAAGCTCTTCGTGGGTGGCTTTACGCAAATCAGGGTCAGGTGTCTCACGGTCGATGGTGTAGACCATGACCATACGAGGGTTGATGTGCTTAATAGCTTCTAACCATGGCAATACATACGCATCGGTGGTATTGTCAACACTTTGGCCCTCACTCATGCCCTTCATAAACAAACTCTGTACAATGACGTGACCATTAAATGACGATAGCGAACGAATCACTTCATTCACATCATAAGCACCCGTAGGACGATCTACACGCTGAATATAATCAGGCGACACCGTGTCGAGTTTCAATATATTATTGTCAACCTTCAGCAGCGCCTCATGCACGGCAGGACGCATCGAAAGCGTAGCATTACTCAATACGCTCACCTTTGCATTAGGGAAGTAAGCATCGCGCAAACGCACCGTATCGTCAATAATTCCAGCAAAGTCGGGGTGCGCCGTGGGTTCACCATTACCCGCAAAGGTCAACACGTCAGGTTTCGGTCCTTCAGCCTTCATCTTCTTCAACTGCGCCTCTAAAGCCTCAGCCACCTCTTGGCGCGTAGGACGCGGAGCGTGTGGACGGTGGTCTTTGTTAAATCCACATTCACAATACACACAATCAAAAGTGCACACCTTGCCGTCCTTCGGCATTAAGTTAATGCCCAATGATACCCCCAATCGACGACTGTGTATCGGGCCAAAGATAGGCGAAGGATAAACTATCCCCTTGTGCCCTTTATTCTCAGGATAACCGTTTGCCATGATTTTATTTTTTATCTAATAAAGCTTTGGCCTTCATCACGTTCGGAATGCCATAGCCAAATATATTATCAGGATGTTGTGCATTGTTAGCAGATTGCTGCAAAGCACGAATAATCTCAGTCAGACGCATCGTGGGGAATGCTTGTACCAAACAAGCCACCGCGCCACACATCGTCGGACAAGAGAAAGAAGTGCCATTCACGCCTACTACCGTACCGTCGTCGTCATAGACCATCGAATTTTCGCCCTGCGCCATTACATCGGGTTTGATACGGCCGTCGGCAGCATTGCCTATTGACGAGAACGTCGTATTCAGCCCCACACTATCTACCGCGCCAACGGCTATCATGTCGCAAGCGTCAGCTGGGAAACCGATTTTCTTCCAAGCATCCCGACCACTATTGCCCGCACTATTCAGTACCAACAGACCACGACTGGCTGCAAGAGAAGCACTACGACTATTCAGTGCCGTGTGGCCGTCCTGTTCATAATAGTGATGATTCATGTATTCGTGGTCAAAGTGGTAATAGCCTAACGAACTTGTCACTATGTCACACCCTATGCTATCCGCATATTCGAGCGCAGCGCACCAATTGTCCTCTTCTACCAATTGCTCAGACTCACCGTCTTCACTCTGCAGTAAATAATAGTCTGCCTCAGGCGCAGTGCCCACTAAGTAATGCGGTTCGTTAGCCGCCATACACGAGAGCACCATCATACCATGATCTAACTCTTCATACACGCTCTTCGAAGGGCGCACAAAATTGCGAGTTCCCAAAATATGTGACTGATCAATACCTTTCATTAAGTCGGCATTGTAATAGCCACCGTCAATCACGCCTATCGTAACGCCCTTGCCACGGAAACCAGCTTGGTGAAGGCGATCAACGGCCAACATCTCTACCTGATTTTGACCATAGCCATAATAGTTATGGAGTGTCGTATCACGACGATTCGTCACCTCATCAGCACGATTGGAGGGTTCAGGCACGAGTACACTATCAGGGCCTTCCCACACACAGCGCGTCGCTTTGACAAAGGGTAATTGACGCACGCGTGCCATGAGCATTGTATCAGCCGTCTCGACCACCACCGTATTGTTCCACTTACTCATATTGTGCAGCCGGAGTCCCAACGCACTGAGTTGGCGCGTATAAACCGACGATACGGGCAAATCATACCCATCCACCTTCAGTCCATAGCGATTGCGGCGCGCTAAGGCTTTGGCTGACAAGAATTTTTCGGGGTGTTTCACGCTATACCCACAATTCTTCTTATCTGTCAACGTCACGCGATAGCGATATTTCTTTTCTACCTTTACGTACTTCTTCTTTGCTTGTGCCTCAAGCACAGCATTGCGTATATAAGCCTCCATTTCGGCATTCGAAAGGCTGTCCATAGGTGTTTGTTGTGCATGTGACAGTCCACAAACGCAGCATAACAAAAGCGTAAGATATGTTTTTATCATATACTATTTGTGTTTTAAGTTTTGAGGTTATAAAGTTACACTATGCTAATAAAACAAACTTTTTAGCCTCATAACCTTATACCCCCTAATCTTATACCCCTCACTTCACCGCAGGCAATTCCTTTTCGATGCGGTTTTCAATTTTATCGGGCAGTGACGAGAAGAAGTCCATACCCGTTTGTTGCTCCACCTCATCGACGGTGAGTTGATAATAGGTGAGCGGACGATTGCCCGCTTCGTTCTTGAAAATAAAGCCGTAAGCCTTGGGCGACTTCGGATAATTGACCAACAACACTTTAAAGAAAGCATCGGGCACAGCCACCTTGTTTGCTCCTATGCGTACAGGCTTTTTACTATAATAGATAGGCCCTGCTGCAATGCTCACCGTGCCGTAACGAATAGCCCACTCGCGCTCTAACTCTTCGAGGTCTTTCCAATCGCCACGATTTAAGTTACGATTTTGCGGACACACATTGGTCATATAAAAGGACTCTTGCATAGCCGTTTCGCTCCACTTCATGTCGCCCGCTGGGGCCATGTGACCACGGTCGTACCCCGAACGTGTATAATCCGAAGGATAGGCTTTCGCTCCGCGCACTTCAGGGTCGGCTTGAAATTTGTCATAACGAGGCTGTGTGCCCTGTGCTTGACGGGCCGTCAGCGTCCAAGCCACCCACTGCGGAGTTTTGTAGTCGGCATCATAGCTCAACGTATACCCTATGTGGCGAATAACTTGTCCCCCACGACTACTTTCGTAAACGGGAATTTCGATGCCCTTCGTTGCCGAAGTACTTTTCCGATTGTTAGGCTTTTGATTTGATTGTGCTTCAGAAGCGTTGGGTTTGTCAATGTTTTCGGTTGCCCAATCACCTTCTTGCCCAAAGTTCTTCTTCAGCTCTGTACAAGAGAGGAAACTGAAAGTCATCACCCCCAACAAGCACAAGCAAACGTACGAAAATACCTTTCTATTCATCAGCTTATCCCATTACCGCTACTTATCCGTAAGCGCCACTTCTATATTATTCTTTAAGATGTCGCTACCAGGGTAACCACCCTCGTTCATGTTGTCATACACCTTCTGACCTTGCTTACCCAACAATAAGTAAGCCGGAATACCCGGAATGTTGAGCGAAGTGCACATCTCGCCCCACTGCTTATCCGTCAAACGATAGTGGTCGCCAGCAATGTTCTTTATCATCTTCTGCCAATCAGCATAGGGAGAAGTCTCACCCGTTACGTATACAAATACGCACCCCTTCTTTGAAAGTTCGGGTTTAATATCGTCCACCTGCTTCATAGCCATACGGCAGGGGCCGCACCAAGTTGCCCAGAAGTCAATCAAAACGACTTGTCCAGGATAGTTGGCCGCAATGGCACTGACTACATCTTTTCCTGCCACCGAGGTAGGAATTGTCTTCACGTTATATGCTACTTGAGGCTTCTGTTCTGTCTGCTCAGTAGCGGAATTTTGTGCTACATTTGTCTTCTTAGCACAGCCCGTTGCACCTATCAAGGTAGTAAGGGCGAGGAGTAAAAGTGTTTTCTTCATCGTTTTTTGCTTTATTACATTTTTTACAAAGCAAAAGTACGACTTTTTACCCCCATTGCCAAACAAAAAGTGAATATGCAAAGTTATATACAAAATATAGTGCTACTTTTGCGAAGTTTGACAATAACTATACACGATATATACATGAAAACATTCTTACACGTTGCAGACCTCGGTCCACTTGACAAGGCTTTGGCCGAGGCTGCAGAAATCAAAGCCAATCGCTATCAATTCGAACACCTTGGCCACCACAAGACGGCCCTCCTTATATTCTTCAATAACTCTCTGCGTACACGCCTCTCTACACAAAAGGCAGCACGCAACTTAGGACTCGATGTCATGGTGCTCGACGTAAACCAAGGTGCGTGGAAGTTGGAGACGGAACGTGGCGTGGTAATGGACGGTGACAAGAGTGAGCACCTACTCGAAGCCATTCCCGTTATGGCTTCCTTTTGCGACCTCATCGGTGTGCGCACCTTTGCAGGACTAACCGACCGCGAGGCAGATTATGCGGAGAATATACTCTCACAGTTTATTAAATACAGTGGTCGCCCCGTATTCTCAATGGAGAGTGCTACGGCCCACCCATTGCAGGCCTTTGCCGACTTAATCACGATTGAAGAACATAAGGAGACGAAGCGTCCGAAGGTGGTCCTCACATGGGCACCTCACCCTCGCGCCCTACCCCAAGCTGTGCCCAACAGTTTTGCAGAATGGATGCGCGCTGCCGACGTTGACTTTGTCGTTACTCACCCTCATGGTTACGAGCTTGACCCCTTGTTTGTAGGTGATGCACAAGTGGAATACGACCAACTGAAAGCGCTCGAGGGGGCAGACTTTGTATATGCCAAGAATTGGAGTTGCCCCGGTGTAGCCAATGCTGCTGACTATGGCAAGATATTATCTAAAGACATGTCATGGACAATTGATGCTGCTCACATGGCCGTTACCAACAATGCGCAATTTATGCACTGTCTGCCCGTTCGCCGCAACATGATTGTGACGGACGATGTGATTGAGTCACCACGTTCGCTCGTCATTCCCGAAGCGGCCAATCGCGAAATCTCCGCCACCGTCGTGCTCAAGCACTTGTTGGAGGATATAAGATAAACTGCGATTTGATGCGGCCTCTCCCCCTAACCCCCTCCCCCACAGGGGAGGGGGAATAAGTCACTCTTACTTCTTGAGTTTTCTGTTGGTTCTCAACTAGAAACGCAGCAAGTAAAGGTTACTTATTCCCCCTCCCCTGTGG
>JBNMKQ010000082.1:0-11337 GCA_050874425.1 Alloprevotella sp.
CTGCTAGGATTGCACTTCTATCTTGAATCTATAGAAGAAAATGCTATGTTTATCAGACATTAGCTGCTTTTTGGGGTTTTCGGACAGCCTCCCCCGAATTGTAAACTCACGATTTCAAAACGCGAGAATGACAAATAAAAAACTTTAATGCGCAATAGTATGTACGCGCGAGTGTGCGCAGAAGCGTGCGAATGTAGCTACTTTTGTATGTATCGTTGTAAACGATAAGATAATACATACTGATAAGCATACAAGCACTTAAAATGAAAATACGACATCACCGCGCAGCGCAGCGAGCGCTGTTATTCTTATTATTCGCCTTGGGGTTGAGCACCATAGCACGAGCTGAGGGCGGAGACATTATGCAATCATCGTCACAGCAAGCTATAGAGAGAAGCAGTAATCAAACAACCTATTATGTACAGTTTAGTGGTTTAGGACGCACCCTACTCACCACCAGCGCAACGGGCAAACCGCAGCCTATCGTCGTGAGCGATAGCCGGCCCACCGACAACCACTTAAAGTGGACGGTCACGCTGAACGGCAATACGGCGAAACTGAAGAACGGAGTAGGGCAGTGGCTCGCCTATGGGAGCGACGGCACACTGACCACAACGCTCAACGAGTCGGAGGCCACCCAATTTGGTTGGACCACCAACACTTATTATGCGGCCGAAGGCTTTGAGCGTTATCAACTGCTCTTGCCAGGCTCGACGACCAAGGCCATAGGTGTGCGCAGCGGTGTGTTGACCACCGTGGCCGCCAATTCGCGTTATGCCGTCGTACTCTTGGCGCAAGAAGTGAAGGGAGCTGACTTGCCCACGATGGAAACTCCCACGCGCACCCCCTACTATTATTTAGGCTATCAGTGGGCCAACGAAACGGCTTACAACTACGTGCGAGCCGATAAGACAAAGACCCCTACTTTCTATGCCCAAGGCGCAACCAATTTTAAAGGGGCTGATAACGAGATTTGGGCTTTAGAAGAAGCGAATGAATTAGGAGATGTAAAACTGCGTAGCCGCTCGGGAGCGTATGCCCGACAAGTAGATAACAAAGTTTACACCATCACAGAGAGTGCCGACGATGCCACCGTACTGCGCCTCGTCGAGAATGCCACCGTAGCAGATGAAGAGGCCGTATTTAAATTTTCGTGGTCAGCCTCTACCTTCCCCCTCACCATACAGTGGAGCAACTTTTGGCAGATAAAGAATGTAGCCAATGGTAAGTATTTGTTCATTGGTGATAGAAACTG
This sequence comes from Alloprevotella sp., assembly GCA_050874425.1. Lineage (GTDB taxonomy): Bacteria > Bacteroidota > Bacteroidia > Bacteroidales > Bacteroidaceae > Alloprevotella. The sequence continues at coordinate 1,256 of JBNMKQ010000082.1, forward strand.
CATGGGCGGAGAAGACAATAAATTTAACATAGGTAGTAGCCAAGTAAACGTAAAGACCAACGGTGCTTATTGCATGCCCAATAACCGTATGAACTTTATCGCATCGGGCGTGGTCGATGGCATAGATAGTCACTACGTGCAATTCAGTGGTGTGGGCCGTGTCGGACTCTGTTCGCCTGACGGCAAGCAAGTGGCCGCATCGACTGAGACGCAAGGCATCACCGACGACTTCCGTTGGAACGTCATCGTAAAGGGCGAAACCGTTCAGTTGCAAAACGAGACGGGCGGTTGGTTACATTATGACGAGACGGACGGTTCGTTACAACTCGTCACAGACGACACCGAGGCCACCACGTTTGGTTGGACCGCCAACACCTACTATTCCGACACCGACTTAGACCGTCATCAAATCGTGCTCCCCGGCCAAAGCGAATTAGCCTTAGGCGTAAAGAATGGAACGCTCTGTCCCGTCCCCGTCAATTCGCGTTATAGCGTAGTGTATGTAGGCGCGTTGCTGCAAGGCTCGCTCATGCCCGAATATAGCACGTTGAGTCGTAAGCACTATTACAACATTGGCACCCATTGGGGCAATAACGCCAAAGGCAAAGACTGGCTTTATAGCAAAGGCAATGGCAGCAACGTTGATGCCGGGTTGGCTAATAACAAAGGCAATGCGGCCTATCGTTGGACGGTAGAAGAGGCCAACGCGTTGGGCGATATCGTACTTCGCAACAAGGAAGGACTCTACTTAGCCCAAAAGGACGCAACCTCGGCCTATATCGCTACGGAGAATAAGAGCGAAGCCGCCGTATTGCGATTGACCGAAGCCGTAGACCAAGGCGTCGTAACCTGGTATAACGCCAAAGGCGTAAAAGAAGACATCAGCGGACAGTATTGGCCCGAGTTCTGGCAACTGAAGAACGTGGCCAACGACACCTACTTCTTTGAAGGCAACGACCAAGCCATGGGCGGTACGAGCAACCACGCGAGTTGGTATAAGTATAGTGTAGGACTTGGTAAGTATAAGTTTGCCTTCAACCGCCTTTACTTTGACGATACCAACGAGGTAGTCGAAACGTGCTACTACCTCCACTTCTCAGGCATGGGGCGCACCGTGTTGCATGAGCAAGACGGAAAGGTCGAAGCCTTCATGCCCGACACCGCCTTGACCAGCAAGGCCGCAGCAGGATGGCAGTGGAACATAGTGGAAGAGGAAGGCAAACAGTATCTACAAAACGGTGATGCCCTCTATTTACGCATTGATGCAAGCACCACGCCCGCTCCCACCTTCACCGTCGTAACGTCAGCCGATGAAGCTACCGCCTTTACCGTAACGACCAACACCTATTATAAGTCGGTGGGGCTAGACCGTTATAACCTGGCTTTAGCCACCGATGCCACTCAAGCCTTGGGCGTTGACAATGACGGCCACTTGGCGCTTGTTCCCTCCAATAGTCGTTACTCAGTGGTGCGTTTTGGCAATCAAGTTGACGCCCCCGAGATGGTTAGAGTGTCGTCAGACGAGAAGCACTTGATGTACAACATCGATTGGTTGTACGAAAACTCCAGCACAAAGTTTTCGAAAAACTACATCTACACCAACACCTCCAACCAACTGCGTGTAGTAGAGAATGCCTATACGCGCTTGAACGCTTCCTATATCTGGATGCTCTACGCCACCTCCGACGGCTCGGGCGATTTTATCATGCAGAGTGCATCGGGTTATTATATAAAGCAGACCGATGGGGCCAGCATACCCGAACTGACCGACAAAGAGAGCGAGGCCGCACGCTACCGCTTAGTAGAAAGCGCTGACAGAGAACACAAGTATGCCGGCTATTGGCAGATACAACACGTGGCCTCGGGCAAGTTTGTGTTCGTCGGTTGGAGTTATCAGTTGGGTGGTACTAACAATGGAATCAAGACAGAATACGACGGCGTAACGAAGGGTAACTACAACTATTCCAACAACCGCGTAGAGTTTAGTTTAGCCACGGGCGGAAACCTGCGTGGCTACGTGCTCTTTTCAGCCATGGGCCCCCGTCCTTTGCGCGACAATGGCGGTTATCCCTTTGTGTCGTTTGGCCTTGATGAACCCTTAGATAAGGGAGCCTTTTGGACCTTGATTTATGATGCCCCGCATCACTTATTGCGCAGCGATGAAGGCAATTACTTAGCCTATAGCGAAACAGACGGCTTCACCTCTACGCCCAACAAGGCCGAAGCTTATCCCTTCAACTTACAGTTCAGCGACTATCAAAACAACGCTTCCCTGCGTTTTGAACTCCTCTCGACCGATGGACAGAAGGCGCTGAGCATTGACAACATGGGTGAACGTACGGGCGAACTCGCTTGGGGCACACGTGGCACCCGCTATTCAGCGCTTCACATAGCCGACTTCGTAGCAGGTCCCACCCTTCCCGATGAGAATGCGAAGCATCAGGACATGAAGGTATATCGCATCTACACCGCTTCGCGCACTATGACGCACTATATGCTCACCGACAATCAGGTGGGCAACGCCGTCACCACTACCATTCGCCCTGACGATGACTATACGGCCACCGAAGTTGACGGCTACGTGCAAGAGGATATGAAGTCCATGTGGTTAGCACAACGTGCCCTGACCGATGGAGCGTATATTGGCGATTGCTACGTGCGTTCGTTGCGTGGCAATTGGCTATGTTATGACGAGACGAACGGCCGTTTCTATATGGCCAGCAAGGGCGATAACGCTGCCATTATGCGTATGATTGAGAGTGACGAAAACACAGATGCATGGCAGTTGCAGTACGTAGGACATAACGAGGATGGCCAGTTTGTGCCTTACGAAGGCGGCATGGCCAACGTGATGTGCGTCAAAGAGGCTGGCAATGGTGGTACCAACACCTTTGTTTTAGGCCATCCGAATGCCGAGGGCGCTTTCCTTTCGGTAGAACTGACCGATATCTATCCCAAGTTCTTCGACGATGAGGGTGGCGCCTATCGCGCTATGCAGTTCATCGATGTTGAGGGATCGCCTTATATTAACTATACGGACGAAACGGTTGAGGCAACAGGCACGTCGATGACTGCCGAGGCTTGCACCTGGAAACTCGTGGGCGCTCATGGCGACTTTGTGCTCAAAACGTACGAGGGCAAGTATCTGCGCTATGACGCAGAACAAGGCAAGTTTGAACTTGTGGCCGACGAAAGCACCGCCAGTCACTTTGGACTATTGCAAAACACTGTTAAGACGGGTGACAACTTGGTGTGGTGCTTGTGTTTGTTAGACGAGAATTTTGAAATGCCCGAACAGCCCTTGTGCGTCAAGCGCAATGCAGACGGTAGCCTATCGATGGTCAACTATATGGATAACTATCAGGTGCCTGAAACGGGCGTGTTCTTCTCGCGTCACACAACGCCCTACTTCTCGTCCGAGCAAAACACTTTCTATAATTACATCACCTTCCCATCGGTCAACACCGACGATTATACCTATTACCTTACGAGCAACGAAAATGGTTCGTTAAAGGTAATTGGGCAGACAAAGATACTCAACACTGTAGACAATACTAACCGCAAGGTAGAGTTTATTAACGGACAGTTGTGGGCCTTCATAGGTTCAACAGACGATTTTGTCATCATGAGCCGCGATAGCACCTATTTGGCTTGGAACACAGAATCAGCAACGGGAATTTACATACCCGACTGCATAGACGATTGCTTTGTGCCTGTGACGGAACGCGAATATGCCAGCCACTTCGCTATGGTATATGATGCCGATGTAGACAACCAATACGTCATCACCTTCAAGGCGAAGGAAGATGCCCCTGCTGAGGTAAAGGCCCTCAGCGGACAAAGCATTAACTTGCTAAAAGGCAATGCCTACCGTTCGGCTCAAACTCGTTGGAATGACTTCCATTTGGGGTTGCAGACTGCGGTTCAGCCCACCATTACTACAGAGCGTTGGACCGTGAGCGATGCCGAAGACTATACCGATTATACCATTCAGCACAAGCGCTCATGGTTTGTGCGTGAGGCACAAAGTCTGAATGGCGAGGCCATGACGGGCTTTATCACAAAGGACAACACGAGCGGTTACACCACCAATCCTTATACGGGCGACCGAATACAAGAGGCCAACACCTTTACGGTCGACATGTACATCAAGGACGGTACGTATCGTTACCTCTATATGCCCTCAATGATGCGTGTAGCTCCCGAGAATGGTGGCGCAGCTTCTGTAGGTGCCACATCCGTACGTAGCTACCAACGCTTCTATAATTATGAGACAGAAGAACGCATTGACCCCCACCTCTTAATCTTGAAACGTAAGAGCCGACGCAACTACAGTAACGGCACGGTGATGGGTATGTATCTCAACCTCAATAATGCCTACGGTGCGTTTGTGGGTGAAGAGGTCACCTTCCAAATGCCCGTTCGCACGCCCGAACATTATCGTTACACAGTGGGCATCGACGCCTCTTGCTATAGCGACTTTGTTGACTACTTTGGCGACAATGCCTTGGCCTATGAGGACTCACTGCGCACGGGAGAGGACTTTGTCGTGCCACGTGATCAAGACTTAATCGAGCCCACCCTTTCAGGCCGTTATCTGTATGTCATACACAATGCGCGCGAAATGGCCGACTCACTCATGGCTTGCCCCGCTGACGGTAACCGTTGGTTAGAGCAACACACCATAGCCTTTCCAAAGAAGAAGGTGGGGCAGAAGAACTGCACTATTCCGCTCAATCTTCAATTGCAAAATTATTGGATTTACGACACCAATAGCCGCCCTGTGGCCGACATTGACGAACGTAACAATGCGTTGGTCAACTTGAGCAACTATAAGTACCTGCTCTTTGAAATAGAGGATAAGACCAACCCCGCAGGTATTGCCCTCTATTATCCCGAAGGAACGGACGCTCCCGATGCACAACCTATTGACGGTGCGTCCACGTTAACATCCGACTTGAGCGAACGCCGTTTCATACGTTTCCTTTATCCTCGCTCTAATGACGACGGTACACCTATAGCTGGCAATAAGCAAATGGCCTTGCCAACAGAGGTGGGTTGCGCCTTGGGCGATAGTGCCATTATTAAGGTGTATGCCGTGGCTTATGGCACTGCAATAAATGGGGATGTAAGCACTGCCAAACGTTATAACTTGGCACGCTATACGCTCTACTTTGAGGATGGCACAGAGCCATTACCCTACACCGAGGTGTTAGGGTATAAGACCAATAAGTCAAATGTAAAAGGCCAACCCAACTTGGCCAGTAGTAAGCATACGCGCAACGACTACCTGTCGCTGCGTTCGCCTCAAGCGCTTGAGGCGGCCTATGGTGCTCCGCGTGCTACGATTAACTTTAATGCCAGAGATTTCAAGCCTTTCGTTACACCGTCCTTTGGCCGTAGCACCGTGGCGAAACATACGTCAAGCAGTCCGGGCAGTAGTAGTTACCCTCTCGCACCTTCTACAACGATTGACAACTCTTATGGTATTCCCCTGCTCTACAACCATACGAGTTACGACTTCCAACCATTTCAAATTTCACAGATGTCAGAGAACACGTGGGGCTCGTACACCATCTGTCGTGAACTGCAAGTAAGGTGGACCAGTTCGTTGAAGAATCATTATCGCCCGATACAGAGTCTTTACAAAGACGCTTATAGCGATCAAAAGTATGACGATACGAATGCCGCCTTCATGTACGTCGATGCGTCAGAGTTGCCGGGTAGCGTCTGCTCATTGCAATATGACGGAACGTTGTGTCGCGGTTCGCGCCTTTACTTCTCAGCTTGGGTGTCAAGTCCTGATAGCCATTATAATAATGTAGAGACAAAGTCGGGTATTGGTGCACCGTGTAACATCTTGCTCACGGTAAAGGGTATACAAGTTGACCCCGAAACGGGCAAGCAGACCAATGCCGTCGACCTTTACACTTACTGCCCAGGCCCCATCTACGAAACGGCACGTGCTGCCGACGGTAGCATCATTAGCCGTGGCGAGGGCGAAGAGGGCATTTGGCAACAAGTGTTCTTTAGCTTTGTCAACAATCGCTCAGAGGAGTTTCAGCGTTACGAACTCACCATCGACAATGCCTGCACCAATTCCAATGGTGGCGACATCATGATTGACGAGGTGCAGATGTTTGCGCAGAAGCCCACGGTAAATATGGAGCGCACCACGCCTGTGTGTGGGCAACGCATTACGTTGGCCAAACTCACCTGCGACTATCAAGGTATGCTCAACTCTTTGGGACTTGACGAGGACGAAGAACCAACGGGAGGTATGCCGCGTATGTGGTATTGCTTGCTTGATAAAGCGGTGTATGACGAGGCCATTGCCGCAGCTGGAAATCGCCCTTCGACCGCCGACGTACAGTCTGCCTTTAGTGCCGCCTTGGTGGGCAATCCTTATAGCACGAAGAATGAAGAGAAAGCCTTCCGCAGCGTAAGTTTTAGTACCCACTTCGACAAGATACCCGCCTTTACGTTTAAGGAGGCCTTGAGCGACACATTGAGCGAAGCTATCGTGCGCAGCGAGGTAGATGCTAAGGGCGAACGCCACATGATTATCTCCGACAAAGTAAGCGGTAGCAAGATCAAGGGCTACCATAAGTATTACTTAGTCTTTGTGCCCCGCTATGGCGATAGTCCTATCACGCCAGCCTATGCGGCACAGGAGTTCCAAATGGGCGACTCATGCTGCATCGTTTCAGAGTTTGAAACCACCGCGTCAGTAGCCTTCCTCGATGATGGTGCTGATAGTACGATGGTGGGCAATACTATAACCGTGTGTGCCAACCAAAGTCTGAACATTACGGCTAAACTCAATGGCATTAATAACAATACGGGTGCAATCGTACTCGTTCAACCCATGTACGACTGGTGGCTTGATTATGCGTTATGCGACTTCAGCCACGTGTTCTTCACGCAGAGTGGGGCAGTGGTGCAGCATGACGACGGTAAGCCAGCGAGCTCGGGCGAGACTTCCCTTCATGAAGCCTTAATCAACTTCCGACGCCATTACCCCAAGGCCACCTCGTTCGAGGGGGTAACGCCCGTGGCCGATGAGGCTTACCCCTTCACGCAAGCCATGCTGTCGGGACTGCGCACACTCACCCAGAACGTGCCGCCTACGGTTGATGCTTCGGGCACAGTGACCGATGCTGGCCACATAGCTCCGCTTCATTTGTATAGCACCTCAATCAATGTGTCGCTGCCGCGTCCAGAATCGGAGGAAGAGCGACAGAAGATTATCACCATCGTGCCGATACAAACCGAGGCCAGCGACTCAATTGTTTATTGCTACGACCCGCAACAGCTCAACATCGACATTGTGGGCATTGCGCCCAAAATGTTAGTCGGTTTCCGTCCGTTAGAGCAGCATTACCCCACCTACATCACCAATGGCGTGATACGTACCAGCGAAAGTTTTGTGCAGAGCATTCATGCTACCGACTTCCATGTGCAGCCCGCGCAGTTGTGGCGCTTGCCCGTTCGTAGCATCAGTTTGGTAAGTAAGCAAAATGCCATAGGCTTGAAACTCGTTGAACGCGACGGCATGGAGTTTGCTCCCGTTTACTTAGTGGGTACGAACGATGCACAGACCGAAGTGTACGAAACGGTAGAGGGCGTGGCCGACTTTCGTCAGGTGGGGCGCGTCGTTACGCTCAATGCTCCGAAAGAGGCTAAGGGGGGTGAAGACTCGTACGCCGACCTCTACTTGTTCGACAACTTCCAGCCGCGTGAGGGCTATTACTACTCCTTGCGTATTGGCTTTGTTGAAGCCTTCAAGCCTGGTCATGTCATGACCGACGAAGAGAAGAACGTGTGTGAAGGTTCGATGTCGTTCGATGTCTACATCGTGCCCAAGTATGAAGTGTGGACGGGCGGTGCTAACACCACCGATTGGACCGACGACCGCAACTGGGCGCGTGCCTCGGCTGCAGACTTAAATCAGCCCACTGGCTACGTAGACAATGCCACGCAAGGCACGAGCCAAGGCTACGTTCCTCTGTCGTACACCAATGTAGTGATAAAGGGCGATGCACCGACCCAACCCTACTTGTATGCCGTTACTAATAACGACGGTGCAGATAAGTTTATAGCCTTTACGGGTAGTGACGAACCAGCACAGCGCACGGCAGCCGAGGACATTGAGTACGAAATGGTGGTAGACGGTTCTGCCGCCACGAGTGGCGCGCAAACCTATTACCGCACGCGCCCCTTCCACACCTATATGTGTAGCAACATGGTCATTCAGGCTGGAGCCGAGTTGGCACATGCCGAACGCTTGTTGCGCTATAGCAAGGCTTGGGTAGAGTATGAGTTGGCGCCCTCGCGTTGGTATACTTTAGGTTCGCCCTTGCGCCGCATGTTTGCGGGCGATTGGTACGCTCCCACCAAGGGCGGCAGACAACTGACGCCTTACTTCAACCCTGTGACGTGGAGTGACGTAGCGTACGACCGCTTCTCGCCAGCCGTTTACCAACGTGGGTGGGACAAGGGCACGACCACGCTCTATTACTTGCAAGGCACAGGTAGTGCAGCGCAAACCCATTCGGCCAACGTAGCCTTGCGTGCCAATTGGAGTTCGGTGTACAACGACGTGCGCGTGCAGTACGCTGGGGTCGGCTTCTCGGTGAAGGTCAATGCTGCGGGCAAGAGTGGCAACACCTATAATAAGGTGCTCTTCCGTTTGCCGAAGGAGGACGCAACGTTTGACTACTATACGTACGACGGCACGCTGCATAACAACACGCAGTCTGTTGAACGTAGCGACGAAAGTCAAGGTGGCGATACGCTTAACCTTTCGGCTCGCCTGCTGACCGACTTGTTCGGTGATGATAGCGAATCTTCGTTCAAGCAGACTTATACCAACCACGTGGCCGACAACCTTTACTTCTTAGTGAGCAACCCCTTTGCTTGTGGATTGGACATGCGCAAGTTCTTTGCAGCCAACGCTGATGCCTTTGGCACAGAGGGGTGGCAATATTGGTTGCTGACGGAGAAAGGCCAAACGGCTGTGATGCGTGGCCGAGGGGCTGAAGGGTGGATAGCCGTCAATGCAGAGACAACAGATAAGGAAGGCATTGTGGCAGCAGGTCAAGGCTTCTTCGTCGTTGTGCCGAAGAGCAGCGGTGCCCTTACGGCGGTAGCCGACGGTGTGCAGCTCACGCTCCGTTTTACAGCCGACATGCAGGCATCGGCCGCAGCGGCAGGCGTTAAGTTGCGTGCTCCACAGCGCGAGAGCGTGGAACTCCCCACCTTGCGCATTAAGGCCAGCCGCGAGGGCATGCAGTCAGAGGCTGTCGTCATCAAACAAGCGACGGCAAGTAATCACTTTGCCGCGGCAGAGGACTTGCCCACGTTGTTGGACGCTTCGCTTTCTGATGTGCCAATGATCTACACCTTAGCCGACTCTGCAGCTGTGACGGTGAACCATTGTCGTTCGCTCTATCGCTTGCCTTTGGGCATGAGTAGTGAGTCAGCAGAGGAGGCCGAAGTGACCTTTAGCGGTATGCAATCGTTCGGTGAAACGCTTTCGTTGCTCGATGAGTATACAGGTCATGTCTATCCCTTAACGTTGGCGAGTGGGGCGTCAGAGACGGACTCCGTCACCATTCGTTTGGAGGGCTTAACGGCAGGGCGTTATTACCTCCTATCGTCCGAAGTGCCCAGCGCAGCTGACGACGATGCTGTGGTAGACAAGCCGTTTGCCGTCGTGAATGGCGATCGAGTAAGTATGTACGGCAGTGCTGCTTCGCCGCTCACGTTTGTCAGCATAGTTGATGCCTCAGGCCGTCAGCTCTACCGCTTTACGCCTTATGTGGCGAACATGACCTTAAAGCTCCCCATGGGCGTTTACGTCATCACACTTCGCACGGATAAGGCGCAGCGCGTGGTAAAGGTGAGCGTGGAGTGACATGGTGTCATCTGCTATATATTAGGGGTGTTCTAAAAATTCTGTTTTTAGAATGTTCTAATTCTGTCGGTTGATTTGCACCCTCTCGAAAGTGTCTTTTTTCTCTGAGAAAATGGGCTGCGGCTCAGCAATTCAAGCTAACGCTTGATTGCGTTCGCCTTGC
>JBNMKQ010000083.1:0-11335 GCA_050874425.1 Alloprevotella sp.
CAGGCCTCCTGGCCTGCGGAATAGTGTAAAATCTTATTTAATAGGCATTTTACCATTCCGCAGGCCGGGAGGCCTGCCACCCCCACTTGCTGCGCCAGCTTACATTCTGTTCGAGTTTCACCCCATAATTTATGAGTTCACTCCAAAAAGTAGCTAAAAGTTGGTACAACTTCGATAGTAAAAGTGTGCATTCGCATAGAAAGTTCGGTATGGAAAGTGTAGATTTCTCTTATAAGTTCGGTAGGAAGTCAGATTATCGTGAACAGGAGTGGATGACCAACGTGCCGCTCTATGCGGCCTCTATCTATTTAGCAGAATAAGAACGGCTCACCATAAAAAGCGCATAGATGAAGCTTAGTCTGTAAAGAGTCGTCAAGAAAATGTATTCAACTACAATTATACATTTAGATAAACTGCAGAAGGGTACGCATCATCCCCTGTTGGTTTGAGCCTCTGGTTTATTCGACAAATTCCGATTTTCAACTTATACAAGCATTCAGCCCGCAGTAAGAAATACACTCACTGCGGGCTGAAAACTTTAGCACTCTTGTTAGGACTTCTTCCTACGTTTTACTTTATGATGACTTTTCGACCATTAATAATGTAAACACCTGATTTGAGCTCACGCTTGTTTTTAACAACTATGTGGTGTCCGTGAAGGTCGTAAATGCGTGACTTATCGTCAACGGCATCAACATTAACAATAGCCGTAGTTGTTCGGAGTGCTTCTAACTTGGCACTTATCTCATTATACACGGCAATGAGTTGAAGCATAGCTTGGTGCAAGGTCTCTAAGTTTTCGGCCTTTTTAACATCGTCTACAGCATTTGAGAGCTTTAGTGTATCATCACTACTCAACAAATTATAAACATCGGCATAGTCAACCTTGAGTTGGCTTGCTTTAGCTACCCACTCATTACATTGCTGGTTGAGCGCAACATACATCGTGCCATAAATGGTGTAATATATTTGCTGAAGTGTAGCTTGTGAAGTTGGCATATTGTCAAAATCAAGGGCATCAGCACATGTTTGCGCTTGTGTTATTGCCTCGCTTAAGCTATTGCGGTCAGTTTCGTCAACCGTAGCATATAGCTCTGCATACTTATCGGCTTGTAGCAAACGTGCCTTATCGATAAGTATCTTCAAAGGTTTTAAGTTCGTATTTAATTTTTCTATATACATAGCGGCTTCTGCATATGTTTCATTATATTTTCCGTTATAAAAATCCAAAATAATATCTACAAGACTGGCATACGTCCATTCTCGGCCACACTGTATACGGAAATATGACAATCGTTGCTGCGTTTGGTCTGAAAGATACGAAAAATATTCATCAGCAATCATTGCATCTAATCGGTCTCTTAGATCTGCCACCCAAACAGAATCGTTATTCGCAGTTGCGTTTATTTCGTCTATCGAATTACGTCCCCAAGTGATGAAATTGCTCAACATTTCAGCATAATCGTAGGTGCACAAACTGGCCCTAGCAGTTTCGTTTCGATTGTCATAAAATTTCAATGAATTGTTATCATAACTATTATAAGAATCGAGCTTGTAATGCATTTCGTCCATAGCACCTCGTACATTGCTAATATTTGATTGATAGCGATAGAAGGTTTGGTCTGAATTGCTGTAAACACTATCACCCAAACTTATCTCTTTTAATTGAGGATATTCATCATATAGGTTGAATTTAGTTATATATGCCCATTGTTGTCGGTCAATTTTATAAGCATATTGACTTAAATCATCTAGCACGACTTTACAATCTTCAAAGAGTTGACGCACCTCTTGTTCTTTAGCCTTGTTGGCAGTGATTTCGGCATCAATAGCACTCAGTGCTTCGCTTAAAGCAGAAGCATAGTAGCTCATGCTATTGGTGTCAGATCCCCTTAAGGCCGCCTCAGCGCGCGATGTCATCTTGCGAAGGTTGTCGACACAAAAGTATTTGGCATCATCATTAGATTCATAATCACTACAACGGCTCAGCTGATTGCGCAAGACTTCGCGAGCGGAATCTATGTTTCCTTTTATAACATTATTCACCGCTTCATAGCTTTGGTGTAAGAGGTCCTTGGCATTCGCTATAGCCGTAACGTCATAGCTGCGCTCAACAATCGATTTTGCTGAAGCCAAAGCATTTTCATAATCATTGCGAAGAGATATGCTTACTTGAGTATACTCAGGTTGGCTCTTTAGGTCGCCCTCTGTTTGGATTTGTTGACGTAGAGCTTGCTTAGCGTTTTTAAGCGTTTCGTTATAGGTTGTGATGAGTTCCATCACTTTATCGTAAGCTGCCTGCAATTGCACTTGTGCCGTCTGCACGTCTTGCTTGTTGTAAGTCTGCTTTATCGCATCTGACAGCGCATTGGTTAAGGCTGAAGCGAAAGTGTCCTTTACAGTGGCATCAATATAAGGATAAACGTCGACATCAGTTGACTTTCCCACTTTATTGCACTTGGTGCATAAGTCATTTAACTGTTGCTTACACGTTTGCAATGCTTCGTTATAGCTACTGATAACAGCACCAATCGAGTAATAAGCTGTTTGCAGCTTAACCGTGGCCGTTATTATCTTTTCATTATCATATTCAGTTAGCAATACTTCTTGCGCCTCGGCCAACGAACTTGCATAAGCACTTTTGGCCTCAGCATCAATATAGGGGTAAACATCGGTATAAGTTGTTTTACCCACCTCACAAGAGGTTTCGTAATACTGCTGAAGCGTTGCTTTATTGGTTTGTAATGTTTCGTTATAACGTTTTATTACAACTATTATTGAATCGTAAGCTGTTTGTAGAGGTTGTCGTGCTGCGTTTACTTTGTAAACATCTTGCCCAGCCAGAGCTGTCGTGGCTTCGGCAAGTGCGCTTTCAAATGTATTTTTAGTATCAGCATTAATATAGGGGTAAACATTTTCGGCTTTTACTTCTTTGTAAGTGTCGCAAAGTGCTTGCAATTGGTCATAACATGTTTGTACGAACGTTTTAAGAGCATCATTAATATTTTTATATTTTTCTTGAAGTTCGTCCGTTGACTTGAGTCGCAAAGTATGGAAGGGATAAAGATTGGATTGTAAGGCTTCGTAAACAAGTTGACGATTGTCTTCTGTATTATCTAAAGCAAGTAATAGGTCAATTGCAGTAGGTTCGATACAGAGTAAATCATATAAATTAAGCAAGCCTCCAGCATTCTCATTTGTCTCAAACATAGGGTTTTCGGTAAGCGTATTGTCTTCTTTAATATAGCCCTTAAAATCGCCATACCATGTGCCACCATAATCAAGAAGGTCGAAGTTGGTCACAACCTTGGTTCCACCTGGGTGAGTACAAATTATATAATCAGACTCTCTGAAAGGAGTGGTGAGATAAAGCGAATCTGTCTCAACGTATATGATCACCTGGTCCTTTGGCATATCGAACTTCCATTCGTGCATATCGGCAGGAACATTTATAATTTCTACTTCGCTGTCCTTTAAAAGCTCGGAAGAATAGTTGATGCCTTCATTCAAATGAACCGCCAAATGATTTGTACCCGTAAAGCATGATAGTGAAGATAAAGGACACTTTATGTCAATATACGAAAGTTGGGGAGTTTCGAACCTTTGATTACTATCTTGCCCTATCAGTCTTAGCGAAAAAAGGGCACTTGGGTCTATATTTGAAATAACATCGAATGTACCTTGCAAGAGATTCGGGTATATATTATTCTGTTGCATGTTCTTTACACTTTCTGGCACTATGAAAGATCTAATCGAACCATGACTAAAGGCACCTCTTCCTATGCTCGTAACAGAATTAGGTATTGTGACCGACTTAAGATTATAGAGTTCTGCAAAAGTACCATTTTTAATTTCTGTAAGGTTATTTGATAGTGTGAGAGATGTAAGAGCATAGCAGGCTTCAAAAGCCAGATAATCAATATCTATTTCAGTGGAATAAAGGACTACTGACTGAAGAGAATGACAATCAGAGAACGCACGACTTTTAATGCTTTTCACAGAAGAAGGAATCGTTACAGATTTTAAAGAAGTACACCATTGGAACGCCCCTCCTCTAATACTTGTCACAGCACACCCACAAACATTCGATTTTATATCAGCAGTTGTGATATATCCATAAGTGTCACAAACACTTGCCGTTGAATTAGCCTCATCCAATAAGTAGACAATTCCGTTTTCTCTATAATAATCTGCCCAAGCGTAAATCGTACCTATAAGACAGATGGTAAACGTCAATAATAGACGTTGGAGATTATTCTTTTTCATAATTTTACGTTTTGTGTCCAACAACTTTTTTAGCTATCATTGAATGCTATTAAGAGAACTTGTAACGAATCGTATGGTTACATAACCATATAGGATAGAACGATCTGAATAACAACGCATGGTGAATGTTATTAAGTAGGGTGTGCGAAAGTGAACATCTCGCTGCACACCCTATTCGTTAAGTTTACCCCGAATAGCAGTTATAGAACCATTGTTGTCTAAGAAAAGACGCTTATGATTAGCACACAATTCGTTATAGCACTTTTTCAAAAATATTGTCAATCCTCTCACTTTAACTCTTCAAACACTTCACGCAGTTTTTCACTCCGCTTGGTTAAGAGGTCTTGAATGGCTTCTTTCTCGAACGATACGCCGTCGGGTATGAAATTATTCTGTTTCCAATGTTCAAATTCTTTTGCATTAGCTTCTTCTTTGTCTTTAGCCCAATCGGCTAATGACATGGCATTTTTTGAACGATTGTCTTTTTCTGATAAAAGTTGCAAGTTGGGCAAGGTGTCATACTCATCACCAATAAGTCCCTCTTGCATGTATAGCTGGCATAACTTGTCGGGGTGAATGTGGTCAACATCATACTTTGTGTTTGAATCGGGTTTCTTACCCTCTAAGGCATACACGATGTTAAGATAAGGGAAGGCTTCTTTTTTGGGCTTTCGCAAAAAGTTGCTTATATCGTCATCTGTTATGCGCAGCTCGGGCAACTCACGACAAATTTCGTCAAACGAAAAGTCGCGTGCTGTTTCAATTGCTTTTCTTACCTTTATCAGCGTTTGGTCTGTTTGGCTTTGAAAGAGTTGCTGTAGTATGGCACTAAACACAAACTGACGCATGGCATAATAAACGTCGTCATTGTTGGTTATTTTTTTGTTTTTCTTGTTATGTTTATACCAATAATAGGCGATGGGCATTACAGCTAAGTTGGCAGTCAGTCCTTTTTTAACCAGACCAAAATCTTTAACAAGGCAGAATGCATTTATAATGCAATCGGCCACTTTTTCTTTGTCTTCGTACACCTTTTCGCTTATGCCCATTTTTTTAAATGAGCTAACATTCACCTTCACCTCTTCACCTACCATCATTGAGAAGCTTTTAAGCATCCAATCTTTGCTTACGTTGAAGGTGGTTCGGTCTTTTACCTCGTTGATAATGTCCTCTACATACTTGCGTCCGTTTTCATTCTTTGCTGCCCAATCAGTTGTAAAAGACGAGAGTAACAAATCGCCCTTTGTCAACTTGGTTCCACCGCTGTTGGTACGCACAAAAATGTCGAGCACATCGTCAATGTTGTCATGATCAGTTATTGAATAATAACTGATTACATCGTTATTACTAAAAAGACTCTTCAACCTTGTGAGCGTTTGACGAGCAAATTCATTTTTTTGCAAATTATTATTTAGAACGAAGTCTATCTCATCAAACTTTTTTTCACACACGTCGCCCACTGTCACCCAACACTGTCCTGTTTCATTGTTTTTATTAAACTGCGGCTCTGTCAAAAAGCGAAAGTCGTACTCCTTGCCTTCATCATCAGCGTCAGGCTTACTATCAAGTCGTAAACGTAGTCGTTTTTCGTAGCGAGCCTCTTTCGTTTTGTAAGAGCCACAAATGCCAATACGCAGACTTGTGATGCGCTGCTGGCCATCAATCACAATATGGCGCGTCTTTCCATCATATGACGACTTTGGATGTTCCAATGGGGAATTTTGTGTCCCCTTTGTATAATTAGGCGACAAAAAATTGTAAAAGTCAATATCTTGACCACTAAGCTTGTCAATGTCCCAAAACATCATGGTATTGATGGGATAACCTTGCATCAAACTATCGAAAAGCGTTTCAATTTGTGATGTTGTCCAAGTGTATTCACGCTGAAGAGCTGGCAATAAGAACTTGCCATCTGCAAACTCTTGCATTAAAAGTTCCAAGCTCATTGACATGACCTTGGTCACTTTAACCGTATCACTCATAACAAAAAGAAGTTTTTAAAATTAAGAATTGTAATAATTATTTTGCAAAAGTACGCTATAATATAAGTTCTCGTTTTGTTCATTTTGTTCATTAAGCAACGTTCTAAACGTTGATGTTGGTATGGAATGAGAATGGCTTCAGTTTACCAGCAATCCATTCACACAGGAATATATCTAATTTTTCTCTTTTTGTGCGAAAAAAGCCTCATCAAAATTGGTCTCACAACAGATTCTTCGTACTTTTGTAACAAATAAAATATTATCAGTATCTATTGAAATATGCAAGATAATAGTCATATATTGTCAATTTTGGAAAACTATCTTCATGACAATCCAAATGATATTGCCAAGGAGATGGCGAATGACTTTCGCAAACGAAGAATTGAGAAGAATCTGACACGTGAGGACGTGGCAGAAAAGTCGAATGTGGCGGTTAGCAACATTGTACGATTCGAACAGAAAGGACTCATTTCGCTTAAAAATCTTATTGCCATTGCCATGGTAATGGAATACACTTCTGAGATAAAGAATATTTTTTCTGAACCAAAGTTTTCGACAATGGAGGAATTGCAGCAGATAAAAAGGAATATGAATAAGAAAAAGGCTTACAGAAGATGAAGAAAATAGAAACTCTATTGGTAAAATATCAAAAAAAGTGTAGGCAAATTATCATTATCTGCCGATAAAAGGCTTTGCGCCTTTGAGTATGATGGGCAATGGTTAACCGAAGGCTTTAGCATATCTCCTTTAAACTTGCCATTAAAGCCAGGTACATAATTGTGAAGACTTGCTTTTGCAGGAGATAAAACGCTAAGCTAGTGCCGCACTGAATTAGAATATGTTGGGAGATGAGCATAGCAAAAAAAGAAGAAACTAAAAGACATCAAAATGAGTAACGCAGCAAGTGGGGGGGCAGGCCTCTGGCCTGCGGAAGAGTGTAAAACCTTATTGTAAAGGTGTTTTATCATACCGTAGGCTAGAAGCCTGCCCCCACTTGCTGCGTTTACTACATTTTGCTAGCGTGTGTGTTACGTAGGCAACTATCAGAAATCGTCAGCTTCATCATCTTGCCAATCTGAGGCTTCCCAATCATCTTTTTCAGGTGCCAATTGGTCACCACCTAATTCAGATTGTGCCATCCACATCAGTGAGTCGCGAAGCGTAAACTCAATAGCCTCTGCGTGAGGCTTTTTATACATTTCCTTTTTATGTAATTTCATTCTTGTTGTTTTTAGAAAGATGGAATGTTCCTCACCACTTTAACGTGGTGAAGAACACCCATCTGTACTCTTTGTTTTACTTTATAATCACTTTCTTTCCATTGACAATGTATACACCCACAGGCAACTGCTTAACGCTATCAACATTCACCTTACGGCCATCAATGCTGTAAATGCCTTGCTGCTTATTGCCATTGATTGTTGAAGCATTCGTAATGGTTGTAGTTACGCCACTATTGCCACGCTCCATTTCGGCCAATGAGAAGCTATCCATTTGCATCGCATTCATTGAAGCGGGGAGAGCTAAGAATGCCTTGTAAGGCTTATTCATGAAAGGTTGCCCCCCCTCGTTGCCCCAATAGAAACCAAGTTTCCAATTGGTAGCTTTGTCATACGACAACTTGTAGTAGCGATCACAACCTTCAACATCTGTCATTTCTTCATCAATGGTGCCGTGCAATAAGTTGCCTTCGGGAGCAGAATCATTAGTAGTATCCTCTCCTAAAATATAGGCATTGCCACGAGGACCACACAAAATAACGGCCGTTTTTGCAGGTATTACAGCTTTATAAGGATTAAAATAGTCACCCGGTCTACTTGGATTACCTTTATAAAGGTAATCAATTACCAATTCATCACCTTGTTGCTTAACTATACCTGCTTTTACCAGGCGAGGGAGTCTAACTGGATAGTCTGCATAGAATGTGGTATAATTACCATTTATAAAGTCGACATAAAGACCGCTTGCTGCCAAAGAGCTAATTTTGTCGCAATAAGCCTTCAATTGAGCATAATCAGCATCGTCATTCTTTACCCATTCCTTACCAGACAAACGGTTGACCAAAGCATACACTTCTGCCGTATCTGCATTTGACAACAGATTAATTTTGCACGGACGATCGTAGATGTGAATATCCTTTAGGTATCTTTTATTTTCATAATTAAAAACAGGCTGATGTGGATACTTATCTTCATCTAATGAAAAGCCGAAACGCCCATCTACTGGAATGTCCTTTACAGCTTTTATACCCAATGTCCCATTTTGGTATGGATATTCGGCCTTGAACTTGTATTTTTTATTTCCATTTAGAATCAAAGCTAAATAATCAGCTTGTTCTGTTTCAGCTTTACTATCATCCTTACGATATGTTACAATCGTATTTCGACTGATATAATTAGGTATATCATAATTAGCATAACAAGGAAGACTATTATTTGCCCAAAGAGAGTTTCCACAAGTTAATTTTATCATATCATAAAAACCCTCTAGGCGAATATTAGTGTCTGTTGAAAAAACGCTCTGTAAATCATCAGGATCACCGCAAATGCCATCACAAGCCGTATATCCGTCTGTTGCTACCACGCCTAATTTATTGAGCGCAAAGTACAGATTGTTATTTTCCTTGTTATTATCAGCAGTTTCGACAACCTCAGCACGTACGTAACGCGTTGAAAATCCAAAGGTTAAATAGGGGGTATAAGCAACATTATTATTATCATATTGCAATGCCATAGTTCCTATCTTAGTCCACTCACTATTAGGATTTTCGGCCACATAAATTATTACTTTAGTTGGCGCGAGACCATCATTGCTTGAACGCTTTTTAAACATGAGTCGACCACCTCTTGCAATGGTTTGCATGTCAATTTGAAGATAATGGTTCTCACCATTTGGATTGTCTTGACTCCATGCCGAAAGGAAGTAAGTGTCGTCATCATCATCAAGCAGGTCGGCTAACGAGCCTTCACCCTCTTCAATGTAATTAGCACTCAACTGCGAGACATCAGTCAGTACTTCCTTTTGTCTGATTGGACGTGCTACTGTTAAAGGCTCATAGTCAATTTCTGAATAGTTAGCAATAAGATTCTTTAGAGCATTTATATCACTTGATTCGATATCTTCGATAATTGTCACGTCATCAACTACAATGCTCGATTCATACAACGATTTAGATCCTCCTGGAACGTAAATGGTCAACCCTTGGGGAATGTCGTCAATAACGTACTCTCCATTTTGTAGAATTTCAGCAAATGGCACATTGGTATTACGGAAACGTAACCATTTTAATGAATTACACCCCATAAAAGCATGACGATCTACAGATATTTTGGGATTTAAAAATTCTGTTATCGAAGTCAAGCCACTACAATTTTCAAAAGCCGACTTACCAATTCGCGCCACATCAGATGATAAAGTTATGGTTTGCAATTTGGTGCAACCATAAAATATGCTATCAGGTAATTCTGTTACTTGAGGCAAGGAAATACTTCTCAATTTGGTGCAACCATAAAATATGCTATCAGGTAATTCTGTTACTTGAGGCAAGGAAATACTTCTCAACGCAGCGCAACCACCAAAGCAAGCTTCACCTGAGTTACGACTAGCCTTAGCTAATGGAATTTGAGCAAACTGAAGTCTTTCGCAGCCTTCAAACATTCTGTCAGTCAAGTTTGCTAACTGTGGTATAGCTACCGACTGTAAATTTCGACAGTTCTTAAATGCCTCACTCTTAATAGTGGTGGTGTAAGGCAACGAAAGATTTTGTAAGCCAAAACAGTTTTCGAACGCGCTTACGCCAATTGACAAGAGCGCATTAGGAGCACGTTTAATATTCAAACTCTGACATCCCTTAAAGGCGTAATCGCCTATTTGAGTTAGTGAAGTTGGAAGCGTTGTAATATTTAGCTTTTCACAACCCTCAAACGCAGATTGGCCTATTGTGGTTAATGCAGAGGTAGAGGGGAACGACACTGTTGCAAGGTTTGTACAGCCCACAAAAGCCGAATTTGGAATAGCTTTTAAAGCAGCAGAGAGCTTTAAATTGGTAAGGACTTCACAAGTTTTAAAAGCTAAACCTATTTCTGCTACTGTTTCAGGCATATTTGTATAGCTCTGCACTGTTTTATCAATAATGCAGATAAGTTGAGTTTTATCAGCATTGTAAACAGCCACACCGTCACTATAAATATTATTGCCCTTTACGTTCTTCAGCTTATAATCAGCCTCAAATGTGGTTGTATTAATTGCAGCAGTTGAGTTGATTGTAGCCGTCTCTAAATTATCGCAATAAGCAAAGGCATAATTACCAATGGCAGTTACTCTTGAGGGGACTGTGATTGCTGTCAAACCATCACAATCGCGGAAGGCAGAACTGCCTATTGATGCCAATGAAGGAGGCAATGTTACTTTGCTCAAACCTTTACAACCCATGAATGCTCCCGTGCCAATCTTTGTCATTGTAGAACGCAATATGACTGAAGGCAATTTGCTACAACCTCGGAAAGTATAATTGGCAATAGACGTAACACTATTGGGTATTGTTATGGAAACAGCTAATTCAGCACAACCGTCAAAAGCTGATGCACCAATAGAGGTAACGCTATTGGGAATGTTTATTGACACCAAACTATTACAACCAGTAAAGGTAGAGGCTCCTATTGACGTAACATCATTGGCCAATATTATTGACTTCAAATTTTTATACATCGGGAATACTTCTTTAAAGCCTTCCGTAAGAACCAACATGGGGAACGCTACTGACTCTAAACTATTACAACCGATGAAAGCAGAAGCGCCAATAGACGTAATCCCATTGGGAATTTTTATTGAAGTTAGACTGCTACAACCTGAAAAGGCTGAAGTACCTATTGATGTAACACCTTCAGGAATATTTATCGAAGCTAAACTGCCACAACCTGAAAAGGTTGAAGAAGCTATTGATGTAACACCTTCAGGAATATTTATCGAAGCTAAACTGCTACAACCTGAAAAGGCTGAAGAACCTATTGATGTAACACCTTCAGGAATATTTATCGAAGCTAAACTGCCACAACCTGAAAAGGCTGAAGAACCTATTGATGTAACAC
>JBNMKQ010000084.1:0-11059 GCA_050874425.1 Alloprevotella sp.
CAATTGGGCCTCTCCCCCTAACCCCTCCCCCACAGGGGAGGGGTTAGGGGGAGAGGCCCAATTGCAGTTTTATAGAGCCAAAAAATAACGATAGAATAATAAATGTAACATTATTCTATCGTTAATCCTTTTTTATGGCTTATAAAACGCTACAAGGTTACGCTAACAATTGCTTGACGAGGGTAGAAATGGCTTTACCGTCGGCACGACCTGCGAGCTTCTTACTAGCTAAGCCCATTACCTTACCCATCTCCTTCATGCTAGTGGCACCTACTTCGGCAATGATAGCCTTTATCTCGGTCTCTAACTCTTCTGGACTGAGAGCCTTGGGCAAGTATTCCTCGATTACAGCAGCCTGTGCTTCCTCTTCTTCGGCCAAGTCGGCACGATCTTGTTCACGATAAAGGGCTGCAGTGTCGCGGCCTTGTTTGGCGAGTTTTGAAAGAATTTTCAGCGCAGTAGCATCGTCGAGCGTATCATTAGCTCCTGGAGCCGTCTTGGCTTCGATAAAGAACTTCTTTACGTTGCGGAGTGCTTCCAAACGCATCTTGTCTTTTGCCTTCATTGCGGCAATGATGTCCTTGCTTACTTTTTCAAAAATATCCATTGTTATACGTCAATTATTAGTTTTCGATAATTGCTTGATGTTGCGCAAATATTCCGCAGTGCGCTTATAAGTAGGCACGCTCTCAACTTCGCTTATCACCTCCTGGTTGCACAAATCGTCTTCTGTAAAGAGATAGATGCATGGGCGCTTGCGGGTGCGCTTAGCTCTTGTCGCGCCATAGTACTTATTGCGCTGCTCCTCACGTTCGAGGGCCTCCTCTTCTGAAATTGTTTGTTGTTGTGGAGCGACCTGCTTAGCATTGCCGAACAAGCCAAAGCCTGAAGCAATAATCGTTATCTTTATTTTCTTTCCGAGATTAGGGTCGAAAGCCAAGCCCCATTTCGTTTCGATATTGGCATTAAACTTCGACATGAAGTCTGTTATCTCGTTCATCTCGCTCGTGAGCAACCCATTTTCGCCGCTATCGCTGGTGGTAATAGCCAGCAAAATGTGCTGTGCGCGGAACACATCATTGTTGTTGAGCAAGGGTGAGTTGAGCGCATCGTAAATGGCTTTCGACACACGCTCTTCGCCTTCACCATAGCCACTCGACATCACTGCTACCCCACCATTACGCAATGCGGTGCACACATCTTGAAAGTCAAGATTGACACGGCCGTGCATCGAAATAATTTCGGTGATAGAACTTACTGCCGTCGAGAGTGTCTCGTCAGCGCGCTTAAAGGCATTGATAATGCTGAGGTCGGGATAGATGTCGCAGAGTCGCTCGTTATTGATCACGAGCATCGCATCTACTTCCTTTGAGAGTGCTTCCAATCCATCAAGTGCCTTGTCTATCTGCTTCTCGCGTTCAAAGAGGAAAGGTATGGTAACAATGCCAATTGTAAGGATGCCCTTCTTACGCGCCTCATGAGCAATGACGGGCGAAGCACCCGTGCCTGTTCCGCCTCCCATACCTGCGGTGATGAACACCATCTTCGTTTCATCATCAAGCGCCTTTGCTATTAGCTCGACACTATCCATAGCAAGTTCACGGCCAATCTCGGGATTGCCACCTGCCCCTAAGCCAGGTCCTAACTGCAAGTGGTCGGGCACAGGGTTGTCCTCCAAGGCCTTTTTATCACTATTGGCCACCATATAGCGCACCTCAGGTATGTTGTCACGATACATCTGGGCGACAGCATTGCCGCCACCGCCTCCCACACCTATCACCTTAATGATGCGCGGTGTCGTAACGTGAGCAAGTTGTATAAGATCGTCAGACATAGGGGTGAAGTTTGGGGTTAGGGGGTTAGGGGGTTAGGGGGTTAAGGGGTTAAGGGGTTAAGGGGTTAAGGGGTTAAGGGGTTAGGCGGTTAGGAGGTTAGAGGGTTAAGGGGTTAAGGGGTTAAAAAGTTTGTATTCAGCTGCAATGCATTGACAATACCAATAAGCAGAACGTTAAAGGAAAAGCTAACTTTTTAACCCGCTAACCTTCTAACCCATTAACCTGCTAACCCGCTAACCTTCTAACCCGCTAACCTTCTAACCCATTAACCCGCTAACCCGCTAACCCGCTAACCTGCTAACCTCCTAACCCATTAACCTCCTAACCTCCTACCCCATTAATCAAAATGAGATAACCGAACCTGGAGTAGCAGGAGGAGTCGTACTGCCTAAACCTTCGGGTTCGATGGCTACGTTAGAGTATGACTTAGCCTTGATGTCAGATAGAGCTTCTTTTGAACGCTTATAAGTAGGCGTGAGTTCTACCAATGAGATGATTTCCTCATTGTCGAGGTCGTCGAGTCCAAACATAAAGAAGCGTGGACGGCGACGAAGGGTTCCCTTCTTGTCACCACCATAGAAACCTACACGGCGTTCTTCATTTTCTTCATCACGTTCAATCTCAATCTGGCGCTTCTTCTCAGCCTCAGCGTCCATTTTGTTCTTAATACCTGGCACATTATTAATACCAAAGCCTGTAGCCAAAATGGTGATTTTAACTTGCTTGCCAAGTGAGGGGTCGGTTGAGAGTCCCCACTTCGTTTCGACATCGTCGTGGAACTTTGACATAAAGTCGTGCACTTCGTTCATTTCGTCCATCATGAGCGTGTCGCCCTCCTTCTCGGCACAGAATGAGATAGAGAGGAGCACCTTCTTCGAATTGAAGATGTCGTTGTTGTTGAGCAAGGGTGAATGGAGTGCTGCTTCGATAGCCTTGCTAACACGGTTTTCGCCTTCGCCATAGCCCGTTGACATGATAGCTACGCCACCATCTTTGAGTACGGTGCAAACGTCACGGAAGTCGAGGTTGATAATACCGTGCATGGTGATAATCTCAGCGATAGAACGCGCTGCCACGCTCAACGTGTTATCAGCCTTCTCGAAAGCTGAAAGCACATTGAGTTCGGGATAAATCTCACGCAAGCGCTCATTATTGATTACCAAAAGGGCATCAACGTGCTTTGAAATTTCTTCTACACCATCGAGCGCTTGGTCTATCTTCTTATTACCCTCAAAGAGGAAGGGAATGGTCACAATACCTACGGTAAGTATGCCCATTGACTTTGCCTCACGGGCGATAACGGGAGCAGCACCTGTACCCGTACCACCACCCATACCGGCTGTGATGAATACCATTTTTGTGCCGTCGTCGAGCATTTCCTTTATCTGTTCAACGCTCTCTTCGGCAGCCTCACGAGCACGTGCTGGACGGTTGCCCGCTCCCAAGCCTTCTTTACCTATTTGAAGGCGAACAGGTACGGGAGAATCGGCCAAAGCCTTTGAGTCGGTGTTGCACACAACGAAGTTGACATCATGAATGCCTTCGCGATACATGTGGTTGACAGCGTTGCCACCGCCACCACCTACACCGATTACTTTTATAATAGAAGGAGTGGTGGTTGTCACTCCCATATCAATCAACAAATCGTTATTTTCGTCAGCCATTGCTTTGTATGATCTTTATAATTTGCACCTACTTATGCGTTTTCGTCACCTTCTTTTACAAGGTTGCCAAAGAAGTTGCCTACACGCTTAAAAGCATTCTTCCACTTGTCGCGCTTTTCTTTCTTACGCAGTTCGCGATCGATGCGTTCACGCTCACGAGCCTCGGCTTCTGCTTTGATACGAGCCTCTTCTTCTGCCTTGCGCTTTGCTGCTTCTTCTTCAGCCTTGCGTTGTGCTTCGGCTGCTGCTTCTTCCTCTGCAGTAAGAGCAGGTTCTTCGTGCTGCTGTTCTTCCTTCTCTTCAAAGAGACTTGGCTGACCTAAGGGGCCGCCACAGCAGTTAATCTCGCCCTTATCGATTAAAGCAATAACGGCATTGCAGTCTCCACCATCGTTCAAGCCTGGGTAGTCGGTAGCACGAAGGGGAATACGAATGTTGTGAACGAAACGAATCTTCTCAAACTTTGTGTCGCGTGTGAAAGCTTGGTCGATGCCACGCATGTGAGAAGCACCGCCCGTAACGATGAGTCCACCGATCAGTTGGTTGACATCATAGTTAGAAAGCGAGATTTGGTTCTTTACATTCAGGATAATCTCTTCAACACGTGCCTCAACTAAGCCCATAAACTCCTCGTAAGGAATCTGTCGGCCATCGCTGGTAGTAATAGGCTTATGACTATCAGCATCATCAGTTGAAACGGCACTGCCATACTTGAGTTTGAGTTGTTCGGCCTCATCGTCCTCTATCTGCAATGACTGAATGTCGCGATTGATATTGGCACCGCCTAAGGGGATTACGGCCAAGTGACGCAAAAGGTTGTTCTTGTAGACGGCTACAGAAGTGGTCTCAGCTCCCATGTCAACTAACACGCAACCTGAACGTTTCTCTGGTTCAGTCAATACGGTGTCGGCCATAGCAAGCACATTGATAGGGAGGTCGGCTATGGTGATGCCAGCAGCACGGAAGCAGTTGCGAATCTCTTCGCGCACGCTTGAGTTGGCTACAATATTTAGGTAGTGTCCCTCGATATTATCAGAGAGGATGCCGACAGGATCGTTCTGCACTTGGGTGCCCAAATGATACTCTTGCGGAACTGATTCAAGTATGTCGCGATCTGAGTTGGCAGAGCTACGATTTTCATCACACATGGCGTCAACCATCTCTTGTGTGATTTCGACCTTTGAGTCGAAGTGGCGCACTACGGTGTTGGCTACGGTATGCATACCCATACCGCCAATGCCTACATAAACGCGGCTAATGCTGCGCTGCATCTTTTGCTCCAACTTGTCCTTCATGCTAATGATGCACTGTGTCATCTTGCTCACATTGTTAATGCGACCTTTGCGAATGAAGGTGGTTGAAGGCTCTTGAGCGAAGGCAAGCACCTGAATGGCGCCGTCGGGCTGCTTGCGACCTGCCATTCCAGTCACTTTCGACGACCCCAGCTCGATAGCTACTATAAAGTTGTCTTCTGTTGCCATTATATGTTGTTTTTTTATTTTCTTGATGTTTTGGTTGGGGGGGGGAGGGAAGGGTTAGGGGGTTAGGAGGTTAGGGGGTTAGGGGGTTAGGGGGTTAGGAGGTTAGGAGGTTAAGAGGTTAAGAGGTTAAAAAGTTTGTTTTGTTAACAGCCTCCCCTACTTATTAGTAAGAAGAGATTATTAAACTTATTAAACCCACT
This sequence comes from Alloprevotella sp., assembly GCA_050874425.1. Taxonomy (GTDB): domain Bacteria; phylum Bacteroidota; class Bacteroidia; order Bacteroidales; family Bacteroidaceae; genus Alloprevotella. The sequence goes on from JBNMKQ010000084.1 coordinate 5,181, forward strand.
AAACTTATTAAACTCACTAAACTCATTTAGCTCATTGAACTTATTAAACTCACTAAACTTATTAAACTCACTAGACCCATGACACCTCTCACTGTTCCTTTCTTCCCACGATTTGTGATACATGTTCTACTGATATTTCAGCATACTTGTTCCACCCTACTTCGGGGAGTACCTTTTCGTAGAACGTGTAAAGATTGCGGAACTTTTGATTAATGCTATCGGTCGTACCGAAAGCTATGGTGTGACTGCCCACTCGCGGCACCATTGATATATGGTGTTGTGGACTGACATATATTTGTTCTATCTGATTATTCCAAAAGGCATCATCGCGTAAGAAGCGTGCCAACTTGATGAGTTGACGTTGCGCATAAGGGCGAGAGATATCGCCCGTAGCGACAACGAGGTCGGCCGAGTAGCCTTGTGGATTCATAATGTTGCCTTTGTCGTCAATGTAATAGTCATCGCCATTGTCGGCTTTGACACGCAACAAGGGCAAACGCTGCAATATTAACACATTCACTACCCCACCCGGCGACTTGTAACACGACACGGAATCAATGAAAGAGTTACGGCGCAAAGCACGCTCTATGGCTAATCCATCAATCTGTTCCATTTCACGCCCGACTGGATAGAGTCCTGACTGGCGCAAAAGGCGATCGGCCTCATCGGTTGTGATGAAGCCTGCGTGTGAACTGTCGGCTATGGTAAAGCTGACTTCCTTACACACCGTCGTATCGCCATGTGTGGTAAAGTTGGCAAAGGCGAAACATAGATAGACGATGATTCCTGCCAATAGAATCAGTTTGAAAAAGGTCTTCAAGTAATGGGCTAATGGGCTAATGGGCTAATGTGCGTGCAGATGTGCAAATGTGCAAATTTGCGAATGGGCTAATGTGCTAATGGGCTACTATGCTAATGTGCTAATATTCGATTATATGCATATACAATAATCACGTTCTTAATATACATTACAAACGTCACCCACAAAAGGTGTCAATTTGCACATTTGCACATTCTCACATTTGCACATTTACTAAGCATTTGCACATTCGCACATTTGCACATTAACCAAGTTTGCACATTTCCTGCACATTAACTATTGTTCCAAAATTTGCTTAATTTGTGGTATATAGTCTACAGCATCACCTGCGCCGAGTACTACAAGCACATCAAAGTTCTCTGACTGTACGAACGACGGAATGTCTTTCTTCTCAATCAGATGCTTTTCAATACCAGGACGCAAGTTGTCATAGATAATCTGACTTGTTATACCAGGAATGGGCTTTTCGCGTGCAGGATAAATCTCTGTCAATATCACCTCATCAAGCAATGAGAGGCTATCGGCAAAGTCCTTATAAAAATCGCGCGTGCGCGTATAGAGGTGAGGCTGGAAGATAGCCGATATCTTACGACCGTTAAACACCTCACGAATGCTCAAGATGCTTTGCTTGATTTCGGCTGGGTGGTGTGCATAGTCCGAGAGGAGCACATGCTTATCTGTCTTCAGCGCGAAATCAAAGCGACGGTCAACACCTGCGAATGAGAGCATTGCCTTACGTATCTCGTCGGCCGTAGCGCCAGCTATTTGTGCCAAAGCCATAGCAGCAATACCATTTTCGATATTGATGCTTACAGGCACGCCTAACTCTACATCGCCTATATTGCCAAAGGGTGAAACGAAGTCGAAGACGATATGACCACCACCGATGCGAATATTTTCAGCATGGAAGTCCCCCTCTGTGCGGTCGTAGGTGTAAACGCGCACACCCTCTTGTGGATTGGGCTGCATCTTTAAGCCTCGATGAATTATGAGTGCACCACCGGGCTGAATGAGTTCCGTATAATGGCGAAAACTCTCCAAATAGGCCTCCTCTGTGCCATAGATATCGAGGTGGTCGGCATCAGTGGCTGTAATCACCGTAGCATAGGGACGCAGATGATGAAAAGAGCGGTCGAACTCATCAGCTTCTATCACCACATAGGGAGAATCTTTGCTCAACAAGTAGTTGGTACCATAATTTTTCGTAATACCACCCAAGAATGCATTACAGCCCACGTGGCTTTCGTGTAGCAAGTGAGCCGTCATTGAGGTGGTGGTTGTCTTACCATGCGTACCCGCTACGCAAAGTCCCTTCATTGAGCGCGTCAGCGTGCCAAGCACTTGGGCGCGCTTTTGTATGTCGAATCCGTTTTCACGGAAATAAGTCAACTCTTTGTGCGTGGCAGGAATAGCGGGGGTATGAACCACCAACGTCTCTTCCTTATCGCGACAAGCCATTGGTATGAGGCCTGGATTGTCCTCATAATGTATGTCAGCGCCTTCTGCACGCAACTCTTCTGTAAGTTCGCAAGACGTGCGATCATATCCTGCAACGACCAAACCCTGTGACAAAAAGTAGCGTTCAAGAGCGCTCATTCCGATGCCTCCAGCACCGATAAAATATACTGATTTCATGTAGTGAATGTGCAAATGTGTAAATGTGAGGATGTGCAAATGTAAGAATGTGGAGATAAATGTAAGAATTATACAGACATTGAATGCAGATGATTGAATAAGACATTAAATCATCTGCACATTTGCCCATTCTCACATTTGCACATTTCCTACCCTTGTTCGGCCAAACGTATCACTTCGTCAGCGATATCAGAAGCAGCGTTCGGGCGTGCTAATTTTAAGATATTGCGACTCAAAGAGTCTAATTTATCATGATCGACTACTGAGTTGATAGCCAAGGGCAACAAGGTGCGTCGTGCATCTGCATCGGTCACGTAGAGGGCCGCGCCCTTTTGCACCAAGGCCAACGCATTCTTCGTCTGATGATCTTCAGCCACATTGGGCGAAGGCACTAACACAACAGGTTTGCCTAATAAGCAGAACTCTGAAATGCTACCTGCACCTGCACGAGATATTACAAGGTCGGCTGCAGCGTATGCTTGCTTCATGTCGCTTATAAAGTCCATCACCTTGAGGTTGGCAGGACAGCCGCGACGTTCTAACTCTGCTTTTATTTCAGCGCTGTAGTACTTTCCCGTTTGCCAAATGAACTGTATTTTGCTTTGTTGCTTCACCAAGGGCAAATTACCCAGAATGCTTTCATTCAATGTGCGTGCACCCAGCGAACCTCCTACGATAAGTATGGTACGTTTGCCTGGCACGAGGTCGAAGGCACGAACGGCCTCTTCTTTCGACATCGTATTGTCCAACAGATTTTGACGAACGGGATTACCCGTAAACATTATCTTGTCGGCAGGAAAGAAGCGTGCCATGCCGTCGTAGGCAACACATATCTTACGAGCTTTCTTAGCCAACAACTTATTGGTTACCCCTGCATAAGAGTTTTGCTCTTGTAGCAAAGTGGGAATACCCATGCTCTCGGCCACATTAAGTGTAGGTCCACTGGCATAACCACCTACGCCTACAGCCACTTGTGGTTGAAAGTCTTTGATAATTTGACGAGCCATGCGGCGGCTCTTCATTATTTTGAGCAGAACAGGAATGTTCTTCAATAGATTCTTGCGATTAAAGCCTGCTATAGGCAATCCTTTAATAGGATAACCTGCGGCAGGCACACGTTGCATTTCCATACGTCCCTCAGCACCTACAAAAAGTATCTTTGCATCGGGGCGTTTTGCGCGTATTTCGTTGGCTATCGACACGGCTGGAAAGATATGTCCACCCGTACCACCGCCACTAATGATGACTCTTAATTCGTCGTTCATAATTCTATACGATATAGTACAGCGCAAAATTAATAATTATTTTTGGTGTTAGCACTTATTTTCATTTACGTTTTTTTCAAAAAAAGGCTCTATAACGAATCATGTGGGTAAAACTGCAATTTGTCAGTCCCTACGTAACGCGTGCTTTTTTTGACATTATCGGCTGCGGCTCAGCAATTCGAGCGAGTTCGATTGCATTCGCCTTGCACGATAATTCTAACACGCGCTAACAAAATGTTACAAACGCAAGCTAGCCTGGGGGCGACGCGTCCCCGCGTCGGCATTTGCAAGTCAAGGCTCGATGCCTTGACTTGCAAATACTTGAGTATCACCCATAAAAGTATTGCCAACTTGGGGCATCTAATCCCAAGTTGGCAATGCCGACGCGGGGACGCGTCGCCCCCAGGCTAGCTTGCGTTTACAACATTTTGTTAGCGCGTGCTGGAAAGCACGCGTTACGTAGGGGCTTACAAATTGCAGTTTATAATCCTAAACTTGAAACACTTATATGTGTAAAAATCGAAACATAAAACTGTACACACTAATAAATAATAAATGTAAGTAGCCTCTTAAGAGATAGTAGGCTACTTACATTTTTCATATCAAAGCCTTATGACACACAACCTCATCACCATAACCAACGGCGTGACGCGTCACCCTGACTACCGCTTGGCCGAACCCCTCAACCTCACCATTGAGGCTGGAACGAGTTGGGCCATTTGTGGCCAAAACGGGGCAGGCAAGTCGCTTTTGGTCGACATCCTTACGGGCGCTCACCCGCTCTTGGGCGATGCTATTCACTACGACTTTGGCGGACTGCATAACAATCGTGCCTCTGACAACATTCGCCTTATCACCTTTCGCGATGTGTACGGCGGCAACGAACCAGCCTACTATCAGCAGCGCTGGAATCAAGCTGACGAACAGGTTTTTCCCACTGTGGCAGAAGTACTGCAACAAGCCGCATCTACGGCCGATGGACTTAGCAGCGAGCTCAGACGCGAACTGGGCATTGACGATTTGCTCTCTAAACCTATCAACCAACTTTCGAGCGGTGAACTGCGCCGCATGCAGTTGGCCAAGCAACTCAGCACAACGCCTCAACTGCTTATTATTGACAATCCGTACATTGGACTTGACGTGGAAGCGCGCACCATGCTGACGCGTGTGCTTGAACGGCTGAGTCAAAGCCTTACGCTAGTTTTAGTGGTGAGCCGTTCGGAGGACATTCCGCCTTTCGTGCAAAAGGCCATTATCGTTGAAGACAAGCACGTCACCTCTCCCCTACCCGCTTCGGCCTTTGCCCACTTTGAGTATGGCAAGGCGCAAGATGCGAAGCTAAGCGAGGTGCTATTCCTGCCTCCTATAGTCGAAAACTCCGACCCGGCTCGAAGTGACAGCGTCGTTGACTTTCGCCACATTACCATTGGCTACGGCCAACGCACCATTCTCAAAGACTTAAATTGGGAGGTGAAACGCGGTGAGCATTGGGCCTTGACAGGCGAAAATGGTGCGGGTAAGAGTACTTTGCTCTCACTCGTTTGTGCTGACAACCCACAGGCTTATGCTTGCGACATTCGCCTCTTTGGCTACAAACGCGGTGGCGGCGAAAGCATTTGGGACATTAAAAAGCACATTGGCTACGTGTCGCCTGAGATTTACTCCACCTATCGCAAACCGCTCTCTGCCCTCGAAATTGTGGCCAGCGGCCTACGCGACACGATTGGCCTTTATGGTAAAGCCAGTCAAGCCGACATCGAACGCAGCAAATTATGGCTATCAGCCTTTCAGGCCCTTCACTTGGCCGACCGCAACTACACGCAGCTCTCGTCAGGCGAACAACGTTTGGTGCTCTTAGTGCGTGCTTTCGTCAAAAATCCCGACTTACTCATTCTTGACGAGCCTTTCCATGGCCTTGACAATATTACGCGCCACCACGCCCAACGCGTCATCGACCTCTACATGCGAAATCCTCGCAAAACGCTCATCATGGTGACACACTATAAGGACGAGTTCCCCACCTGCATCGATCACCATTTAAAGTTAGTAAAACATTAAACTGCAATTGGGCCTCACCCCCTAACCCCCTCTCCTTGAGGAGAGGGGGGACTGAAGTTACCTTTTTCTCCCCAGTTTCTTGCTTGAGATATTTCCTGAAA
>JBNMKQ010000085.1:0-10963 GCA_050874425.1 Alloprevotella sp.
CAAGCAAGAAACTGGGGAGAAAAAGGTAACTTCAGTCCCCCCTCTCCTCAAGGAGAGGGGGTTAGGGGGTGAGGCCCAATTGCAGTTTACCCACACGATTCGTTATAGGCCCAGAAGAGTATTTGCTTGTCAAGGCATCGAGCCTTGACAAGCAAATACCGACGCGAGGACGCGTCGCCCCCAGGTTAGGACGCGTCACCCTCAGGTTGGACCGACAAATTGCAGTTTTACCCACACTATTTGTTATAGAGACAGGAAAATACAATAAACTGTTATTTATTGAATAAAAATGTGCGCAACTTGACGGAAAACGCGCTTTTGTTCTTTTTCTGTTGCTTTTATTTTATTAATTAACATAAATTTACCCCCGTTAAGTTTTTAAGAAATGTTGTTTACTTTACAACATGTAGTTCTTTAACTTCAGTCTACCTTTTTTCAAATAATAGTTATAGTGGCAAACTTCCAGATGGTTGTCAAGTGAAAATTTTGGAATCAGACGCAGCTAAAGAACTTTATAATAACTATAATCGATGTAAAAAGATTGTTCAGACCTATCAAGCTAAATATGATGCACTAAGTGATGCACAACGCCAAAGTTTTGAAGAGGTTGTCAATATATCACATTTAACAAATGCTTTTAGCAGAAATGATGAAGGCATGACAGCCTATAACGATTCTGTATTGGAAGCTTCTGACCTCATGCTCTATCTCTTGCTTGGTAGAGAGAATTATTTGAATTATAGCCTTTTAACTTCTTTATATGATCAAGCTGTGGCTTTCGCGGAGGAAGAGGATTATACGTACCTTTCAGAGCAGGAAAAATTGATAGTCGATGCGAGCCAATTTAGTTCTAATGCTAAAGAAGATTCTGAAGGAAGCTATGAGGGATTAATAGATAATGATCGATACACTTTCTTCCACTCTGAGTGGACTACAAACAAAAGCAATGGTGCCTATCATTACCTTCAAATAGATTTAAGAGACACTTATGAGAATATTGTTTTGAAGTATTCAATTAGAACTATATATAATGATGCAGAATATTATCTTACTCATGGGACTCCAAAGACGCTTCACGTTTATGTGACAAATGCATCAGACAATGAAAATAGCTGGATAGATCTTGGTCGGTATACATGTACTTATGATTATGTTTCAAATGATACAGGTCTTTTAAATCTCAATTTTGATTGGGGCGGCTGTCAGTGGGACGAAACAGCTGGCGATGAAGCTATGATAGGTGAATAAGCATATTGCTAAATAATAGAAAGGCTCCAACACATGATGTGTGTTGGAGCCTTTGTTTATAAACTGCAATTGGGTCTCACCCCCTAGCCCCCTCTCCTTGAGGAGAGGGGGGGACTGAAGTTACCTTTTTCTCCCCAGTTTCTTGTTTGAGATATTTCCTGAAAATGAGCAAGAGAAGGTGACTTGTCCCCCCCTCTCCTCAAGGAGAGGGGGTTAGGGGGGTGAGGCCCAATTGCAGTTTACTTCTTCTCCGCTGCTTGCAGCGTGTTCAGCATGAGCATGCAGATAGTCATGGGGCCGACACCACCGGGGACGGGGGTGATAGCGGAACACAAAGGAGCCACGTTTGCGTAATCTACATCACCACTCAAACGGAAACCCTTGGGACGTGTAGCATCGGGCACACGCGTAGTACCTACATCAATGATGACAGTCCCAGGCTTAACCATATCAGCTGTAACAAAACCTGGACGACCGATAGCAGCAATAATAATGTCGGCCTGACGACAATCCTCCTTCAGTGTGGTGCTATGACTGTGACATACGGTGACAGTAGCATCGCCAAAGGCTTTTTGCATCATGAGCATGGCCATGGGTTTCCCTACAATATTAGAACGACCTAATACAACACAACGTTTGCCACTTGTCGGAATGTTGTAACGACGCAAGAGCTCGACAATCCCCTTCGGCGTAGCAGGAATGAAGCAAGGAAGTCCGATTGACATACGTCCTACATTAATTGGAGTGAACCCGTCAACGTCCTTACGAGGGTCGATACGTTCAATTACCTTTTGTTCGTCAATATGAGCGGGCAAAGGCAACTGAACAATAAATCCGTCAACCGATGCATCTTGGTTAAGGCGGTCAACACACGCTAAAAGCTCGGCCTCAGTCACATCAGCCTCATAACGAATGAGTGATGACTCAAAGCCACAAGTCTCACAAGCGATTACTTTATTTTTGACATACGTTTCGCTTCCCCCATCATGTCCTACAAGTACGGCAGCCAAATGGGGGCGTTTACCGCCAGTAGCTACAATTTGCTTTACGTGTTCGGCTATTTCGGCCTTAATAGTAGCAGCGGTGGCTTTTCCGTCAATTATGATTGTATCCATATCTGTATTCCTATAAAGAAAGAAGGCTTTGAACACACAAAAAGAATGAGTGTTCAAAGCCCTATATAAAGTTTTGCTTTACGCGCTATTACATCTTAGGCATAGTAGGCATACCCGGCATCTTAGGCATGTGCGCCATCATACGTCCCATCTTTGAGCCTGTCACCATCTTCATCATCTTGCGCGTTTGGTCAAACTGCTTCACAAGGCGGTTCACCTCTTGAATGGTTGTGCCCGAACCCTTTGCTATGCGGTTGCGACGGCTTTGGTTCAGGATTTCGGGGTGTTGACGCTCCTTAGGTGTCATTGACAAGATGATAGCTTCAATGCCCTTGAAAGCGTTATCGTCAATCTCGACATCTTTCAAAGCCTTGCCTACGCCAGGAATCATGGCTGCTAAGTCCTTGAGGTTACCCATCTTCTTGATTTGCTGAATCTGTGCCAAGAAGTCGTTGAAGTCGAACTGATTCTTTTGAATCTTGCGCTGTAACTTGAGGGCCTCCTTCTCGTCGAACTGCTCTTGTGCACGCTCTACCAACGAGACGATATCACCCATACCTAAGATACGGTCGGCCATACGTTCGGGGTGGAACACATCGAGGGCCTCCATCTTCTCGCCCGTACCCACAAACATAATGGGTTTGTCAACTACCGTGCGGATAGAAAGAGCAGCACCACCACGCGTGTCACCATCGAGCTTGGTAAGTACTACGCCTTCGTAGTCCAAGCGATCGTTGAACTCTTTTGCCGTATTAACTGCGTCCTGACCCGTCATGGCGTCAACAACGAAGAGGGTGTCGTCGGGTTGAGCCGCTTCCTTGATAGCAGCAATCTCGTTCATCAACTCTTCGTCAACGGCAAGACGACCTGCGGTATCGACAATCACCGTGTCGTACCCCTTAGCCTTAGCCTCTTGTATACCCTCACGCGCAATCTTGACAGGATCCTTCTCGGCCAAGTTCATGTAGATAGGTACCTCAATCTGTTCAGCCAACACGCGCAACTGCTCAACGGCTGCAGGACGATATACGTCACAGGCTACGAGCAAGGGCTTGCGATTCTTCTTCGTCTTGAGGAAGAAAGCCAACTTGCCCGAAAGAGTAGTCTTACCCGCACCATTCAGACCGGCCATTAAGATAACAGAAGGACGGCTTGAGAGCTTGAGTTCTGAGGCGTGTCCACCCATCAACTCGGCCAACTCATCGTGTACAATCTTTACCATTAACTGGCCAGGCTTTACGCTGGTCAAGACGTTCTGACCTAAAGCTTTCTGCTTTACGCGGTCGGTAAATGACTTGGCTACCTTATAGTTAACGTCGGCATCGAGCAAGGCACGGCGCACGTCCTTGAGGGTTTCGGCCACGTTGATCTCAGTGATACGGCCTTCACCTTTTAATATTTTAAAAGACCTTTCAAGTCTTTCGCTAAGATTTTCAAACATAATTGTGAATATTTTGGGTGCAAAGATAGTGCTTTTATCTTTCGTTAGCGTATCTTTGCAGTTAATTTTTCGGTTAACAAGTTGACAAGTTAATGAGTTAACGAGTTGACGGGTTGACAAGTTAACGGGTAAGTTTGGCATAGGAAATAAGAAACTTGTTAAATCTTTCAAACTACCCTCTATCACCGCATCAAAATAACTAACACTGTGAATAAGAATCATAACAAACCAAAGAACGCGCAGAAGCCTGCGGTACAAGCCACTACCTCAAAAGAGGCAAAGCTACCATTCGGCTTGTGCAAACTGCGCACGGCACGCTGGCTTACTTACGGCTTAGGCTTCGTGGCGCTCTATCTCTTCTTGGCATGGGGCTATGGCGACGTATTAGCGCGTGCTGAACAAGACAGTTACATCTCGACATCGACTGATACGATGTACTACCTACTGAGCCAGCCCATGGGGCATTGGTATTGGCTACTGCGCTGGCCCTTGCTCCTATTTAAATGGGCATGGGTAGGTGGCCTATTATTGGCTGGCGTTTATACGCTTACGGCTCGCTTTACGGATGTAGCCTTTCGCTTGCCTCATAAGTGGGAGGGCGTGGGCTTCCTTGTGCCCTTGGCCCAAATCGGTTGGATTATCTACCGTGGCACGAACCTTTATTATAAGCACGAGCCATCTTTATTTTTAGCCATTGCGATATATGCCTTGGCCGCAACGGCTGTAATGGCGAGCATTAGTTGGCTTATCACGCGTAAGAAAAAGGTAGCATTACCAGAACGTGTGCGCCCTGTCGGTCTGTGCATAGCATTGTTGCTCACAGCCTTAACTACAGGGGCAGCCCGCTATTTTAATCAAAATGAGATTTTATTAGCACGCCTACAACTGCAAGAGCAGCAGCAAGATTGGGAGGAGATGATTGAGACGGCACGTTCGGCTCGCCAACCGAGCCGTGCGATAGCGGCCTATCATGCCGTGGCTTTGGAGGAGACCGACCAACTGTTGGACGGCATGTATGAACTCGTATACGAATACCCGAAAGCACGACTTGACACCATTGACGGCAACGAAGAGTATGGACTCTTCTTGGCCGACTGCAACTACCATGCAGGACTACTAAATGCAGGCTATCGCTGTGCCATGGACCAAAACGTAATGAATGGTCCACGCCTTTATAACTTTAAGCGCATGGCCGTATGTGCACTGTTGATGGGCGAAAAAGAATTGTGTCAGAAGTATTTGACTATTATCAGTCAAATGCCGTTTGAGGGTGACTTTGTTGACAAGTATACGGCGATGCTTCGTAATAGCAAACTCATTGACGAGGACGCAGAGTTGAAACATGTACTTTCGCTTGCACCGAAAGAGGAATATTTTGAACAGAACTATATGTCACCCCTCTTCTTGGGATACAATACAGGACTAAACCAAGGTACGGACGCTACGCTGATAACCTCAGCAGCTGCTTGTTTGTACCAAAAGGACCTGAAGGCATTCTACCTCCGTGCACAGATATTGGCACAGAAGGGATTTAACTTCCCGATGAGCATGCAGGAGGCACTCAGCATTTTGGCCATTAAGCACCCCGAACTGCATATTATGGAGCAATTTCCACAGATAGGACAGTTTGTGCCGGGCAATGTAAATTCTTTCTTGATTGATGCCAAACCATTTGCGAAAGACCGTCTGGCACTGCGCCATGAGTTGCGCAAGGCTTGGTTGGGTACGTACATGTATTATTACTATACTGAGAACAACGACCCCGACCAAGTACGCAAGGAGGAGAAGAAGAATACGGAAGTAAACTAAAAGAAGATAAAAAGAGTCATGAAAAAGACGTCTATTATATATAAAGGTGTATGTGCACTATTATTGGCCCTTTCACTCATTGGCCAAATGAGTTGCGGCAACACTGAAGCTACCATTCCGACTAACGCAGAAAGCGTGAGTGAGGTAGTACAGATTTATCCTGACTATCGCGATATAGTTATTCCGCCTAATATAGCTCCGCTGAACGTAGAAGTGAAGTCAAAGGGCGAGGCCTTTGTGGGCAGCATTGAGGGCGGCGGCAAACAAATCATTGCTGCAGCTGACGAAGACGGCGTGTTGCAATTCGACTCGTTGGAGTGGAAGGGGTTGCTCAACGCTGCTCGTGGTAAGGACCTCAACGTAACACTTTATGCTGAGCGTGAGGGGAAATGGGTAAAGTTTCCGAGCTACAAAATAACGGTGGCTAATGAGGGCATTGACCGCTACTTGTCGTATCGTTTAATAGAACCGTCCTACGAATTGTATCGACAAATGGGGCTCTATCAGCGCGACCTTGAAAGTTTCAACGTACAGACGATTTATGAAAACAATCGCACGTATGATAAAGACAACAACCACTGCGTCAACTGCCATAATTATCAGAACTATAGCACGCAACACATGTTGTTCCACCGTCGCGCAAAGGGCGGAGGTACTATCTTTATTGAAAATGGAAAGATAGAAAAACGCACGATTAAGAGTGACTCTATCTTGGCAGGTGCAACTTATCCCACGTGGTATCCAACACGCAACTGGGTGGTATTCTCTTCTAACCAAACAGGACAATCGTTCCACATTCGCAATCATCAAAAGATTGAGGTGGTAGACTATGGTTCAGATCTCATCTTCTATGATGTTGACAAGGACGAAGTGAAAAGCATTATGCGCACCGATGCTGACTTAGAGACATTTCCTTGTTGGGCTCCTGACGGCAAAAAGTTGTACTACACATCGGCTCACGTGCCTGAGTTTGAAGGGAAGAACGACTCTATTCGCCGCGACCTTATCATCAGCCTATATAATAAAGTACACTACAACGTGATGAGCATGACATTCGACCCCGCTACACGCACTTTCGGTACACCACAGGTAGAAGTAGACTGCGCTGCGCAAGGCAAGAGTGCAGCTGTGACGCGTGTGAGCCCCGACGGCCGTTATTTGCTCTTCTCATTGGCCGACTATGGTCAATTCCACATTTGGCACACCACTGCCGACTTGTACGTGAAAGACTTGCAGACAGGGCAGGTTTATCCGCTCACAGAAGCCAATAGCAAACAAGCCGATAGCTATCATGGTTGGAGTTCGAACGGACGCTGGATATTTATGGCCTCGCGACGTGACGATGGCTCCTACTCTCGCGTTTACATGGCCTATTTCGATAAGCAGGGCAAGGCACACAAAGCTTTTCTATTGCCGCAACTTAATCCGATACAAAATATATTGTTGCCTAAGAGCTACAATGTGCCCGAACTGACCAAAGACGCAGTAAGCGTTTCGGCTGAAGAGATTAAAAAGGCTATTGAGAAATAACAGTGTTTTTAGTTTGGAGGTTATGAGGTTATAAAGTTACATTGTGTTGATAATCAACGGAACTAACCTCATAACCTCCAAACTTAAAACCAAATTATTAGAAAACCTACTAACAAATATATGAAACAAGCACATACACACAAATGGCTTTCAGCCTTGCTCTTGTTGGTATTGTCATTCACAATGGCACTGCCTACACAGGCTGTGTTGAAAGAAAAAGACCTTGCGGCTACACTGAAAGTATTGCGTGCGGAATTGCAATCGACCTATAACGAACAGAAACAAAACTTGGCTCGTTACAACACGTTGACGCAAATGCAGCATAAGCAAATGATCTCGCTTATGCAACGTAGCGACCAAATAGGTTTGATGCTTTACTCTCAGAAGCAAGACTTTACGTTTGATATGACGTATGCTTGTCATGAGGCTACACAGCTCTATAATGAATTTAATAAGCGTAGTGTGCCCTATCAAAAGATATTGGACCGCATCAATATGGAGTTAAATCGTTACAATGCACTGATTAGTTCGTTGCAGACGATACCGCCCTCAGTGGCTGAAGACCAGGCTCACCCACAAATCGATGTAAAGGGTGCAACCCCCGTACCCGTTTTGGTAGGTCCTATGACGAAGAAAGGTGGACAATTGCCACCTCCTAATGCCAAGTTGCCCTTTATGCTCAATACTGAGGGACAGGCTGACCGAGCTGCCTGCCTCAAATACGCTACGGCCTTGCGCAACAATTTAGAGAAACTGAAGCAAGACATTATTCGCGACAATGAGCACTATAAAATGACTTCAAGCAAGTTGGGCAAACTCAACAATTATGCTCTGCAACGCTATAATACAATTCAGCAAAACATCTTTGTGAATGGCGACGCAAACTATCTTGAAATCTTGGGTCAACTGTCACGCTATATGAAGCAAGCGAAGGCGGATGCGAGCGAGAAGTATGACACCGAACACATTGACACAGCTGGCAAACGACAAGAAGTGAAGTCGCAATGGCGCGGCCCCATTGTAATGGGATTGACCACCTTTGTGCTATTCTATATCATCATTGCCGCCTTGTTAAGCAATGTGATTGTGCGCTGGATTGTGCCGAAGCGCTTCCGCACCGAAGAGTTTATGAAAAAGAAGGTATGCTTGATATTATCTGCTGCCATGATTATATTCGCCATTTCGATTATGATCTGCCGCACGTTTATGTATCACAACTTCTTCTTGATGGCTTCAAAACTGCTTATTGAGTACGCTTGGTTGTTGTGCGCTATCTTTATTTCTTTGCTCATTCGTTTAACGGGCGACCAAATCAAGAGTGGCTTCCGCATCTACACGCCCATTATGCTGATGTCGTTTCTCGTCATCACCTTCCGTATCATCTTTATTCCCAACAACTTGGTGCAGTTGGTATTTCCGCCCATTCTATTGCTTTTCACTTTGTGGCAATGGCATGGCGTAGCACGCCACAATGACAACATTCCGCGGAGTGATATGTTCTATACCTACATCTCACTCTCCCTCATGGTAGTTTCAACCGCTGCCGCATGGTATGGCTACACTTTGCTTTCAGTTCAAATATTAATTTGGTGGATGTTCCAATTGGCGTGCATTCAAACGGTTACGTGCGTTTATGACCTACTGGCCGTATACGAAGAGAAACGTTTGGTAAAGAAGATTGGTGAGAAGTTAGTGGTCAATAAGGGTAAGACGCAACACCTTAACTTATTGGAAGCTATTCGCGTGCGCCACGAGAAGCACATCAATCAAACATGGTTCTACGACCTCGTGGCCATGGCCATTGTACCTGTGTTAGGAGTTTTGTCTATACTGCTCTCCATTTGGTGGGCCGCCGACGTATTCGACCTTACAGCAACGGTAGTCAACATCTTTATGTTCAACTTCTTGAATGTTGAAGGCGTAGTAGAGCTCTCATTGTTTAAGATTGTGTTGGTTGCTTCGCAATACTTCATCTTCCGCTACTTAAACTACCTAATCAAGGCGCTCTATCATAAGTATCACAAGTCGAAGGTGGTCGTAAATGGCAAGCCTAACTTTACGTTGGCCAACAATATTATTGCCATCTGCGTTTGGGGCATGTACGCTATCATTTCGGTACGCCTCTTAAAGATACCTTCAACGGCCATTTCTGTTATCTCAGCAGGTTTGGCAACGGGTGTCGGTTTTGCCATGAAGGACTTACTCGAAAACTTCTTCTATGGCATTTCGCTCATGACGGGGCGTGTACGCGTTGGCGACTTTATTGAATGTGACGGCATTCGTGGTAAAGTAGATAGTATCACCTATCAGAGCACACAAGTAGTTACTGCCGACGGCTGCGTGATAGCTTTCTTGAATAGTTCGCTCTTTAGCAAGAACTTTAAGAATATCACCAAAAATCACTCTTACGAAATGGTATCTGTACCCGTCGGCGTAGCCTATGGTGCAAACATCGACCAAGTGCGTACGCTCTTAACTGACGCAGTAAAGGGCCTCATGACCAAGGCTGACGACGGACGCGATGTGATTAGTAGTAAGAAGCCTATCAGCGTAGTGTTCGACGAATTTGGTGACAATAGCGTCAACCTGTTCGTAACCTATTGGGTGCTCGTAGAGCAAAAATTCATCATGACCGGACGCGTAAAGGAAGCTATCTACAACACACTTAATGCACACAACATTGAAATTCCCTTCCCACAGCGCGACTTACATATTCGCTCCGTAGAAGTTCCCCTACCGATTAACAAAGCAGACTAAATCATATTTTTTTAGGCTCTATAACGAATTGTGTGGGTAAAACTGCAATTGGGCCTCACCCCCTAACCCCCTCTCCTTGAGGAGAGGGGGACTGAAGTTACCTTTTTCTCCCCAGTTTCTTGTTTGAGATATTTCCTGAAAATGAGCAAGAAAAGGTGACTTGTCCCCCCTCTCCTCAAGGAGAGGGGGCTAGGGGGTGAGGCCCAATTGCAGTTTTACCCACACAATTCGTTATAGAGCCTAAACTATAAATTGAAAACCTCTCCCCCTACCCCCTCCCCGACCAGGGAGGGATTAAAGAGAAGAGGCTGTATTTCCCAAAACAAAAAAAGCCCGCATAATCTTGCGAATTATGCGGGTTAAGCATTTTCTGTCGTAAAGAATGCTTCGGGCGAAGTGATTACTTACGCAAGCCGAGCTTCTTAACGATAGCACGATAACGCTCGATGTCCTTACGCTTGAGGTAGTTGAGGAGCGCGCGGCGCTTACCTACCATCTTAACGAGTGAGCGTTCAGTCGTATGATCTTTACGGTTCTGCTTCATGTGCTCCGTCAAGTGGGCAATACGGTAAGAGAACAAGGCTACTTGGCTCTCTGCAGAACCAGTATCCGAATTAGACTGTCCGTATGTGCCAAAGATCTCTTTCTTCTTTTCAGAATCTAAGTACATTGTGTATGAATTAAAAATATGTTATGAATGGGCTATAAAGGCGTATTGCCCTCATAGCGGCTGCAAAGTTAATAACTTTACTTTTCTTAGCCAACTTTTTAATGCCTATTTTTGGGACTCTATAACGAATTGTGTGGGTAAACTGCAATTTATCGAACAGAACGAGAATAAATATTAAGGCGCGCTTTGCACTTTGAGTCTTAAACAACTACTAGTTATATTGCAAGAAACGCAAGGGCGTAGCCTGTTTGTTTATGCCTTGTGCGTAAGCACAAGGCATAGTATTTATAAATGGTATGTCGAAGTATGTAAAAAGTATGTTATGTTTGTTCTCGCGCTAAGCGACTTTTCTTAACAATCGCATCAACTACTTACTAATTTTCGCTTAGCGCG
>JBNMKQ010000086.1:0-10724 GCA_050874425.1 Alloprevotella sp.
AGGGGAGGGGGAATAAGTAACCTTTATTTGCTGCGTTTCTAGTTGAGAACCAACAGAAAACTCAAGAAGTAAGAGTGACTTATTCCCCCTCCCCTGTGGGGGAGGGGGTTAGGGGGAGAGGCCGCATCAAATTGCAGTTTATCTGTGCATTTTTGTGCTGCACGTGTTTTTTGTGTTAACTTTGTTCCGTAATCTAATTGAAACAAATAAAAATACCTTTTTACATGACATTTTTTACAAGACTTTCTGCACTTGTCGTAGGCTTTGCAGCCGTGGCCAGTGCAGCATGGGCCGATGTGCCGTTTAAGCCCACTACGATTACGGGTGGACTGTTCGCCGCTGACACGGAGTGGTACGTGCTCGAAAATGGCGCGGGCAAACTTCGCATCAGTGATAATGGTGCGAATAACTACATTCAGTTAGGAGGCTTCATGACCAATGCCGACGAAAACCTTTGGTGCTTCGTGGGCAACGAGACTGATGGCTTCAAAATCTATAACAAGAAGCAAGGTACGACCAAAGCACTCGCTGCTCCAAAGTCAATCAAAGGCGACAAAGATGGTACGGCCTATGCCTACTTACAAACTGTCAGTGGCTTGGCTTCTACACAAACCAACTTGTGGGACTTCACTGCAGCTACTAAAACACATGATAATAAAGACCTTAGCATCACGGGTGGCTACTACATCAACGAACATGGTACGGCTGCTAATAAGCTCAACAATCGTGGCAGCAAGTTAGCCTTCTGGGTAAGAGGGTACGACAATGGTTCTGTTATCACGATTACCAACGTAAAGGACTACACCTTCGTCGAACGTGAACCACAGACCGACCTCCTCATCTCAACAGGTCAGCCCAATTACCGCATTCCAGCTATTACCAAGGCTTATAATGGTGATATTATAGCAGTAGCCGACTACCGTTTCAAAGGTGGAGACATCGGTAATGGCCGACTCGACCTTCACTCAAAGGTTTCAACGGATAATGGGGCTACGTGGAGCAACGTGAAAGAAGTCGTTCGCGGCATTGACTACGTAGAGGGACAAACCTCTTCGCCCTATCTCCAGACGGGCTTTGGCGACCCTTGTATCGTGGCTGACCGTGAGAGCAATCGCGTATTGTTGATGAGCTGCTCAGGTAATGTGACGTTCCAAAGCGGCACACGCAACAATCACCAAGGCATAGCTCGCTTCTATAGCGATGACAATGGCCAAACATGGTCTGCTCCGACCGACATATCAGAAAGTATTTACTCACAGTTCGACACATGTACGATAGGTACGGCTAAGAGTATGTTCATCGGTTCAGGCCGCATCTTCCAAAGCAGCACGACCAAGGTGGGCAACTACTACCGCCTTTACTGTTCCGTACTCTTTAAGGACGTAAATGGAACGAACAAGAACTACGTTATTTACTCTGACGACTTTGGTCAGTCATGGCTCGTATTAGGAGGTGTCAATGTAGCACCTATCCCCAGTGGCGGTGACGAACCCAAGGCCGAAGAGTTGCCCGACGGTTCAATCCTTTGTAGTTCACGTATCTATGGGGGTCGTATGTACAACATCTACCACTTCACTAACGTAACCAAGGCCGAAGGCTATTGGGACACTGCAGCCACTTCAAATGCTAACAACAAGGGCGTAGTAGCTACTGACAATAGCTGTAATGGTGAAGTAATGGTTCTCCCTGTCGTGCGCAAGAGCGACGGCAAGAAGATGCACCTCCTTCTCCAATCAGTGCCCTTTGGCTCTGGCCGTACCAACGTAGGTATCTATTACAAAGAGTTGGCTACTGTGGCCGACTATGCTACTCCTGCAGCCCTTGCAGCCAACTGGACAGGTCATCACCAAAGCAGCTACATGGGTTCTGCTTATTCAACCATGGCCTTACAGAAGGACAACACCATTGGTTTCCTCTACGAAGAGAGCACTTATGGCTATGACTATACCATCGTCTATAAGAACTACACCATTGAGACCATTACCGACGGCGCTTATAGCTACAATACGGAATACGATCGTTCAACGGTTTTCACAAGCGCCATAGAGGTTGTCAAGGCAAAGGCCGAGGACGTAAAAAATAACGTTGGCACCAACGTAGGTTGCTATACCGAGGCTGCCGTAGCAGGCGTAACTGCTGCTGCTGAGGCTTTTGAGGCAAATCCTTCAATAGACACTTATACGGCCTTTAACGCAGCGCTCGTTCAAGCTAACAAGCATACAGTCGGTATTCAAGCAGGTGGCAAGTATCGCATTCGCAATGCTGAGCGTCAAAATGGTACACTTTATCTCAAGGCTACGACCAGTGGCACAGGCGTTCAGACGTTCGACGAGAATGAACCTTCTATTCTCTTTACCTTCGAACCCAGCACCAGCGTTAGTGGCGCTTGGTTGCTCCATTGCGAAGGAACAGGTGTGTTTGTCTCAAAAACGGGAGCAATAGAAGTCAAGGTACCCGTTGTTACCACTGAGGCTGCTGCCAGCCCTTATCGTGTAAGTTCTTATACCAATGGTAAGAGTGCCCTTATCTGCACCAATCCTACGGGAGGCAATAGTTCTCTCCACTTAGCAGGTGACTGCGTACGCATTGTTCCTTGGACTGCCGACGCTGGTGCTTCACGTTGGTATATCGAACCCGTAGACATCACAACCGACATTGCTACTGTCGAGACAACTGTCAAGAACCAACGCCCTGCAGCTATCTACGACCTCCAAGGTCGTCGCCTTAATGCTGTGCCCAAGCGTGGCATTTACATCACCTCTGACCGCAAAAAGCATTTGGCAAAGTAATTGAATAGTTTAATGAGTTTTTTTAGTTGACAAGTTAACGAGTAGACGAGTTAACGAGCAAGTTTGTTAACAAGTTAACGAGTAGAAATGGTAACTTACCTGTTAACTTGTCAACTTGTTAACTTGTCAACAAAAAAACATTAAACTCATTAAATTCAATAAACTCATTAAACTCATTAAACTCATGAAAGTTATCAATTTAGGCGAACGCAGTTCAGTGCTCAACTCTTATATGGCACAGTTGCGCGACGTTGACGTACAGACCAACCGCACCCTCTTTCGCCGCAATATGCAGCGTGTAGCACGCGCTATCGCTTACGAGGTAAGCCGTACGCTCGATTATTCTGAAAAGACCATTACAACGCCCCTTGGCACGAAAGAAGTGCCCACGTATGAGGATCGCATCGTAGTAGGCACGGTGTTGCGTGCGGGTGTAGCCTTCCACGAGGGTTTTCTCGACACGTTCGACCAAGCCGACTCAGCCTTTGTCGCTGCTCATCGCGACGAAGGCCGTAAGGAGGACATTCAAATCCACGTAGATTACATTGCTGCACCTCAGCTTGACGGTTGCACCTTCCTTATGGTAGACCCTATGTTGGCTACTGGTGGCTCATTAGAACTCTCGTACAAGGCTTTCTTGAGCCACGGTACGCCTGCTAAGCTTCACATCTGCTGCGTTATAGCTGCGCAAGAGGGCATTGACCACTTGTGTCGCGTTTTCCCCGACGACGATGTAACGCTTTGGGTGGCCGCTATCGACCCCATTCTCAACGACCAGGCTTATATCGTTCCCGGTTTGGGCGACGCTGGTGACCTCTCATTCGGTCCGAAGTTGTAATCCGCATTTTCAAAAAAAGTTAGCGAGCTGTCAATCGTGTAATACGACTATTGACAGCTCGCTTTGTATGATATATAGTTCACTTAATCGTGTGCTTCAACACGCGTTACGTGACGTATGGGCAAAAAAAAATGGGATACCACTGTATCCCAACCTTGTTAACCTTAAATCTAATACTATGAAAAACACGATGCAAAGGTACGGACTTTTACGAAAGATGCAAGAGTAGCGACCAACTTTTTGCTTGTTAATAAGATTTTTTAATACAACATGCAATGTTTGTAATGTCTGTTAAGCAAAATGACACGTGTTGTATTGGGCATATATCTATTCAATCTTGCTTTATTCCTATTGATTATTCGGGCGCTATGTTGATTCGTGTGGGTAATATTGCGTTTAATGATATGTACAAACTGCAATTTGATGCGGCCTCTCCCCCTAACCCCCTCCCCCACAGGGGAGGGGGAATAAGTAACCTTTGCTTGCTGCGTTTCTAGTTGAAAACCAACAGAAAACTCAAGAAGTAAGAGTGACTTATTCCCCCTCCCCCTGTGGGGGAGGGGGTTAGGGGGAGAGGCCTCATTATTTTTGTCAAAAAAAAATGCCAACACAATCCGTTACAGAGCCATAATTATTTTATCTAACACTCCAACATAGTAAAAGGGAAGGTTGATAAGATGAAAGGCATGCCCAGTGGGGCTTACAAGTTCGTCGATACTATAGTTCCCAGGCCATATTCGAATAGCGAGGTCGGGGGCATCGGGTTGCGACATGAATGAATGCAATGAACGTAAGTGAGCGTTCGTACCCGACTTAACCTCTATGGGTATTAGTTGAGCCTGATACTGCCACACAAAATCCACTTCAGCAGTTGTCCCTTTCTTATCTCTAACCCAATAATACTGCTCGTTGCGATAGGCTCTGTCTAATACGATGCGCAACTCCTGTGCTACAATTTGTTCGGCAGCGTGTCCCTTCCAAACGTCAAGCAAAGAGTCATTTTGTAAATATTCTACTTGAATATCTACAGAGTAGTTCATGATACCCGTGTCCACCCACACTAATTTGGGGTGGCGCGTAAGTGAAGGCACTGCGGGGGCCTTTACTGCCGTGACAGGATAATCAAGGCTTAATAAGAAAGCCTTTTGAAGTACTTCAAGGGCTTCATGTACTTCCTTGCTACTATAATTACTACCTCCAAAGCGAGCGTAGGTGATAGTTTGTCCCGCTTCAGCCCACCCATGTGTCAGTAGGTGGCGTATTACTTTTACTTGGTTGTTATCGTTGACATACTTCTCAACGTCTTCATTATATCCGTCCAGTAACGAACGATAAATAGGGGCTAATTGTGTAATGTCCTTCTGCTGTGCATACGATACCAATGCTTCGGGCATACCACCGACCAAGGCATAACGGTTGAAGTGAGACATTAGTAGGTCGTGAAAGAGAGGGGGAACATTGACATTTTTCACTTTATCAGCCAATTCGTCCTCTTGCATGGCATAAAGGTATTCAATAAAAGAACATGGACGTAATGATAAATATTCAACACGCCCAACAGGAAACGATACACGTTGTTTGATTAAGGATTGAAGTCTTGAACCCGCTGCGATGATATGCAACCAAGGCATCTCTTCATAAAAATAACGAAGTAAACCAACAGCCTTCGGGGCATTTTGTATCTCATCAATAAATAGGAGTGTGCGCTTCGACTTATCAACGGTTACTTTCTTCAGAAGGCATATTAACTGAAAGATTTCGGTCACATTGTCAGACTTATCAAATAGCGCAGCATCAGCGCTCTGCTCTAAATTTAGTTTTATATAGACAGCGTATCGTTTACCAAATTCATCGATAAGCGTGGTCTTACCGACTTGCCTTGCACCACGTAGCACAAGTGGTTTACGATTAGAACGCTGACTCCACTTCTCTAAATCTTCTATTAATTGTCTGTATATCATAGCTTTCGTTTTTTGCAAAAGTACAGTGTTTTCCTAAATCATAGGCAAAAAAACTGCTTTTTATTCCTAAATCATAGGCAAAAATAGATAAAATCTGTCCTAAAACATAGGCAAACGATACCAGAAACGTACAATAGCTACATTGCAAGAAACGCAAGGGCGTAGCCTGTTTGTATATGCCTTGTGCGTAAGCACAAGGCATAGTATTTATAAATGGTATGTCGAAGTATGTAAAAAGTATGTTATGTATGTTCTCGCGCTAAGCGACTTTTCTTAACAATCGCATCAACTACTTACTAATTTTCGCTTAGCGCGAGAACATACTTCGACATAAGATTTACATACTTCGACATAGCATTTATTATAAATACTATGCCTTGTGCGTAAGCACAAGGCATATACAAACAGGCTACGCCCTTGCGTTTCTTGCAAAATAACTATTAGTTGTTTAAGAAAGTGCAAAGCGCGCCTTAATGTTCATTCCTATTCTCTTCGATAAATTGCAGTTTACCCGTACAATTCGTTATAGAGCCTAATTTTCTAAATCAATCCACGTCCTCCATATCCATATCGTGTAGATAGTCCATTTCGTAGCCACGGCTGAGGGCTGCGCGCATCACCTTCTGGCGCACTTCGTAGGGTGTGCGGCCACGGGTGGTCTTGAGGCGCGCGTTGACGAAGTCCTTAACGGCTTGTTCGTAGTCCTCCTCGCGTATCATCTCGTCAAAGGCACGATTAATTAAGTCGTCGTCAATGCCCTTTTGGCGCAAGGCATAACGTATCTTGATGCGTCCCCAATGGGCAAAGCGAAATTTATCGTTGACGAAGGCGCGCACGTAGCGTTCGTGGTCGATAAATCGCTCATCAATGAGCCGCTTAACGACGGCTTCGATCTCGTCAGCCTCTATCTTTTGGCGATAAAGTATCTGTGCGATGTCAGCCGCACAATATTCGCGTCGAGCACATAGAGCTGCAGCGTAATTGTAAGGAGAAGGCTTCATCGCATCAAGAACTGAGCGTGTTTAACAATCGTAGTGATGAGTCCGTAGTGGCGCACCATGATGCGGAAGCGCTCAAAGAGCGAGGCGCGGTGGTTGCGTGTGGTAAGTCCCTCGTTGAGATAGTTGGCCGTCACGCGGTGCAGGTTGACCAACAAGAGGTGGTGCTGCTCAGCATACTTCATAATGCGAATGCACCAGTCAAAGTCAGCTGAGAAGCGATAGCGACGGTCGTAGTGATGAAGGCGTGCCACTGCCGTGTTGGCAAAGAAAGCTTGGTGACATACCAACATACCATTCTTAAACGATTGCCATGTCAGCGTATGAGGTGGACGCAGACGGCGCGGCCCAATGCGGTGGCCTTCCGCGTCGACGAGGTCAGTGTCGCCATAAAGCACGGCGGGTAGTGTGCCTTGCTTCTCTTTAATTGTACGAGCTACTTCTGCCACGCGCGTTAGCGTGTCCGTCTCAGGTAGTGTATCGCCTGCGTTGAGAAAGAGAATGTAGTGCCCCGTAGCCATGTCTATCGCCTTGTTCATAGCATCGTAGAGACCCTCATCAGGTTCGCTGCGACATACGATTTCATGGCGAATACGAGCGCGGCTATTGCGTTCTTGATAGTGATGAACAATCTCAAGCGTATTGTCGCGCGAATTGCCGTCGACGATGAGGTGTTCAACGGCTGCGTAGGTTTGTTCCTCCACACTGCGTATAGTGCGCTCAATGAGTGATGCCGCATTGTAGGTGACGGTGGCTATGGTGATTTTTACACTTACGGCCTCACCCCCTAACCCCTTCCCCCCACGGGGGAGGGGGGACAAGTTACCTTTACTTGCTGCGTTTGAGTTCGATATGTGATTATTTTGTTGTGAGTCCATTATATATAAGATGTGTAAAAGTCAAATAGAAGATTGATAATGCTTTTATATAAAGGGAAATTGTGCCACAAAAAGTAACCTCTTCCCCCTCCCCGACCAGTGAGGGGTTAGGGAGTGAGGCCGTTTACATACGCCTCTGCCACACTGCGTGGCGAGTAGTTCTTGACGGCCTTCGTACGTGCGTTGCGTGCCATAGCTTGCAGACTGTCGGAGCAAAGGCAACGTATGATGCCTTGTGCGAAGTCAGCGGCCTGTTCGGGCTGCGCGAGGTAACCATTAACGCCCGTTTCGACCATTTGAGGCACGCCTCCTACGCCAAAGGCTACGGTGGGTAGGCCACAGGCTGAAGCTTCTGCAATGGTGTTGGGCAGGTTGTCCATCAAGGTGGGCATGACCAAGAGATCGGCCGCTTGATAGAGTTGGCGCAACTGGGCCTCGTCGCTGCAATAGCTGACGGCGCGTCCTTTAATGGGGGCGGGTAAGGCCGTAGCGTAGCGTTCGCTGTTAAGTCCTACAAGGAGCAACGTAATATGTTCGGCCAATTCGGGTTGTTGGGAGGCTATGGCTTGCAGTGCTTCGATTAAGAAGTTGATGCCCTTGTTAGGGTCGGCCACGTCGCGTGCTATGAATAGCAACACGCGTTCTTCTGCGTTGATGCCTAACGCTTGGCGCACCTCGGCCTGTGAGGGTTGTCCTTCGGCAAAGGTAGGCTGATAGAAGTCTGTATCTACTACGTTGGCAATGCTCACCACGCGCTGTCCCTCAAACAAGGGTGACTCCGCAGCCAATCCTGCCAACCAACGGCTGCAACCAACGGCCGTGAAGTGTCCGGCACGATAGGTTTCCTGTTTGCGTCGATAGGTGCGTGCACTCATGTCTCCCCTCTTGGGGTGTTTGAGCAAAGGACACTTGCCACACCCTTCGCTGCTCTTCCACCGCTCACAAGTGGCAGCATGGTGACATACGCCCGTGAAGGGCCACATATCGTGCAGTGTCCATACTACGCGTTTGCCGCTGCGCAGTATGCGTTCGATGTCGCGCAGTGAGAGCATGCCTTGGTTCACCCAATGTAGGTGAATGACATCAGCCTCTTTGAAGGCTTTAAGCCGTGTGATGTCAATGCCCATCTGTGCTGTATCGATGCGCCACAGATTGTGCATCGAAAGTCCATTTTGCACAATAATGAGGGCACGCTCTACGGCTTTCAGGCTGCGTTGCCACAGGGTAGTGCGCAGTGGCAGTACGCCTTCTGTGTTGTCGGGCAATGTATGGTCGCGACAGAGCAGCTGGGCGTCGTGTCCTAAGGCGCGCTCAGCTTGCACCAAGCGCAAGGCGGCAATAGCAGCTCCGCCTACGGTGTCGGAGGTGTTGACGTGGAGAATTTTCATGGTAAAAAAAGGCCTCTCCCCCTAATCCCCTCCCCGACCGGGGGAGGGGGCTAAGGGGAGAGGCTGTTAGTCTTTTACTTTAAAGTTTCAAGTGCGCGCTTCATGCGTGCAATCGTTTCGTCCTTGCCCAAGAAGGCAGCGAGTTCGTACATATCAGGGCCCTTACCCGTGCCGACGAGGCAAACGCGCCAAGGGTTCCAAGGCTTGCAACCCGTCTCTGCAGCCCAAGCATCAACGGCCGCCTTTTGGCTCTCGATAGAGAAGTCGTCAAGGCCTTCGAGTAGGTGGAGCAGTTCGGTCATCTCGGCAGCCGTGTTCTCCTTCCAGTTCTTGCGCGTAAACTTGTCATCCTTAGCGTAAGAGGGAGCAATGAAGAAGAAGTCGCACAAGGGCCAAAGCTCTTTGATAAAGTTAATCTTCTTCATCTTCATCATGCCTACTACAGCCTCAACGCGTTCGATAGGCTGATTGATGCCATTCTCTTTGAGTATCTTGTCAAAGGCGGGAGCGAGTTCAGCATCGGGTGTATTGATGATATATTCGCGGTTGAACCATTGTCCCTTGATATAGTCAAACTTTGCACCGCTCTTTGAGCACTTCGAGAGGTCAAACTGCTCGATGAGTTCCTGCATAGAGAGGATTTCTTGATCCGTACCAGGGTTCCAACCCAAGAGGGCTAAGAAGTTGATAACGGCCTGGGGCAAGTAGCCGCTCTCGCGATAGCCCGAAGATACATCGCCCGACTTGGGGTCGTGCCATTCCAAGGGGAACACGGGGAAACCGAGGCGGTCGCCATCGCGCTTAGAGAGTTTGCCTTTACCATCGGGCTTGAGCAACAAGGGGAGGTGGGCAAATTCTGGCATGGTGTCTTCCCAACCAAAGGCACGATAGAGCAGTACGTGGAGGGGAGCAGAGGGCAACCATTCTTCGCCACGGATTACGTGGCTAATCTCCATCAAGTGGTCGTCAACGATATTGGCGAGGTGGTAGGTGGGGAGGTCGTCGGCTGACTTATAGAGCACCTTGTCGTCGAGAATGTCGCTCATGATGCGTACGTCGCCACGAATGATGTCCTTTACGTGTACCTCTTCGCCGGGTTCTACCTTAAAGCGTACAACGTATTGTTCGCCCGCATTGATGAGGCGCTGCGTCTCCTCATCACCCAATGTGAGAGAGTTGCGCATCTCAAGGCGTGTATGAGCATCGTACTGGAAGTTTTGTACGGCTTCGCGCTTAGCGGTGAGTTCTTCGGGGGTATCGAAAGCGATGTAAGCCTTGCCCGCGTCGAGCAGTTGCTTTACGTACTTGCGATAGATGTCGCGACGCTCGCTCTGGCGGTAGGGGCCGTGGTCGCCACCGAAACTTACACCTTCGTCAAACTCAATGCCCAACCACTTGAACGACTCGATGATATAGTCCTCAGCACCGGGTACGAAACGGTTAGAGTCCGTGTCTTCAATGCGGAATACCATGTCGCCGCCGTGTTGGCGTGCAAAGAGGTAATTATAGAGGGCAGTGCGTACACCACCAATATGAAGAGGCCCTGTGGGGCTTGGTGCAAAGCGCACGCGTACTTTTCTTTCAGACATACTTTTCTATTCTTGATGATTTGTTATTTATAGATACGTGCAAAGTTAGTGGTTTATGCTTAATTATGGGCAATAGGCGCTTTCAAATTTCAAATGTCGAACTGTTACGTGCCACGAACGTGCTTACGTAACGCGTGCTTTCCAGCACGCGCTAACAGAATGTTGCAAACGCAAGCTAGCCTGGGGGCGACGCGTCCCCGCGTCGGCATTGCCAACTTGGGGTTAGATGCCCCAAGTTGGCAATACTTTTATGAGTGATACTCAAGTATTTGCAAGTCAAGGC
>JBNMKQ010000087.1:0-10563 GCA_050874425.1 Alloprevotella sp.
AAACTTTACGTTACGCGCTTCGCGCTTAGTTTTAAACATTAATGTTTCATTAATCTATCATTAATCTTTCCATTAATCTTTTTCGTTAATCTTTTCCATTAATCGATTCATTAATCTTTTTTGTTCTGTTCGACAAATTGCTGTTTACCCACACGAATCAACATAGACCCATTAATTTTTTTCGTACCTTTGTCGCCAAAATGAAATAATAAAAGCGAAACAATGGCTCAGAAACCTAGTATACCCAAAGGCACACGTGATTTCGGTGCAGTCGAAATGGCGCGTCGCAACTACATTTTCAACACCATTCGTGAGGTGTATGCCCTTTATGGCTTCCGTCAGATTGAAACGCCAGCAATGGAAAACCTTTCAACCCTTATGGGCAAGTATGGCGAAGAGGGTGACAAACTCCTATTTAAGATACTCAATTCAGGCAACTTCCGTGGTGAAGTATCAGCCGAAGAGTATAGCGAGAAGAATGCAGCACAATTGGCAGCTCGCTTCTGCGAGAAAGGATTGCGCTACGACCTCACCGTACCCTTTGCACGTTATGTGGTGCAACACCGCGATGAGTTGCAGATGCCTTTCAAGCGTTATCAGATACAACCCGTGTGGCGTGCAGATCGTCCACAGAAAGGACGCTATCGTGAGTTCTATCAGTGCGATGCCGATGTTGTAGGTTCAGACTCTCTGCTCAATGAGGTGGAACTGATGCAGATTGTAGACGAAGTGTTCACTCGCTTTGGCATTCGCGTTTGCATTAAGATTAATAACCGCAAGATACTGAGCGGTATCGCTGAGATTATAGGTGCTGCTGATAAGATTGTAGACATCACTGTCGCCATTGACAAACTCGACAAGATAGGTCTTGACAAGGTAAACGAAGAATTGCGTGCTGTAGGCCTGAGCGATGAGGCTGTAGAAAAGTTGCAGCCCATTATCTCCCTTTCAGGCACCAACGAGCAGAAACTCGACACGATGCGTCAAGTTCTGGTACAGAGTGAGACGGGCTTGAAAGGCGTAGACGAAGTAGCTTTTGTGCTTGATACGCTCAAGGCCAGCCACTTGCGTAATGAGTTAGAGCTCGACCTTACCTTAGCACGTGGTTTGAACTATTATACAGGTTGCATCTTTGAAGTAAAGGCACTTGACGTGCAGATAGGTTCTATCACAGGTGGTGGCCGTTACGACAATTTGACTGGCATCTTTGGTCTACCAGGATTGAGTGGCGTCGGCATCTCGTTTGGTGCAGACCGCATCTACGACGTACTGACACAGCTCGACCTCTATCCAGCCGAAACCAACTCAGGTGCTCGCATTCTCTTTATCAACTTTGGCGCAAAAGAGGCTGCGCACTGTTTGCAGTTGGCAGCAGCCATTCGCAAGGCTGGCATCTCAGCTGAAGTTTATCCCGACTCAGTGAAGATGAAGAAGCAAATGAGCTATGCCAATGCTCACCACGTTCCTTTTGTAGCCCTTGTTGGCGAAACAGAAATGGCAGAAGGCAAAGTAGCTCTCAAAAATATGGAAACGGGCGAACAACAAAGCCTCACGATTGATGAGGTGATTGAGACGATAAAATAATTTTTGAGTTGGCGAGTTGACGAGTTTTTTTGTTAACAAGTTGACGAGTTAACAAGTTAACAGGTTAACGAGTTGACGGGTAGGTTTGTTTTTGAAGTTGATGCGTAATACTAGCTATCAACAAGCGAACAAATTTACCCGTCAACTTGTTAACTCGTTAACCCATCAACAGAAATACTCTTCCAAAAATAGAGAAGAATGGAAAGCAACAACATACAGCCTATGCAGCAAAGTGCGCATAGCACCTATTTTGAAGAAGTAAATCGCATGTATACCACGCGTGAGGCCATAGAAGAGGCCAAGCGTTGCTTACATTGTAAAGTGCCCCAATGTCGCAAAGGGTGCCCGATTGAAAATAATATCCCCGACTTTATACACGAACTCTCTAAGGGTAATATGGGTGAGGCCATGGCCATCTTACATGAGAAGACCAACCTACCCGCCATTTGTGGTCGTGTGTGTCCACATGAAAAGCAGTGTGAAGGCCATTGCGTGTTAGGCCGCAAGGGTAACCCCGTGCGTGTAGGTAAACTTGAGAGTTTTATCGCCCAGTTTGATGCCGAAATGAACCTAACGCACGAGCGCATACCCGAAAAGACGCGCGGCAAGGTAGCCGTTATAGGTTCAGGCCCAGCAGGCCTTACCGTAGCTGGCGACTTGGCGCATCAAGGATTTAACGTAACCATCTTTGAAGGACAGCCTGAGTTGGGTGGCGTATTGATGTATGGCATACCCGAATATCGATTGCCCAAAGCCGTTGTACGCAATGAGGTGAAGCGTATAGAAGCCTTAGGTGTACACTTCGTTACCAATTGTTTGGTAGGTTCTCCCGAAAGCAAAGTCACCATTGATAGCCTCTTTGCCCAAGGCTTTGATGCCATATTTATGGGCACAGGTACGGCCCTGCCTCAAAACCTCAACATTCCGGGTGCCAACTTACGCCGCATAACCCAGTCAACCGACTTCCTTCACAACGTCAATGCTTACGTAGAGGGAGCCTTGCCCTACGAAATGGTGCCCCTTCGCAAAGGCGATCGCGTGGCCGTGATTGGTGGTGGCAATGTGGCCATGGACGCTGCCCGCACGGCTCGTCGATTAGGAGCAGACGTGACCGTTGTCTATCGACGCACGCAAGAAGAGATGCCCGCTATCAAGAGCGAGTACGAAGATGCGGTAAAAGAAGGCGTAAAGTTTATGTGGAAGACCAATTCTATTGAGTTCTTAGGCAATGACAAAGGCCGCGTGCGTGCCATTCGTCTTTCTACTCCAGAGGGAGAACACACCGTAGAGTTTGACCGCGTATTCTTAGCCATTGGTTCGCGTCCTGCCAATCGCATTGTTAGTACCACAACGGGCATAGAGGTTGACGAAAAGGGTTACGTAATTGTAGGCCAGCGTCCTATGGGCATGACAACACGTCGTGGTGTCTTTGCTGGTGGCGATGTCGTACACCGTCCGCAAACGGTCGTTCTTGCCATGAAGGCAGCCAAAGAGGTAGCCCTTGGCATTGCTCAATACGTTGATGCCATTAAGTTATTAGAGGATTGCGGAGAGTAATGCAAACTGTAGGGCCTCACCCCCTGCAAAGCTGGTTAACGTCGTCGTCGAAGGTGTCGCGTTGCTTGGCGCGGTTCTTTATGGCCGTTTTGTAGTTGTAAATGGTCTGTGTAGAGTAGAAGAGTAGGGTAGCAATCTCTTGACTATTCGTTACGCCCAGTCGCATTAAGGCGTAGATACGTAAGTCAGTGGTCAGAGCGTGGTCAGAAGGAGGTGTGATCTGCGCATCATCGCGCAGTAAGGCATTGAGCTGACGCACGAAGTCGGGGTAGAGCAGCGTAAAGGCGCGGTCGAAACGGTCGTAAAAGGAGTTCGCCTCTTCCTCTTGAATGCGTACACGGTTGATTTTTGACAATAAATCGTCCGTCTTGCCCGCCTTAATGCTGCGCATGACCAATTTGCGCAAGTTGTCCAACTTGCTAATGTAAATAGCACTGAGGTCGAGAAAGAGACGTAGATACGTTTCGCGTCGTTGATTTGTTTCACTAAGCTGTTGGTTGAGATCGGCCAACAGCTTATTTTGTGCATGCAACTGTAGACGGCGGTGGTTCAACTTCTTGTTCTGCTTGAGTGCAAACACAATCATGCCCCCAAGCAGCAGGGCCAAAATGCTCACCCCGCCTAAGCCCCAATAGAGGAGGGTAGTGCGCCGATTAATTTGTGATTGATAAGCCGCTACGATTTTAGGTAAAATGCGAGAAATCTCAAGCATGCGCAGTCGGTTGTTGTAGAACTGCGCGTCCTCCATCGAGCAGTAAATGTACTTCACAGCGCGGCTGGAGTATCGCTCGTCCTTTTCGTATAAGTAGAGTGAAAGCTCTTGCAAGGCCAAGTTCTCCTTAAGTGGACATACTTGGTCAGAAATGCCCGCTTCAATCATGTAGTGTTCGTATAAGTCCCACCGTTTGAGCATCTTATAGCCACGCGCCAAGGCATAGGCCGATGAGGCGTAAAGGCGATTGTTAACCCCCACTTGGTGCAACACGCGGTGATAGTAGCGCATGGCTTGTTCGTTCTGATTGTTGTAAAAGGCAGCTTCGCCTTGTAAGTAGTTATACATTGCACTGCCGCGTGGGGTGTGGGCAATGGCTTGCAAGAGGTAGTGTAAGCGCAGGGCATTCATCTGTGGAGCAAACTCGCGGTCGTCGCAGTAGGCCGACCAAAAGTTATAGAGCCACGACATAGAGTAGTAATAGTTGAACTTTAATTGCTCGGGCAGTGAGTCAGGGCGCACGCTTTTGAGTATGGCTTCAGCCTGACTGTAGTAACCACTGGTGGCTAAAAGCAAACCACGATGAATGCGAAAATTGTCGATGAAAACGCTATTTTTTGTTTCGTATGCCAAGTCTAATCCTCGTTTCACATACACCATGGCTGAGTCAAACCTAAAGGTGTAGTATTCTTCAAATATACGATTGTACACGTTCAGTCGCTCCTCGGCCGTAATGGGGCGTTGCAGCTGCTGCTTAATGCTGTCAATGCGGTGCTTCTTGGTGGCAACGAAGGAGGCACGCTGCTCAACGTAGTGGTCGAGACGGTTTAAGTCGTCGAGGGTGGAAGCCTGTAGCGACAGTCCACAGAACAATGTGAGTAGTAAAACAATGCGATGTAAAGACATAGTATACACGTTTGTAGGTGAGTATAAAATGTTAATGCTTATTAATGCTTGGTTTTAGCTTGTTTTTTGCAAAAATAGTGATTTACTTTTAATTCAGCTATGTCTACTTTGTAATTTTTATTCATGTTATAAAAAGTGCTGAAAATCAAGTACATAATAAAGATATGCTGTATAAAATAATCTACTTACCGTTTACTTACTATAGCATTCAGATATGTGGCGCTGTAATTTTGCTGTCGAAAACATTAACACCGCGTTTTGCAACAATAGCTTTGCAAATTCGCGTTTCGACTGAAAACTCTACAAAACAAAATCTTACCAATGAAATCAGTTACCTTTAAGGCGCTTACCTCATGTGTGTTACTTGCCTCTACCTTACAGGCACACGCACAACAAGAGGCAGCTGGCCAAGACGGCAAAGGCGAAGAGCGCAACGTAATGTTAAATGCTGCTGATGCAAACAAACCACGTGAAATTCAGATAGGTTTGCCCAGCGAAGACGTAAACGTATATGAAAACGGCCTACCCGCTGTTTATTCATCGTCAGTTCACAAACTCTCGGCCCATTGGCGCAATGATGCCAGTTTGGGTAGCACGGGACTGCTCTCTCCCTCAGAGTCGGCTATTACAACGGGCAACATTGCTTATGCCGTTACAGGCTTTACCGACTTTGGTCAACAACAGTTCCATGGCAAGTTAAATTACCGCGTGAACCACTTCGGTATGCAGAACTTCGACCTCAACTTCAACGGTGGAATCGGCAAAAATTGGCTCTATAACGCAGGAACGTATCAAAACTTCGACCCCGGTTCGTTTAAGCTCCAATTCACCGATTATGCCGACCGCACGCAAATCTATCATGCAGGTCTTACACGCATATTGGGTGAAGGCAAGGGTTACATCTCATTGCAGTATAAGCATGCCAATAGCAAGAACCCTGGCAACTTTGCCAATGCAGCCCCCTTTATTTACGTAGGCGATGGCTCTATCAAGAAGGTGAATGGCTTTGACCCCGGTCGCGACTCTTACGTGCCACGTAATGGGGCTTATACCTACACTGACATTATGAACGGTCAGCAAAAGACGTGGAACTTCAATAAGGGCAGCGAAAACCGCTCACATGAAGTAGCACTCCTCTCTAACTATCGTTTCGACAACGGATTGCAATGGAAGTTTGATGCCAAGTTTATGTACGTGCCCGTCGCCAACTACGTTGACTTTGGCGGTAGCACCATTAGTGAAGTAACGGCAGCAGACGGCTATACACTCGATGAAAACGGCCAAAATCCGTACGAAGGACTCATCGAAGGCCGCCGCACGTGGTTGCACTTCGGCAAGGTGACAAGTGGTATGTTCACTACCGAACTCAACAAGCAGTTCGGGCGTCATGGCGTTCGCCTCGGCCTTAATGAATGGTATTATCATTTGAACTATCATTCTTCGTCATTGCAGTGGACGGGAACGGTTGAACGTTATCCACAAGTGCTCTATGGTATGGCCACTGACCCAACCGACCCCACACAAATGGCTAAACGTACCCAGTTCTATGGATTTAACGAACTCAGTCCTGAGTATACGGTTGGCTCTGAGAATAAGTTGGCCCTTTACCTAACCGACAATTGGAAGGTAAACAACAAGCTCAACATTTATTATGGTGGCCGCTTAGAGTACTATCGTATGTCGGCCGACCAGATAGCTCAGTCGCGCTTCTCAGGTTTCCATATTGGCGACTTCAATACCTATAATCGCGATGAAAACGGCCAAATTGTAAGCACTGCGCATAGTATTCATCCCGCCAATGTGACCAAAAACAACTTGAACTATGCGGCTACGGCGCAAATCACTTACGACGTAGCAAAGGGCTTTGGCATTATGGCCGACGGAACGATTGCAACGCGTTTCCCCCGCATCAGCGACTATGCAGGCACTGGCCCCACGGCTGAGCAGTACAAGCGCGTTACTATCCCCTTGGTGCGTGGTGGTATTTACTACAAAAACAATTGGTTAGACCTCTCGTCAATGGTCACCTACATTGCAAAGTCGAATAATATCGACCAACAAAACCTGACCAAGCCGGGCACGAGCGAGGGCAAAACGGTGTTGCTCATTTACAACATTCAAACGATTGGTTGGACCACAACGGCCGAGATTAAGCCTTTCAAGAACTTCTCTTTGCACGCACTCTTTACTTATCAAAAGCCGGTGTACAAAAACTACAATGCCAGCGTAACGTTCAGCGACGGCCAACAAATGTCGGTGAATGCGAACAATATGATTGTAAAGGAAATTCCACAGATATTGGTCGAACTCGACCCGAAGTATAACATCACGAAGGACTTAAATGTTTGGCTCTCGTTCCGCTACTTTGGCAAGACTTACGCCAATCTCCAAGAAGCGCTCTACTTCAATGGACACTGGGAAACGTTCGGTGGTATCAATTGGAACGTCAACAAGCGTCTCTCACTCGGAGCCAGCGTAGTGAACTTCTTGAACCAAAAGGGTGCGAAGGGCACAATCAGTGGTTCTGAACTCATTAAGAAGGAAGATGCTGGTCAATATGCAGGTAAGTACATGAGCGGTAGTTATCTCCGTCCCTTAACCTTTGAGTTTAGCGCAAGTTTCAAGTTCTAATTCTTTAGTTAATGAGTTTTTTAGTTAACGAGTTAACGAGTTGACAAGTTGACGGGTAAGTTTGTTTGTGCTTACTTTCCCCAAAAAACAAGAGTAACTTACCCGTTAACTTGTCAACTTGTAAACTCGTCAACCCCCAAAGTCAACCCCCAAAATAAAAAGTACAATGAACATCATACAAAAGTTAGGCCGTCCAGCTATTGCACTAATGGCTATGGCCATGGCCACAACGGCCGTAGACGCACAGACCGTGCGCGTAAGTACAAATAATACCGACCTCGTGTTGAAGGTTTCGCCTAAAGGCCGCCTTTATCAAGTATACTTTGGTGATAAACTGAAGAATGCAGCCGATTACGAAAATCTCACATGGAACACCTATGCTGCCTCAGACGGCGCTGTAAGTACACGCGGCCATGAAGTCTATGCCGGTTCGGGCAACGAAGACTATTTTGAACCCGCTGTGGCTATTACCCATGCTGACGGCAATATGACCACCTACCTTTATTACAAAGGTGTAGAAACAAAGGCCATTGACGGCGGTACGGAAACGATCATCACCTTACAAGACGATAAGTACCCCGACACCGTGAAGTTGCACTATGCAGCTTACGACAAGGAGAACGTAATCAAGGCTTGGACCGAGATTAGCCATAACGAGAAGAGTCCTGTAACCCTATGGCGTTATAGTAGCACCATGCTTTACTTTGATGCTTCCAAGTATTTCCTCACCTCTTACCACAGTGATTGGGCGAAGGAAGGACAACCCGAAACGGTGCAGCTCACTGCGGGTAAGAAGATAATTGACACGAAGTTGGGCACCCGTGCTGCTATGCACACCGAACCCTTCTTCGAACTCGGGCTGAACGAACCCGCTAAGGAGAATGAAGGCAACGTGGTGCTCGGTACGATTGGTTGGACAGGCAACTTCCGTTTCACCTTTGAGGTGGACAATGTAGGTGGACTGCGCGTTATTCCTGCTATCAATCCTTATGCCAGCGACTATAAGCTTCGTGCTGGCGAAACGTTCACTACTCCTGAGTTTATCTTCACCACCAGCAGCACAGGTGTAGGTCAGGCCAGCCGCAACTTGCACGACTGGGCACGCCGCTACCAAGTCAATATGGGCATGGGCGATCGCTTGAGCCTGCTCAACAACTGGGAGAATACAGGCTTTGACTTCAACCAAAAGAGCTTGGCCGAACTCATGAAAGATGCCAAGGACTTAGGCGTTGACATGTTCTTGCTCGACGACGGTTGGTTCGCAAATAAATATCCACGTAAGGACGACCACGCCGGCTTAGGCGACTGGGACGTAACGCACAGCAAACTGCCCGAAGGCATTCCCGGCCTCGTACGCGATGCCAAGGCGGCAGGCGTGAAGTTTGGCATCTGGGTAGAACCCGAAATGGTCAATCCCAAGAGCGAACTCTTCGAGAAGCACCCCGACTGGGTCATTCAGCAGCCCAACCGTGAGACATATTACTATCGCAACCAATTGGTGTTGGACATCTCCAATCCCAAGGTGCAAGACTACGTGTTTGGTGTAGTAGACCGCATCATGACCGAAAATCCCGATGTAGCTTACTTTAAGTGGGACTGCAATAGCCCTATCACCAATATCTACTCTCCCTACCATAAGGCCAACCAAGGCAATACTTACATTGACCACGTGCGCGGCATCTACAACGTGATGAGTCGCATTAAGGCCAAATATCCCAACTTGCCCATGATGCTCTGTTCGGGTGGTGGCGGCCGTATGGACTATGAGGTGCTGAAGTACTTTACCGAATTTTGGTGCTCTGACGATACCGACCCCTACGAACGCTTATACATTCAGTGGAGTTTGTCAAAGTTCTTCCCGGCCAAAACGATGGGTTCACACGTAACGAATTGGAACAAAAACACTTCTGTAAAGTTCCGTACCGACGTATGCAGTTCATGCAAGTTGGGCTTCGATATCGACCTCAAGCCTTTGAAGGGAACAGACGATTACACCTTTGTGCAACAAGCCGTGAAGAATTGGACACGTTTGAAACCCGTCATTCTTGACGGCGACCAATACCGCTTGGTTTCACCCTACGAAACCGACCATAGTGCTTTGAACTACGTGTCGAAAGACAAGAGCCATGCCGTGCTCTTTGCCTACAATCTTCACCCACGCTACAAGGAGCCACGCCTCTTGAAGGTGCGTATGCAAGGACTTGACCCCCAACGCCAATATATGGTAGAGGAGATCAACCTTATGCCTGGCACACAGTCAACTTTCGACTTTAATGGCAAGCGCTTTAGTGGTGACTACTTGATGAAGGTAGGATTGGACGTGCTTACTCCCGATGAGGGCACAAGCCATGTATTCGAATTGAAATAGTGATTTTAAGGTAACATAGAAAGATTGTCGCACATTAGGGTAACAAAATATAGACAATCGTGTAAGAAATGAGTGTGAACGATGAATACAAGCATTTTTCTCAAAAATGCACGTATTCATCGTTTGCTTTCGTGTACCCTATTTGTTTACGCAAGGGCAAAAAAGGAGTTACGAAAGATCGTAACTCCTTGATATTGATTGTGGACCAGCTAGGGCTTGAACCTAGGACCTCCAGATTATAAGTCTGAGAGGATGATGTTTTATGATTTTTATATTGATAATTTCGCTGATACACAGCGATTTGCTACTTTTGCAGTAGTTTATGATATGCCAAGAAATCCCATATCAAAACGTTTGTGTTTTTCCATTGTTTTCCGATATTTGTGGCATTTGGCAAGTTGAGACCTACAGACTATTGACAATGATGGCAAGGAAACACATGACAGAAGAGCAGAAGACGGAAATGCTTCTGAAACTTCTGATGATGAGGTAATCGTATTAGTTGTCACACTTAAATTTATGCAATATGGAAAACGAAATATCCACATACATCCATGATGGAATGGAACTCCCTTTTGAGGATTGGAGCAATGCGCTTCACTCTTTCAGCGATTTGGCATCCATTATTCAAACTACCCATGACGCTGCCCAATCTTCGGCAGTCAGGGCTATCAACCGTATGCAGACTATGCGCAATTGGCTCATTGGCTATTACATCGTGGAGTTTGAGCAGCACGGCAAG
This sequence comes from Alloprevotella sp., assembly GCA_050874425.1. Lineage (GTDB taxonomy): Bacteria > Bacteroidota > Bacteroidia > Bacteroidales > Bacteroidaceae > Alloprevotella. The sequence goes on from JBNMKQ010000087.1 coordinate 10,501, forward strand.
GATAGGGCTGAGTATGGAACACAACTGCTAAAAAAGTTGGAGGAACGAGTGAATAGAAAAGGA
>JBNMKQ010000088.1:0-10381 GCA_050874425.1 Alloprevotella sp.
GGTTAGGGGGAGAGGCCGCAAAAAAAATGCGCAAGCACTCATTGTTTTGTGTTAATGAGCACCTGCGCATTCAACGCTATTTAATGGAAAATCAGAAGTTTATCGTTTCAAGTTGGGGTTTTGTTCCACTTCGGTAGGCGGATACATCTGATAGATAGACTCAGCGTCCTTCCATGCTACTGTTACAGGCATATTCTCCTTCATCTTCACGTCAGCCTTCAAGGTGTAAGTGAAGGGGTTGCCTTGTGCGTCAACAGAGTGAGTGAGCGTACCAGCGGGCACGAGCACCTCGTCTTGTTCACCAGCGCGGAAGTCGTAAGCCTCCTTCAGGCGGTTCATACGGAACTCATCGTCGCGACGCGTTACCATACCGAGCACGTTACCTGCTACTTCGTAGCCGTGTTCTGTATAAGCAGCTTCGGCCAATTGGTCAGCACTCATAGCGTCTACTTCAGATACCTTAGCTTGGTCAGCATAAGCGCGAGCGCGTACTTGCTTGAGGGCAGTCTTTGCAGCAGCGAGGTCTTGGCCTGCGCGAGCAGCAGCCTCCGCATACCAGCAGAGCACTTCAGAGTAACGAATGAGTTGGTGACGCTTGTTGACGCACATACCATTCCAGAAAGGCTTCGTATAGTCGTAGTCAGCAACTGCGGGGCTACCAGCATTGTCGTTAACCGTAAAGCCTACGAACATAGGACGGAAATTAGAGATAACAGCGTTAGTAGAACCGTCTTCCTTAGTTGTGTATGCTTCGCCATCGTTAGTGGCCCACCAGTCAACCGTGTTGCCATTTACGTAAATCTGCTTAGCATAGACAGCGTCCTTACGAGCGCCTTCGGGGAAGTTCTTCCAGAAGTGGCGTTCAGCCAAGAAGTCACCCCAACCGCCTACGATGCTAAACTGATGGCAGCTTGAGAGCTGTGAGTCACCGCTTGACCAACCACCAGGAGTAGAGTTGTAGTCAATACCCAAGATAGTCTCGTTGTGGTGGTTCATGCCGTATGAGTAGACCTTGTTCCAATCTGTCAACAAAGCTTGGTCGTAAGTGCCAGCTTCTACACCGTCGATTACTTCCTTGGCCTTAGCAGCAGCAAGGGCATAGTTTTCGGTCTTGTTGAGCGGATAACCTGCCATGTTCAAGTAAACAGCAGCTAAAGTAGCCTTAACAGCCTGAGCTGATACCCAAATGTTCTGACCATCGATTGAACGCTTTGACACGGTATACTTAGCAGGCATGTTGCACTGCTCAGCAGCAGTCAAGTCTTTTACGATTTGCGTATATACCTCTTCGACCGTGTTGGGTTTAGCCTTGACGTTGGCCTCATTGTCGAGGTTGAGGGGCACAGGGCCAAACACGCGTACCAATTCGAAGTAAGCGTAAGCACGCCAGTAGTAAGCCTGACCAAGGGCGATGTTAATTTCCTCTTGTGTAGTGCTTACTCTTGAAGCATTGGCAATAATTACGTTGGCAGCCTTTACGATGCCATACATGGCTGACCATGTGCGTGCGATACCCTTTGTATCTGTAGGATTTTCGAACGCATCGGCAGAGAGGTAAGCCGCTTTATTTGAACCTGTGGTTGATGTAACATCGTCACCCTGACATTTTACAATCATAGAGTTAGAGTTACACTGCAGGTCTTGCACCAATGAGTAGAGTGCGTCAACACTCTGATCCAAGTCGCTCTGTGTCTTGAAGAAGTTTTCGGGCGTTAATTGACCCTTAGGATCTTCAGTAAGGAAGTCGCTGCAAGATGCTGCTGTGAGTGAGGCCGCAAGCAGGCAGCAAGTAAATATTGAGTATTTCATGGAATTCAATGAATTAAATGGAAGTTTTGGGTTGACAAGTTAACGAGTTGACGAGTGAACGGGTAGGTTTGTTTTATATGTATAAGGTAACTTACCTGTCAACTCGTTAACTTGTTAACTCGTCAACAAAAGAACCTTGTCAACAATAGAAGAAGGTTAGAATGTCATGCGAACACCAAGGGTGAAAGTACGAGGCAATGGGAAAGTACCCATATCCAATCCCGCATTCTGTTCACCACCATCACTGTGGAAGCTAAAGCCAGAGGGGTTCTGACCTTTGTACTTTGTAATGGTGAAGAGGTTCTGCACGCTGAAGCTGAAGTGGAAGTCCGCAATCTTAGCTACGCTCTTGGGGAGGTCGTAAGCCAAAGTTACATTCTCGCAACGGAAGTAGCTTGCGTTTTCGATAAACTTAGATGAGCTACCTGTAGCAGTACCTTGGTTGTCGGTAAGTGCCAAGTCAGGCATCGTAGTACCCATATTCTTGAAGTAGTCAGCATCAGTTACGAAGGCAGAGTTACCAATCTTCGTGTTCATCGCAAAACGCAACAAGTTAGCGCGTTGTACGCCAAATGCACTATTGAAGAAGGCATTCAATGACCAGTTCTTATAAGTAACGGTGTTGTTCCAACCCAAAGTGAAGTCTGGAGTAGCCTTACCAAGGATTACGCGGTCCTTGTTGGGGTCGGGCTTGCGCGTAATGCTACCGTCAGCAGCATAGAAGGTGTCGTAGCCATCAGCGTCGATGCCTGCCCACTTGTAGCCATAGAATGAGCCAATAGCTTCACCTTCCTTAATAACGGTGATAGGCTCAAGAAGGATAGAACCTAAGTTAGTACCATAAATAGTAGGTTTGTCCGCAGTCAACTTCACAACCTTATTCTTGAGGTAAGTGCCGTTGAATGAAGTAGTCCATGACCAATCACGGTTCTGAATAATGCGAGCGCCAAGTGCGATATCTACACCCGTATTCTTTACCTTACCAGCATTAATCATATAGCTTGAACCACCTAAGAAGTCAGGCAAGTTAGTATTCAACAAAGCGTCTTCCGTATGTTTGTTGAAGTAGTCAACGCTCAAGGTCAAGCGGTTCTCAAGGAAACCGAGGTCAACGCCTAAGTCAAATTGTTTGGTCTTTTCCCACTTCAAGTCAGGTGCAGCAAGTTTCTTAGAGATAAATCCGTTTACAGGATTGCTATCACCATAGTAAGTGGTTGTTTGGCTCAATGTAGCGAGCGTTGCATAAGTACCAATATCTTGGTTACCAATAATACCATAGCTGACGCGAATCTTCAAGTTGCTAATGGGCTTCACATTCTTCATGAACTCTTCTTGTGAAACTGTCCATGCAGCAGCGATAGAGGGGAAGTAGCCCCACTTATTGTTAGAGAAGCGGCTTGAACCATCGGCACGGAATGTACCAGTCAACATATACTTGTCGGCATAGTTGTACATGACACGGCCTACGCCTGAAAGCAGTGCCCATTCGCTATAGTAGTGATTGGGTACACTCTGCGTCTTGGCAACACCTATGTTCCACCAACCTACGCTTTCGGTTGAGAGCGTCTTTCCTTCAATGGTCATACCACGGCTATTGCTCTTGGTAGCTTCCCAAACGCCTGTAGCGGTCAAGTGGTGCTTATCATTCCAAGTGTGCATATAGGTGATATTGTTGGTGCTTTGCAAGTTAACACGTTGGCTGAAAGCATTTTGCATGCTATTTTGTCCAGCACCTTGTACCTTCTCACTTGTGATATTGTAGTTTGTATTATTGAAATAGTCAATACCATTGCTGGTTGTAAAGGTCAAGCCCGGCAAGATGTTGAAGCGAAGGTCAATGTGACCATTTAATACGTCGTGACGATGCTCGTTCTTGTTCTCCTTCAACGTACCATACGCATTCTTCTGAATCGTACACCAGTCCTTTGAAGTGTAGTAGCCATTCTCGTCAAACATCTGACGAGTAGGAGATGAGTTGTAAGCCACCCACAGAGGGTTAGAACCACTGGCGCCAAAGCCACCGCCACCCTTACCAATGCCACGTGAAGCATTGACATCGAGGGTTACGTCTAACCATGACTTCATGTGAGCCTTCACGTTCGCCTTAGCCGAGTAGCGTTCGTATTGTTGGGTCTTAATAACGCCCTCGTGCTTCATGTAGCTACCTGAAATGTAGGCTTGTAGGTCTTCTGTACCCTTATCGAACACGAGCTTATAGTTTTGCGTAAAGCCATTGCGCAACAAGATTTCATCCCAACGAATGCCAGGATCAGAGCCGTCCAAATAAGGTTGCAACTGCTCTTGTGTTGCCATACCATATCTGAGTGAAGCCTCAGCATAGTCCTTCGTGCTCATCATCTTGGGCATGTTTACAGCCTTAGAGAAGCCCCATGAACCGTCGAATGTAATGTTGCTCTGGCCAGCCTTACCCGTCTTGGTGGTAACGATTACAACACCATTGGCACCACGGCTACCATAGATAGCTGTTGAAGAAGCGTCCTTCAAGACTTGGAGGCTCTGAATATCTTCAGGGTTCAAGCCTTCCAGACCATTTTCGCGTACCATACCATCAACAACGTACAACGGTTCATTGTTTTTGTTAATAGAGTTGGTACCACGGATACGGATCTTCACGTCACCGCCCGGTGTACCGTCGCTCACAACTTGCACACCTGATACGCGACCCTGCAAAGCGTCACTCACCTGGGTGATAGGTTGGTCTTTGAAGCTCTTATTATCCATTACAGCCACGGATCCGGCCAAGTCGGCCTTGCGCACCGTACCGTAACCGATTACTACGGCTTCGTTAAGGGTATTGTCAATAGCTTCGAGTTCAACATTCATCTTTGAACCCGTCACCTTCTTTTCTACACGTTTGTAGCCAATATAAGAAATCACCAACGTTTGGCCCGCGTTGGCTTTGATTGAGAAGTTACCATTAGGATCGGTTGTTGCACGCACCTTTGTGCCTTTTACAACAATGGTTACACCTACGAGGCCTTCGCCTGTATTATCGGTAATACGACCGCTAACGGTACCTTTAGTTTGATTAATAGAAGTAGGTTCGCTCACTTCGTTGGGCTGTGCAGCATAAGCGGCATTGACGCTGCTCATGGCGAAGAGTATGCCCACTGAAAGCGGTAAGACGTTTCTCAAACGCTTAAACCATATCGGAGTGCATGTGCCACCGATAGTTAAATTAGGTTTCATACGCTAAGAGGATATTAGATTTGTATTAGTAAAAATAGGTAATTTGTGGCGCAAATTTAAAGTCTACTTTCCATACGGACAAGTTATTAAGCAATTTTGTTTAACTTTTTTATGGTATATATGTTAAATAACATAGTTTAGAGTATATGGGTGTGCTACAAAAAGAGGCTCTATAACGTATTGTGTGGGTAAAACTGCAATTGGGCCTCACCCCCTATCGGCCTCACCCCCTAACCCCCTCTCCTTGAGGAGAGGGGGAATGAAGTTACCTTTTTCTCCCCAGTTTATTGCTTGAGATATTTCCTGAAAATGAGCAAGAAAAGGTGACTTGTCCCCCCTCTCCTCAAGGAGAGGGGGTTAGGGGGTGAGGCCCAATTGCAGTTTGTACATATCATTAACGCAATATTATCCACACGAATCAACATAGACCCATAATCTCATTAAGGGGTATATAAAAACGATTGAATATAAGCTTATACCGAGGAATGATTTGTAATTTTGTATTTATATTTTATTTGAAAGAATTTATGATACAACTGAAAGAGAATGAGGGGATACCAAGAAACATCTTATTGATGATGTCAATTGTTGGCGGTCTGACGGTAGCCAACTTGTATTATAATCAGCCTCTATTGGAGGAGATGCGTGCCTCCCTTCGCATCAATGAGGTGGAGGCCAACTTCATAACGGTGATTACGCAGATAGGGTATGCCTTAGGGTTGCTGCTGATTGTGCCAATGGCCGATAAGTGTTCTCGACGCCGAATCGTGACCACCTGTATGACTATCGCCATGCTGATGGCATTGGTCATAGCCCTGGCCTCTAACGTTTGGGTGGTGTGGGGAGCCTCAATTATCATAGGCGCTTGCTCGGTAGTGCCTCAGATATTTGTGCCGATGGCCGGTCTGTTCTCTCGTCCCGAGCATAAATCCCGCAACATGGGCTTTGTCCTATCGGGTTTGCTCACGGGCGTGTTAGCAGCACGCGTGATTGGAGGGTACTTAGGAGGTTGGTTAGGTTGGCGTTTGATGTTTGGCTTAGTGGCATTCGTCATGTTGCTATCCCTATTGGCCAGTTTGCGCATGATGCCAATAATGCAGTCCTCCTTTAAGGGCAGCTATTGTTCTCTTATCGCCACGATAGGCAAGATATATGTAGCTCACCCTCGTATGAGAAGTTATTCACTACGGGCAGCGTTCAGCTTTGGCAGTATGATGTCTATATGGTCATGTATGGCGTTCCATTTGGCAGACGCGCCCTTTCATGCTGGTAGCGATATGGTAGGGATGTTGGGACTTTGTGGTGTAGCAGGAGCTATGGCAGCCAGTGGAGTGGGGAAGTACATTCCACGCTATGGCATAGGCAAGATTTCATGCCTGGGGCATCTCTTGCAAATCATGGCTTGGTTTGTGGCTTATTTCTTGGGCCATACTTATATTGGGTTGATACTAGCCATCATATTGGTGGACATTGGTGCGCAATGTTTGCAGTTGAGCAATCAGAGCGGTTGTTTGAAGGAAGTGCCCGATGCCACCAACCGCGCCAATACCATCTTCATGACGACACTTTTTGTAGGAGGAAGTCTTGGCACCTTCTGTGCAGGTGTAGCTTGGGAGTGCATGGGGTGGTTGGGCGTCTGTGCCATAGGTTTGGCCTTCGCCCTCTGCTCTGTCATTACGACGGGGGTGATAAGCAAAGCTGCTAGGCCTCACCCCCTAACCCCCTCTCCTTGAGGAGAGGGGGACAGGTTACCTTTTCCTCCCCAGTTTCTTGCTTGAGATATTTCCTGAAAATGAACAAGAAAAGGTAACTTATCCCCCCTCTCCTCAAGGAGAGGGGGGTAGGGGGTGAGGCCGTTAGGGGGTTAGGGGGAGAGGCCCCAATTGCAGTTTATTACCCCTTCTTCGTACTAAATCGATAAATTACGTGTAGCATGAAGTAGCGGTGAACGCACTTGCTCCAGCCAGAGTAGCGAGAGTTGACATCGACAGACGTCCACGTTTGGTCGCGTTGGTTGAGCAAGTCAGAAGCTTCAAGTGTGACGGCCAATGACTTGTCGCGTAAGAAGGACTGCTCAATAGAGGCATTCCATATCGTGCGCCAAGGGTGAATGACGTAGCCTCCACTGTTGTGGAAACGATTGCTCTGAAGGTTCGACTTCACGACCATATTCCAAGGCAAGGTGTATTGTACGTTAAAGCTAAGTACGTTCATGAAGCTGCTCACATTGTCATAACCCTTAGTGCTGCGTGCTATGGTGCGATACATACACGTATTCTCTAGGCCCAGCACCCACTTGCCCGGACGCGCATTGATGCCTCCCGTCACGTAAAGCTGATGATTCGTTTGATCGTAGAGTTCGGCCTCTGTGGTCGTACCGATGGTGTAGGCGCGTCCTTTGGTGAGCGAGTAATAAACGGAGCTGGAGAAGTTGACCAACTGCTTCTTATCCAACGGAGTGGAGAAGTTCAAATTGGGCGAATAGCTCCACGAGCCCTTGGGAAGGTTGACACGTTCGGTGGTCGTTACACCTGTCAGTTTATCGTAGCGCGAACGCATAGTCACTTCGTTGTCCTGAAACGTAAAGGCGTGACCCATCGAGAATAGGCGGCCATGCTTCATATTTACCTGATAACCCACCGAGCTGGAGTGTACGTGCCGCTTCTTGAGGTCAGGATTGCCCAACGAGATGTAAAGCGGATTGCTCATGTCGGGCAACGTGATCGTTTGCAACAACGAAGGGTTGTTGGTGTTATAATTATAAGAGAGCGTGAAAGTGCCGATAGAGTCCGTCTCGTAACGTGTGTTCAGTCCTAAGCTATAAAGACCACTGTGGCGTGAGGGGTAGAGCGGATCATAGTCGCCCTTGACATATTCGAGGCGGTCGTACACTAAGGTATAGGTATTGCTCAAGCCGAGTATGAACCCTTTCTTCTTAAATATCAAGTTGTTCTGAAATGAGTGTTGGCGCGTGAGCATCAGTTGGTCGAGCGTTAGCTCAGGGTCGCGCGCCAAGGTCTGCCAGCCTGCGTCAGTGGGGAGTGTACCTAATAGGGGCAAGTAGTCATAAAAGTTGGCAAAACTCCCACCCAAACGCTCCAAGCGGTAAGCATTGGCCAGACTGTGCGAACGGTCAATCAGCGTGCTATACGTAAAGCGCAGTGATTGAAGGCCTGGCACAGGCACGTCTAAGAACACGTTGTTATTAAAGTTAAAGTCGTGTGAGGCCGTTCGCGAATAACGATTGTAAAGTGGGTCGAGTTGTGAGGCCTGCGACGTCTGATACTGCGTGTACTGCCTTAGGTCGTTCGTCTTCTCATCGCCATAACGATAACTAATGTAGTTCGTCAGGCTCAGTCGCCAATTGTTCTCGCTCAAGCGCTGCGTAAAGTAGAGGTAGTGATGTGCATAGTGTGTGCCCTTGCTGGTTAAACTCTCGTCAAGCATTAAGGTATTGGCCTGTGCTTGCGCATCGTTAAGCGGCCACCCCATAGTGGAGTGATGAAGCAGAGAGTCGAGGGGCGAAAGAGAGTTGTTGTCAAAGTGGCCATTCCATTGCGCCTCTTGTTCGTGGGTGCGGTCTTTATAAGAGGTGTAGCTATAGTTGGGGCGATACTCTAAGTACGTCCACTTCGTAGCCTGCCACGTGAACGCGAGGTTGGCTCGCCAAATGCGTTCATCGTTTTTGGTTGTCATGTGATCCATACGAGTCGTGCTCGTACCATCATCGAGGAAGTTTTCGGTTAGCTGACGGTTCTCATCGCGGTGGCCACGATAGTCCCAGCCGCCGCTGCCGTCAACCATAAAGTAGCCCTTTTCGCCACGTTGCTTACCATTGTTCCACATAAACGAAAGTCCGGGTTGCATATAGCGTGTGTCGCCCGACGAGCTTCCAGCACCTCCATTGTCGTTCCACATACCCTCGTCGGTAGCACTTTGGTACTGCCCCGTGTTGGTAAACCCTCCGTATGCACTCACGCGTGAGTGTTCGGTAAAGGTGTTGGCAAAGCCACGATAGCGCCAACGATGGTCGGTGCCATAGCCAAGGTCGACATTGCCCGTCCATGTGCCCAGATACTTCTTCTTCAAGATAACGTTCACCACCTGTTCGCGATCGCCATTATCAATGCCTGTCACCTTGGCTTGGTCGGTGAGGTCCTCATAGGCCTTGACGTTTTTGATAATGTAGGCTGGAAGGTTTTGCAACGCTTTCTTAGTGTCGCCACGTTCAAAGTCGGTACCATTCACTTGTACACGGGTGACGGCCTTGCCGCGATAGTAGAGGGCGCCATTCTTCATCTCCAGTCCAGGCATACGACTTATCATGTCTTGCAGCATGTCGCCTTTCGTTGCACCGAGCGCGTCCATGTCGTAGATGACGGTGTCCTTTTTGGTTACAAACACCAAACGCGTGGCCGTAACCGTGGCTTCGCCCAAGTCGCGTTGGCGCTCTCGAGTGGTGGTCTTCGCCTTTAGGCTATCGGTCTTCACCGTATCGGTGGCAATAGCAAGTGTGCGCGCATTGGCTCCTAAAATGGTAGTAAAGAAGAGGAGCAAAAGCGTGCAGCATTTATTGCGTAATGTGTTCATAGGTTTAGTTAAATAGGTGTTCTAAAATGATAGGGGTGTTCTATAACTTCTGATTTTTAGAACACCCCTATAAGGTTGCTTTATAACCTTCAGACTTAAAACGAGCTTTTAAAACTCGTCAGCAGCGTAGAGATAGGGGAACGTAGCTTGTTCCCATTCAATAATCTCGTCGTCGCTGAAGAAGCGTTTCAGTTCTACCTCAGCCGCCTCTTGAGAGTCAGAGGCATGCACGATATTCTCTTGAAAACTCATGCAGTACGTACCGCGTATCGTGCCAGGCGCTGCATTGCGTCCGTTGGTAGGACCGGCCAGTGCGCGCACGGCAGCTACTGCATCAACGCCTTTGAGGCAAAGTGCCACGACGGGAGCCACCATCATGGAGTCCTTAATCTGTTGGAAGAAGGGTTTACCGCTCAAGTGGGCATAGTGTTCTGTCAGCACCTCATCGGTGAGTTGCATCAGTTTCATACCACATATCTGTAGTCCCTTCTTTTCGAAAATGCTAATAATTTCGCCTGCCAAGCCGCGCTGCATCGTGCAGGGCTTGAGCAACACAAGTGTCTTTTCTAATGCCATAGTATGCTTATTATTATATAATGGTGTGTAAAGGTAATGAAAGGCATGATAAGGACAAAACGAAAGACGGATAAACTGCAATTTGATGCGGCCTCTCCCCCTAACCCCCTCCCCCACAGGGGAGGGGGAATAAGTAACCTTTACTTGCTGCGTTTCTAGTTGAGAACCAACAGAAAACTCAAGAAGTAAGAGTGAC
>JBNMKQ010000089.1:0-10262 GCA_050874425.1 Alloprevotella sp.
AACATTAGGCCGCGCGTGCTAGAATTATCGTGCAAGGCGAATGCAATCGAGCTCGCTCGAATTGCTGAGCCGCAGCCGATAATGTCAAAGAAAAGCACGCGTTACGTAGGCGCGTTCATGGCGCGCAACTCTTCGATAAATTGCAGTTTACCCACACAATTCGTTATAGACCCACTATTCTTGATGTTTAGTCTTCTCGTAAGCCTCAACCTCCTTACGACTTCTACTTGCCGTAACAAGATATACACCACCAAATATCAATAAAATAGCAATGCCCTTCACCCAATTAAAGGAGTCCATTCCCCACATAACGGCTACAACACAAGCTACTATGGGTTGTACGTAATTGTACATGCCTGCTACAGTCGGACGGAGGTTCTTCTGCCCTATGACTACAAGCATATAACTAAAGAAGGTGGCACCAACTACGATAAAAATGAGGCCCAACACTTCGGCTATTCCCAAACTGCTCCACTCTGCCGCAACGAAAGAATTGGCAGAGAAAGGAACAAGACATATAAAGGCATAGGTGAACATCCACTTCATTATAGTAATAAGTGAATACTTGTTTACAAAGTCCTTGTAAACCACTATATACATCGCGTAACAAAATTGAGCCGTCAATACCAACAAGTCCCCCAAAATGGCATTACTTCCACCCGATGAAGCTGAAGCAGAACTTGCAACGCCACTACTTCCCATTATCAACATCAACGCACCCGCTGCACCTGCGGCTATACCTAACACCTTCTTACCCGTGATAGGTTCCTTTAAAATGATAGCTGCCAACAGCATAGCCCAAAGTGGCATGCTCGTTGTGATAATGGAGGCATCACCAGGCGAGCTCAAACTTACGCCAAAAATAAAGCACCCTTGATTAAACACAATGCCTAACAATGACGCGCCAAAAAGTCGGGCTAAGTCTTTGTGATTAACGTGTTCGGGCTTTTGAAAGAACGAGGCTATCCAAAATAATATCATCGCTCCGGCTATACGCATATCTGTTACTAATAGCGGACTCACCGCTCCTGTCATCATCACAAACTTTGAAATAGGCGACATTAATCCCCACATGGAGTTTGCACCAAGCATCGACAAATGCCCCTTTAACGAAGTGTTCATATAATCGTTTTTGTGTATTAAAGGATATCTATACAAAAAGTTGACAAAGCTTGCACCTTTGATGCAAACTTTGTCAACCTTATATACATAAAGTGTTCTTATCTAAGAAGAACGCTTTATCGTTGCTTATTATTTAGCAGCGGCATTAGCGGCCTCAATCATGTCCTTGCTGGGGAGAATGTAAACCTCAACACGACGATTCTCCTTCTTACCAGCAGCAGTGCTATTGTCAGCTACAGGATTCTCTTCGCCATAACCCTTAACGCTTACCAAACGAGCTGAGGGATAACCAGCACCAACAATCTGATCCTTAACCGAGTTAGCACGATTTTGTGAAAGGTCGATGTTCTTCTGCTTGCTTTGAGCTGCAGTGCTGTTCTTCCAACCTGCATTGTCAGTAAAGCCACAAACAGCCAATTCGTATGTGCAATCGCTATCAGCAGTCTTGAGTTGCTTTACGAAAGTATTGATAGCAGATTTAGCATCTGCGCTAAGAGCAGCAGAACTTGAGCTAAAGAGCAAGCCACTATCGAATGTAGCCTTAACGTACTGTGTACCGTCAGTGCCCTGAAGAATTTCAGCCTTAGCATTAGCAGCCTCAGCTGCCTTCTTAGCCTTATCCATCTTGTTGCCAATGAGGACACCAGCACCCGTACCAACTGCAGCACCTACTGCAGCACCAATGGCAGCGCCCTTGCCCTTACCAATGAGTTGACCTACGAGTGCACCTAAAGCGCCACCACTTGTGCCACCAATAAGACCACCCTTTGCTGTGTTAGTCATGCCACCGCAACTGCTCAACAACATTGCAACGCTTAAAGCGCAAACTGACAATTTCATTCTTTTCATAACTATTTTTTTATTTACTTTATGTTGAATTTTTCGCAGCAAAATTACACCATGAAAAATTAAAAGCCAAATTATTAAAACAATATTTCGCGATTTTACGCATTAATGCAAACTTTATTACATAAACTTTGTGTTTTATTTGTACTTTTGTAGGCAGAAACTAATAATTTAAACCATAGTGACGCATAAATATTTATGCGCTTACTTGCATAGCTTTTCTATTATAATAGCAATGGCAAAAGAACTGAAAGACCTTACAAAACGCAGCGTTGACTATTCACGCTGGTATAATGAACTGGTAGTAAAAGCCGATTTGGCTGAACAGTCTGACGTACGCGGATGTATGATTATTAAGCCCTATGGCTATGCCATTTGGGAGAAAATACAACAAGAGTTAGACGCACGCTTTAAAGAGACTGACGTGCAGAACGTATACTTTCCTATGTTAATCCCGAAGAGCTTCCTCTCTAAAGAAGCCGAACACGTTGAGGGATTTGCTAAGGAATGTGCCGTCGTTACTCACTATCGCTTAAAGGCCAACCCCGAAGGCGACGGTGTAGTAGTTGACCCCGCTGCAAAGTTGGAGGAAGAATTGATTATTCGTCCAACTTCTGAAACGACTATTTGGAACACGTACCGTAAATGGATTCACTCTTGGCGTGACCTGCCCTTGTGCTGCAACCAGTGGTGTAACGTTATGCGTTGGGAAATGCGTACCCGCCTTTTCCTCCGCACCTCTGAGTTCTTGTGGCAAGAAGGTCACACCGCTCATGCCACACGCGAAGAGGCCGAAGCACGTGCACAACAGATGTTACACGTGTATGCCGACTTCGCTGAAGAGGTAATGGCAGTGCCCGTTGTGCGCGGTGTGAAGAGCGCAACAGAGCGCTTTGCTGGTGCACTCGACACCTACACCATCGAAGCCATGATGCAAGATGGTAAAGCCTTGCAGAGCGGTACAAGCCACTTCTTAGGTCAAAACTTTGGTAAGGCGTTCAACGTACAATTTGTCAACAAGGAGAACAAGATGGAATATGCTTGGGCTACTTCATGGGGTGTAAGTACTCGTTTGATGGGTGCCCTCATCATGACTCACTCTGACGATAATGGTCTCGTATTGCCTCCTCATTTGGCTCCGATTCAGGTTGTTATCGTACCTATATATAAGGGTGACGAACAATTGGCACAATTCAACGAAAAGTTGGGCGAGTTGGCTAAGCGCTTACGTAAGATGGGCATTCGCGTTAAGTACGACAATGCCGACAACAAGCGTCCAGGCTTCAAGTTTGCTGACTACGAGTTGAAGGGTGTACCCGTTCGCCTCGTTATGGGCGGCCGCGACTTAGAGAATGGCACCATTGAATTGATGCGCCGCGACACCCTTGAGAAGGAGACACTTCCCTTCGAAGGCATTGAAGACTACGTTAAGAACCTTCTGGAAGAGATTCAACAAAACATCTTTGCCAAAGCTAAGAAGCGCTTGGAGGACAATACCTTTGAGTGCAACAACTACGACGAGTTTAAAGAGCGCATTAAGGACGGAGGTTTCTTCCTCTGCCCCTGGGACGGCACTGCCGAAACAGAAGCTAAGATTAAAGCCGATACACAGGCCACTATCCGTTGCGTACCTTACGGCGTAGACCAAAGCAATCCTGGCATTGACATGGTTAGCGGAAAACCCGCTACCTGTAAGGTTATTGTAGCACGTAGCTACTAAACAATGTATTAATGTACCCATGTGGCAATCTGCAAATGTGTTAATGTGCTAATGTGTTAATGTGCTAATGTGCAAAAATATCAATGCGAAGCCATTAGCATATTAGCACATTTGCATATTAGCATATTAGCACATTTGCATATTAGTATATTGCCATATTTGCATATTAGCATATTATAATGATTTCTGTTGAACATCTAACGGTTGAATTTAGCGCACGCCCTTTGTTTAACGATGCGTCTTTTGTCATCAACAAGAAAGACCGCATCGCCTTAGTCGGTAAGAATGGTGCTGGAAAGTCTACCTTGCTCAAAATTCTATCGGGACTTCAAGAACCCACCTCTGGTGTCGTAGCCATACAGAACGATATCACCATTGGCTACCTGCCACAGGTCATGGTGTTGAGCGACGACCACACCGTCATGGAAGAGGCTGAAAAGGCTTTTGACCACATCAGCGAGATGCAGCAAAAGCTTGAGAAGCTTAACAATCAATTAGCCGAACGAACGGACTACGAAAGTGCTGACTATTTAGCATTGGTCGATCGCTTTACCCACGAGAGTGAACGCTTTCAAATGATGGGGGGCATGAATTATCATGCAGAGTTGGAACGCACACTACAAGGTTTAGGATTTACGCCTGCCGACTTCAACCGTCCTACAAAGGAATTCTCAGGAGGTTGGCGTATGCGTATTGAGTTAGCTAAATTGTTGCTGCGTCGCCCCGACGTTCTCCTACTCGATGAGCCTACCAACCACCTCGATATCGAGAGCATTCGCTGGCTTGAGAAGTTTATTGCTCGCTCAGCAAGTGCCGTCGTATTGGTCAGTCACGACCGCGCCTTTATTAACAACGTCACCAACCGCACACTCGAAATATCGTGTGGCAAAATAACTGATTACAAAGTTAAATACGACGAGTTCGTCAAGTTACGTGCCGAACGCCGCGAGCAGCAACTGCGTGCTTACGAAAATCAGCAAAAGGAGATTGCCGACATTAAGGACTTTATCGAACGCTTTCGCTATAAGCCCACAAAGGCCGTACAGGTGCAGAGCCGCATTAAGCAGCTTGAAAAGATTGTCCCCATCGAAGTGGACGAAGTGGACAATTCATACCTTCACCTTAAATTTCCGCCTTGCTCACGTTCTGGTGACTACCCTGTCATTTGCGACAATTTACGCAAGGACTACGGTACGCATTGCGTATTCCACGATGTCAACCTTACCATTAAGCGCGGTGAGAAGGTAGCCTTTGTCGGCAAGAATGGCGAAGGTAAGTCTACCCTCGTAAAGTGCATCATGAGCGAAATACCTTATACTGGCACACTCAAGCTCGGCCACAACGTTGAAATAGGTTACTACGCACAGAATCAAGCTCAATTATTAGACGACGAACTGACCGTATTCGACACCATTGATCGCGTGGCCAAAGGTGACATCCGACTCAAGATACGCGATATATTGGGAGCCTTCATGTTTGGCGGCGAAGCCTCTGACAAGAAGGTGAAAGTCCTTTCGGGCGGTGAACGTTCTCGCTTGGCTATGATTAAACTCTTGCTCGAACCCGTCAATTTCTTAATACTTGACGAACCGACCAACCACCTCGACATGCGCACCAAAGATGTGTTGAAGGAGGCTATATTAAACTTTGACGGCACTGTTATCGTTGTTAGTCACGACCGCGACTTCTTAAATGGATTGGTAACGAAAGTCTATGAATTTGGCGGTGGTCAAGTACGCGAACACATTGGCGGCATCTACGATTTCTTGCAGAAGAAAGACATGGAATCACTCGATGAACTGCACACCGCAGGTTCGCCTTCGGCTAATACGACATCGACGGCTGCGCCAACCTCTACCAACGCTAATAGTTCTGAGGGAAAACTCTCTTACGAAGAACGCAAGGAACAAGCGAAAGCGCGCCGCAAAGTTGAGAAGTTAGTAGCACAATGTGAAGCCGAGGTAGCTCAATTGGAGGAAGAAAAGCAACAATTAGAGTCAAAACTCGCCACCCCTGAAGGTGCTGCCGATGCCGCTCTCTTTGACCAATACGCTCAGATTGGCCAACGACTCAAACAAGCTGAAGAGGCATGGGAGTGTGCTATGGAGCAACTTGAACTAATGAGTGAATAAGCTCTACTCTAACATTGAATACAATACACAATATATGATGAACATTAAATACCTACTGCCCACCTTTGCCTTGGTCATGGGAAATGCTTTTGCCCAACAGGGTGACATCCTTTCGTCGGGACTCGACAAGGCAAATATGGACTTAACCGCAAAACCTGGAACTGACTTTTACCAATACGCCACTGGTGGCTGGCAAAAGGCTCACCCACTTACGGCTGAATATTCTCGCTATGCACAATTTGATGCCTTGGCCGAAAACAATCGAAAGCAACTCAACGAACTGATTGGACAAATGGCGCTGTGCAAGCACAAGCAAGGTTCGCTTGAACAAAAGATTGGTACTTACTACCGATTGGCCATGGATAGCGTACGACGCAATAAGGAGGACTACGCTCCTATACAGTCGTTGCTCAACGAGGTGAAAGCTATTAATAACCGCAAAGGCCTGCAATATGAGATGGCTCGTCTGCAATCATTGGGCATCTCCAACTTCTTCCACTTTGGTTGTGATGCCGACCTTAAAGACGCTAAATGGAACTTGATGCAAATTAATCAAGGCGGCATTTCGATGGGCGAGCGCGACTATTACCTTGAAGAGGACGAACCAACTCAAAAGATACGTGCGGCCTACCGCACCTACGTGAGCAATCTGTTTAAAATGACGGGCTTCAACGAGGCCGATGCTCAGCGCGCTATGGAGGCCGTTATGACTATCGAAACGCGCATAGCCAAGGCTTCTTATAGTGCTACGCAGCAGCGCGACGTGGAAGGCAACTACCATAAGATGACGTACCAAGCATTGCTAACAGACTTTCCAGGTATTGACTGGAGCACGCAATTCCTATTGTCTGGCATCCCTGCCTTTAAAGAAATCTCTGTCAACCAGCCCGAGCCTATTCACGAGGTTGAGAAGATATTGGCTGAATGCAGCCTTGACGAGTTGAAGGCTTACCTTTACTTTAAGGTAGTCGACGACGCCACGAGTGCTTTAAGTGACCGCTTCAGACAAGAGGCGTTTAACTTCTACGACCACACCATGGCGGGCGCTGAGCAAGATCGCCCTCGTTGGAAGCGTGCCGTAAGCGCTGTCGAAGGCGCTTTAGGCATGGCTTTGGGAAAGTTGTACGTAGAGAAATATTTCCCCCAGTCGTCAAAAGAGCGCATGATTGAATTGGTTAAGAACCTACAAGTTGCCCTTGGACAGCGCATTGACGCGCAAAAGTGGATGAGCGCTGAAACGAAGCAAAAGGCGCACGAGAAGTTGAATAGCTTTTACGTTAAGATAGGCTACCCTGACGAATGGATGGACTACACGAAGCTCGACATTGATGGGTCACTGAGTTATTACGAAAATCGCCAACGGGCCGCACAGTTCAGCAGCGCCTATTACATTGAGAAACACGTCAATAAGCCTACCGACCGCAACGAATGGCTCATGACGCCCCAAACGATTAATGCCTATTACAATCCTACCACCAACGAGATTTGTTTCCCCGCTGGCATTCTGCAACCGCCCTTCTTCAATGCTGAGGCCGACGATGCTTGCAACTACGGCGCGATTGGTGTTGTGATAGGTCATGAAATGACACACGGATTTGACGACCAAGGTGCACAATTTGATAAAGACGGCAACCTTAAGAATTGGTGGACCGAAAAGGACAAAACTGACTTTGAAAAGCGCACCAAGGTGATGTGCGACTTCTTCAACAATATAAAGGTGCTACCCGATTTGAACGCGAACGGCCAACTCACCTTGGGCGAAAACATTGCCGACCATGGTGGCCTTAACATTGCCTTCCAAGCGCTACAAAACCAGTTGAAGCAACACCCCTTAACGACCAAGGACGGCTTTACGCCTGAACAACGTTTCTTCTTAAGCTACGGCTTAATATGGGCCAACAACACGCGTGAAGCCAAACTCCGTCAGTTGGTGAAGTCAGACCCTCACTCGCCTGCCCGTTGGCGCGTGAATGGGGCACTCCCCCACATCGATGCTTGGTATAAAGCTTTTAACATTACCTCAAAAGACCCGCTCTTCGTTCCTAAAAAGAGCCGCGTCGACGTTTGGTGATGATAAGATTATAAGGATTGGAAGTTTTAGTTTGTAGGTTATGAGGTTATAAAGTATGTTATTAAAAACGCATAGTTTAAAAAGTAACTTTATAACCTCATAACCTACAAACTAAAAACTTTCGAACCTCACGAAACTCCCTAAACTCATTAAACTAAAAACGATATGGACAAAAAAGAAGTTTCATTGCCCGACAATGCGTTTCGCCCACTAAACGAGGGCGAAGAGTATGAGCCATTAATGAAACCCCACGTGCAATACCGCGAGGTCACTCCATGGTCTATCGTATGGGGACTACTCATGGCCGTTGTATTCTCTGCCGCTACAGCCTATCTCGGATTGAAAGTAGGCCAAGTATTTGAAGCCGCTATTCCTATTACGATTATTGCCGTAGGCGTTAGTGGCGCCACACACCGCAAAGACCCTTTGGGGGAGAACATTATCATTCAGAGCATCGGTGCTTGCTCAGGTATGATTGTAGCAGGAGCTATCTTTACGCTGCCAGCCCTATACATCTTACAACACAAGTATCCTGAACTCACCGTCAACTTCTTACAAGTATTCCTTTCATCACTCTTGGGTGGCATATTGGGCATTCTGTTTTTGATTCCCTTCCGCAAGTACTTCGTAAAGGACATGCACGGCAAGTATCCATTCCCCGAAGCTACTGCCTCAACGCAAGTACTTATCTCAGGCGAGCGAAGCGGTTCACAAGCAAAGCCCCTCTTGGTGGCTGGTATTGTAGGCGGTCTGTTCGACTTTGCCGTAGCCGCCTTTGGCGCATGGAATGAGAACTTTACCTCACGTTGCTGCGAACTTGGCACAACCATTGCCGACAAGGCAAAGTTGGTGTTTAGTATCAACACCAGTGCCGCCCTCTTGGGCATGGGCTACATCGTCGGACTAAAGTATGCCGCCATTATCTGTGCCGGTTCTGTAGCCGTATGGTGGATTATCGTTCCCGCCATTGCGCTCATATTCCCCGATATGGCCATCGTCGAGGCCACTCCCGATACAGCTGCTATCACGGCAGCCAACGCCAGTCCTGAACAACTCTTTGGTTATGCCAAGAGTATTGGCATTGGTGGCATCGCCATGGCAGGTATCATTGGTGTTATTAAGAGTTGGGGTGTAATCAAGAGCGCCTTCACCTTAGTAGGTAAGATATTCAAAGGCAATAGCGAAGCCGAAGACGCACCACGCACGCAGCGCGACCTCTCGATGAAAATCATTGCCATCGGTTCGCTGCTCACTATCATTGTTACTTCCCTATTCTTCTACTTCGACGTAATGGGCGGCAACTTACTCTTCACGATCGTAGGCATACTCATTGTTGCAATCATCGCCTTCTTGTTCACCACCGTTGCTGCCAACGCCATAGCTATCGTGGGGTCTAACCCTGTGAGCGGCATGACCTTGATGACGCTTATCCTTTCATCTATCATAATGGTAGTTGTTGGCCTCAAGGGCACAGGCGGTATGGTAGCTGCACTCATCATGGGTGGTGTCGTATGCACGGCACTCTCATCTGCAGGCGCATTCATCACCGACCTCAAGATTGGCTATTGGTTAGGAGCTACACCGAAGAAGCAAGAGACATTTAAATTCTTGGGCATACTCGTTTCAGCCGCAACCGTTGGCGGTGTGATTATGATTCTCAATAAGGCCTATGGCTTCACCCCCGACAATAGCGACGTAATGGCAGCTCCCCAAGCTCGTGCCATGGCTGCCGTTATCGAACCACTCATGAGCGGACAGGGTGCTCCTTGGTTGCTCTACGGCATTGGTGCCGTTATATCTATCGTGCTCACCCTATGCGGTGTTTCGGCCTTAGCCTTTGCATTGGGCATGTTCATTCCGCTGCAACTCAACCTTCCGCTCATCGTTGGCGGTTTAGTAAATTGGTATGTCAACTCACGCTCAACCGACGTCACCCTCAACCAACGCCGCAACGAGAGGGGCACGCTTCTTGCCTCAGGCTTCATCGCCGGTGGTGCCCTAATGGGCGTAGTGAGTGCAGGCATGCAGTTTGGTGGCCTTAACTTTGCCAATGCGGCTTATTTAAGTTCACCTATCTCACAAGTCGTTTCGCTCATCGCCTACGTAGCACTTATCATCTACTTAGCAAAGGCGTCCTTAAAAGCATAGCTTTCTAATTAAAATGCGAGGTTTCATTGTAATATGGGGAAAGCCCTACGTCAATTACAATGAAGCCTCGCTTCTCATTTTTGATAGCTTACTTATGACTCGTGAGTAAAATCGATTAATAAACTGCAATTGGGCCTCACCCCCTAACCCCCTCTCCTTAAGGAGAGGGGGACTGAAGTTACCTTTGTCTCCCCAGTTGCTTGCGTGAGATATGTCTTGAAAA
>JBNMKQ010000090.1:0-10061 GCA_050874425.1 Alloprevotella sp.
AACAAGTTGACGAGTAAACAAGTTGACGAGTAAACAAGTTGACGAGTAAACAAGTTGACGAGTAAACAAGTTGACGAGTAAACAAGTT
Source organism: Alloprevotella sp. (assembly GCA_050874425.1). Lineage (GTDB taxonomy): Bacteria > Bacteroidota > Bacteroidia > Bacteroidales > Bacteroidaceae > Alloprevotella. Next base: position 89 of record JBNMKQ010000090.1, read on the forward strand.
GACGAGTAAACAAGTTGACGAGTAAACAAGTTGACAAGTAAACAAGTTGACGAGTAAACAAGTTGACAAGTAAACAAGTTGACGAGTAAACAAGTTGACGAGTAAACAAGTTGACGAGTAAACGAGCTTATAAGTTGCCATACCAATTATCTTCAAGATGCCCAATAGTTTGCTTAAAATAAACAACGTTTGTCTAAGCTATGGCGAACGCCACGTATTGTGTCATATCAACGAAACAATCAATGATACGGACTTCATCGTGCTGACAGGCCCTAATGGTGGAGGAAAAACTACTTTGCTCCGCCTTATTGCGGGACTCTTGCAACCCACACGCGGTACGATTGAGCGCAAAGGTGGTACTATCGTAGGTTACCTACCACAGTACAGACATATCGACCGACAATTTCCTACGACTGTAGCTGACATCGTTCTATCAGGACTTAGTTGTCGCAAGCGGCTTTGGCAGCGTTTTACTTCTGAACATCGTAACAAGGTAGCTGAAACGCTCAACACATTCCACCTTGCCGACTTGGCACAACGTCCTATTTCCGACCTCAGTGGTGGACAGTGGCAGCGTACCCTCTTAGCGCGTGCCTTTGTATCAGAACCTGATTTGCTCTTACTCGATGAGCCTGAAACACACCTCGACGAGCCGTCACGTAACGAACTTTACGCATTGCTCACCCAACAGAGCCTTCACCGTGCCATCGTAGTGGTAAGCCACGACGAACACCATTTCCCTCACATCGCTGGTCGCCGCATTTGGCACATTGAAGAACAAAGTGTATGTGAAGTGTAACAAACAAACTGCAATTGGGCGAACAATCCACGACCCCCCCCTAACGGCCTCACCCCCTAGCCCCCTCTCCTCAAGGAGAGGGGGCTAGGGGGTGAGGCCTTATCTATTATTCAACATTTCAACGATTTGGTGGGCTGCACGTTTAGGCGCACCAGGTTGTCCCAGGTTATTCGCCATGCGTTCATAGCCATTGAGCATTTTGCGGCGTGCGGCCGATTGGAGAGGTAAGAGCTCACCTATGTAGCGCGTAAGCGTAGTGACATTCATGTCCGAACCCACAAGTTCTGGCACAACCTCGGAACCTACAATGAGGTTGACCAACGAGATGAACGGCACCTTTAAAAAGTAGGGGCGAATACGTGAAACCAACCAACCACAACGCATGTAGTAACATACGATCTGTGGCACATGGAATAGTGCCGTCTCAAGTGTGGCCGTACCACTCGTCACTAAAGCCAATGTGGCGTGGTTGAGCAAAGCGTATGTTTCATTCTTGAGCAATCGAATGCGACCAGGGTCTATTTGACTATGCTGCACAATGTCTTGGTAAAAATCCTCTTCGATTGCAGGAGCCATTGCTACTATCAAGTCGTAATCTTCGAATGGCGCAGCAGCTTGCAGCATGCGGCTTAGGTTGTCCTTCACCTCTTGCCGACGCGAACCGGGCAATAAGGCTATAATATCTCCGTTCGGCTGAGGAAAACCATTTTCGTCCATATATCCATACACCTCATCGAGCGAAGGATTGCCCACATACGAGATAGGGTAATGATGTTTTTTCTCAAAAAAATCTACCTCAAAGGGCAGAATAGAGAACAAGTGATCAACATTGCGCTTTATCTCCTTTATGCGGTGTTCCTTCCAAGCCCATATTTTAGGAGCAATGTAGTAATACACGGGGCAGATGCCTTGTTGCTTCACATACTTAGCTATCTTGAGGTTAAAGCCTGGGTAGTCCACAAGGATTACTGCGTCAGGCTGCCATTCAGCGATTTGCGCTTTACAGCGTTTCATACCGCGCAGAATGGTGGACAAGTGGAGAGCCACTTGCACAAAGCCCATGTAGGCTAACTCGCGATAGTGACACAGGAGCGTCCCCCCCACGGCTTGCATCTTGTCGCCTCCATAGTAGCGAAATTCCGTATCAGGCTTTTCGTCTAAAATAGCACGCATCAAGTGGGAAGCATGTAAGTCGCCACTGGCCTCGCCAGCTATCAAGAATATTTTCATATTTTGTTTATTTTAATCATTCTCTTTCGTGCATCTTTTCTCGTCATGCCAAAATGAAAGCAAGTTCTCTTTTGCTCATTTGGCTTAACGAAAAGGTTCACTTTTCAAAGGTACAAAAATAATTAGGGTGTACTGTCCTATCTTCTGATTTTTGCATATTTAAGTGTTTAAGTGTTTCAAGTTTATCGGGGAGAACTATCGCCAAGTTATTCGGTTTGCACTAACTTTCTTCGCAAGTTAGGCTGCACCTCAGCACTACAAAACAAAAAATACCTTTTTTGTTTTGTAGTGCATTCGGTTTGCACTAACTTTCTTCGCAAGTTAGGCTGCGGCTCGGAAGAGCAAAATGAAAGTTTTTTGACTTTCATTTTGCTCTTCGCTCGCCTTGCACTTTGCTCGCTGCGCTCGCCAAGTTAGGCTGCACCTCAGCAAAGCCAAATGAAAAATTTCTTTTTTCATTTGGCTTTGCGTTCGGTTTGCACTAACTTTGTTCCCAAATAAGTAAAAACACAATGGAATATAATTTTATTGATATTGAAAAGAAGTGGCAAAAGACTTGGGCCACCGAAAAGACATACCATGTTGAAATCGATGAGAATAAGAAGAAGTTCTACGTGCTCAACATGTTTCCTTACCCCTCAGGCGCTGGCCTTCACGTAGGTCACCCCTTAGGCTATATTGCTTCTGATATCTATGCACGCTATAAGCGTTCATGCGGCTATAACGTGCTCAACCCCATGGGCTACGATGCCTATGGCTTGCCCGCAGAACAGTATGCTATTCAGACAGGACAACACCCGGCTGTAACAACTGAAACGAACATTGCTCGCTATCGCGAACAGTTGGATAAGATTGGTTTCTCTTTCGACTGGGACCGTGAGGTGCGCACCTGCGACCCTCAATACTACCACTGGACGCAGTGGGCCTTCGAACAGATGTTCAACCACTTCTATTGTAAGAAGTGTCAAAAGGCGGAACCTATTAGCGAACTTATTAAGCACTTCGAAGAGAAGGGTAGTGAGGGCACTGAGGACTATGCCCAAAGCGAAGAACTCCACTTTACTGCTGAGGAGTGGAAGCAGATGAGCGACGTAGAGCAACAACAAGTGTTGATGAACTACCGCATTGCTTACCTCGGCGAGACAATGGTCAATTGGTGTCCGAAACTCGGCACCGTGTTGGCCAACGATGAGGTAGTAGACGGCGTAAGCGAACGCGGTGGCTACCCCGTAGTACAGAAGAAAATGAAGCAGTGGTGCTTGCGCGTATCAGCTTATGCACAGCGCTTGCTCGACGGACTCGATACGATCGACTGGACAGACTCTCTGAAGGAGACACAACGCAACTGGATTGGCCGTTCAGAGGGTACGGAGATGCAATTCTCTGTGAAAGACAGCGACGTGAAGTTTACAATCTTCACCACACGTGCGGATACTATCTTCGGTGTGACCTTTATGGTGCTTGCTCCTGAGAGTGAACTCGTACAGCAACTCACTACTGAGGGCCAAAAGGCAGACGTTGAGGCTTACCTCGACGCAACTAAGAAGCGCACGGAACGTGAGCGCATTGCCGACCGCCGTGTGACGGGTGTGTTTACGGGTTCTTATGCTATCAATCCCTTTACGGGCGATGAGATACCCGTTTGGGTGAGTGACTACGTGCTCGCTGGTTATGGCACGGGAGCCATTATGGCCGTTCCTGCCCACGACTCACGCGACTATGCTTTCGCACGCCACTTCAACTTGCCTATCATTCCCTTGATTGAGGGTGCTGACGTGAGCGAAGAGAGCTTCGATGCCAAGGAAGGCACGGTGATGAACTCACCGGCTGAGGGCAAACAAACGCTCAATGGCTTTACACTCAACGGACTCAGCGTGAAAGAAGCCATTGCAGCTACGAAGAAGTTTGTGACAGAGAATAAGTTGGGCCGCGTAAAGGTAAACTTCCGCTTGCGCGATGCCATCTTCTCACGTCAACGCTACTGGGGTGAACCCTTCCCCGTATATTATAAGGACGGCATGCCCCAAATGGTGCCTGCTGAGTGCTTGCCACTCGAATTGCCCGAAGTGACGAAGTTCCTTCCCACCGAAACGGGCGAACCTCCCCTCGGTAATGCTACCCGTTGGGCTTGGGACACAGAGAATAACTGCGTGACCGACAACGTACGCATTGACAATAAAACGGTCTTCCCCCTCGAACTCTCTACGATGCCTGGTTTTGCAGGTTCGTCAGCCTACTACTTGCGCTATATGGACCCCCGCAACGACGCAGCCCTCGTAGGCGAGGCTGCCGATGAATATTGGCAGAACGTCGACCTCTACATCGGTGGTTCAGAGCACGCTACAGGTCACTTGATTTATTCACGCTTCTGGGACAAGTTCCTCTTCGACCTCGGTGTGTCATGCAAGGACGAGCCGTTCCAAAAGTTGGTCAACCAAGGTATGATACAAGGCCGTTCAAACTTCGTATATCGTATCAAGGACACCAACACCTTCGTAAGCCTCGGTTTGAAGGACAAGTACGATACGACACCTATTCACGTTGACGTAAACATCGTACAGAACGACGTGCTCGACCTTGAAGCCTTTAAGGCATGGCGTCCTGAGTACGAAACGGCAGAGTTTGTGCTCGAAGACGGTAAGTACGTATGTGGTTGGGCTATCGAAAAGATGTCAAAGTCAATGTACAACGTAGTCAACCCCGACATGATTGTCGAGAAGTATGGTGCTGATACGCTCCGCTTGTACGAAATGTTCCTTGGCCCAATCAATCAGAGCAAGCCTTGGGACTCAAACGGCATTGACGGTTGCTTCCGCTTCTTGCGCAAGGCATGGAACCTCTTCTATCCGCAGAATGGCGATTGGGCCGTGACGGATAGCGAGCCTACAAAGGACAACCTCAAGACCTTGCATAAGCTCATCAAGAAGGTGACAGAAGACATTGAGGAGTTCTCTTACAACACGTCTATCCCTGCTTTCATGATAGCCGTTGGCGAATGGGCACAGCAGAAGTGCACCAGCCGCAGCGTATTAGAGCAGTTTGTCATCTTGCTCGCCCCCTTCGCCCCCCACATAGCCGAAGAGTTGTGGCACACGTTGGGTCACACCACTACCGTATGTGACGCTCAATGGCCTCAGTTTGACGAACAATACTTGAAAGAGGACAAGCAGACGCTCTCTATCTCATTCAATGGTAAGACACGCTTTACACTCGATTTCGCTGCCGATGCTACGAAGGAACAGATACAAGAAGCTGCTCTCACGGCCGAACAGTCACAAAAGCACCTTGAAGGCAAACAAGTTGTTAAGGTAATCGTTGTGCCTGGCCGCATCGTTAACATTGTGGTAAAATGATTTTTATGAGTTGACAAGTTGACGAGTTAACAGGTTAACAGGTAAGTTACTTCCTATAAAAGAACAAACCTACCTGTTAACTCGTCAATTTTTGTTTACTTATTAGATGTAAAGACAAACTTACTCGTTAACTCGTCAACTAAAAAAATAAATGGCTACAAAATTTAGAACAAGCATAGCGCAGGACGTTCGCGACTATGTCATCATCACCCTTGGATTGTTGATGTACGCCATCGGCTTTACCTGTTTTCAACTGCCCTATGAGATTACCACGGGTGGCCTTGCAGGTGCAGGTGCCGTCATATTCTATGCCACAGGTTTCCCTGTGCAGTACACTTTCTTTTCGGTCAATATCCTTCTGTTGGCAGTGGCCGTCAAAGTGTTAGGCTGGCGTTTCTGTTTAAAAACGATTTATGCCGTATTCATGCTCACCTTCTTGCTCGGACTCGTGCAAGAGGTCATGATCTATTGGGGGCAGACGCGCCCAGATATGTTTCCCGACATCAATCCTCATAGCCACTTGCCCCAAGTTGTGCAAGGCAATGCCTTTATGTCGTGCATCTTAGGTGCGGCTATCGAAGGTGTGGGCATTGGTTTCGTATTCTTACACAATGGATCAACAGGTGGCACCGATATTATTGCCTCTATTATTAATAAGTATAAGGACGTCACTTTGGGGCAGATGATGATGCTCTGCGACATTATTATCATCACCACAGCCTTCTTCTTGCCCGACGGCGATGTAGATAAGTTGCTCTACGGCTACTGCACTCTCATTATCGTTAACCTTATGTTGGACTACGTCGTAGATCGTGGTCGCCAATCTGTGCAATTCCTTATCTTCTCGCGCGAATATGATGCCATCGCCGCTGCCATTAGTGCTACGCACCGTGGCGTCACGGTGCTAGACGGCCAAGGTTGGTATACCAAGCAAGAGCGCAAAGTGCTCGTTGTATTGGCTAAGAAACGCGAGAGTACTAACATCTTCCGCATCATTCAAAGCATCGACCCCAATGCCTTTGTTTCGCAGTCAAAAGTAATTGGTGTCTTCGGTGAAGGCTTTGACCGTATTAAAGTAAAAGCAAAGAAAGAAAACTAACACGATGTGTTAAATGTGCAAATGTGAGAATGTGCAAATGCTTAGTTAATGTGCAAATGTGAGAATGTGCAAATGTGCAAATTGTCGCCTTTGTACAACTGAGTTATTTTGCATCGTTCGCAATAATCCATATACTAACGCAGCATGATAAGGCGACCATTTGCACATTTGCACATTCTCACATTTGCACGTTAACAAAGCATTTGCACATTAACAAAGCATTTGCACATTGCCCCCCCTCCATTTTTATGAAAAATACTCCCTCCGCTCCCACCTTGGTGTTTGCCACCAATAATGCTCATAAGTTATCAGAGATACGCGCCATATTTGGCGATAAGTTACATATCCTTTCGTTGGCTGACATCGACTGCCACGACGACATACCCGAAACGGCTGACACCCTCGAAGGCAATGCCCTTATCAAAGCCCGTTGGGTAAAGGATCGTTATGGTTTCGATTGCTTTGCCGACGACACGGGCCTTGAAGTGTCTGCCCTTGGCGGTGGTCCTGGTGTACACACTGCCCGCTATGCTTACCCCGACCGCCACGACCCTGAAGCCAATACGCAAAAGCTCTTGGCCGAACTCGACGGCAAGGCAGACCGCTCGGCACAATTCCGTACCGTCATTGCCCTCATTCAGAATGGTGAAGAACACCTATTCGAAGGCATCGTACGCGGTCAAATTGCAACTGAAAAGCGCGGCACCGAAGGCTTTGGCTACGACCCTGTATTCGCCCCCGAAGGCGAAGACGGCAAAACCTTTGCCGAACTCGGTGTAGAAGTGAAAAACCGCATTTCACACCGCGCCCGTGCCGTAGCTAAATTGGCCGCGTTCTTGAACAAATAAAAAGTAACAAAGCACAAAATACGTAACCCGTTACTAACCCTTACGAAACGACACAACAAATATGAAAAAAATTCTGTTCACGTTTATTCTGTTCTTAGGCTGTGCCGTTTCGGTACTTGCCGACTCAACGGCAGATGCCTTGCGTTGGAACTATTTGCTCTCTTATCATAACGCTACTCACACGCAAGCTGTGGGCAATTGGGTATATACCATCTTCAATGGCAACCTTTTAGCCTACGATAGCGAAACGGGACAGTCGTATACGCTCGACAAAATGTCGACCGGACTCTCTGATATGGGCATAAAATCGCTCGCGTGGTCCAATACGCAGCAATGCTTAATTCTACTTTATACGAACAACAACATCGACCTTGTTTATCCCACAGGCGATGGACGCTTTAGTGTGACCAATGTGCCGCAAATCAAGAACTTTGAAGAGGATATCACAATCGGCCGCCTCTCTGTTAGTGGTGATTGGGCTTGTATGAGTACGTCGCAAGGTGTCATCGTGTTCGACGTGAAGGGACAGACCGTGCGTGGCTATTATAAGTTAGGACGCACCGTCAATGATGCCTTTGTAAAGGACGGCAAGGTATATGCCGCCGTTTCCGACCGCATATTGGTAGGTAAAATGACGGACGACCTTTACGTTGCCACTTCATGGGAAATTGCCTACTTATGGATTACCGCAGGACAGTTTGTAGCAACTACTGACGGCACTATTTATGCCGTCCTAAACTATTATACCAGCGAGACTTTGGGTGTAGTACAAGGTATCGCACGCCTTGGAATTACAGAAGATGATGCGTTGATGGTACAGCTATTGGCAACAGGTTCGGCTCCTTTCCAAGGCACCTCGAATGGTAAGTTGGTGCAGTTTACAAGCAAGAGCGCTGTATTAGCTTTCAATACCGAGCGTCCTGACGAGGTGGAACTGAACATCGCAACTTCCTCTACCTATGCCGATATAGCTCGTACCACGAATGGGCTTACTTATGTAGCACAAGGCGATGAGGGACTTAATGTGTATCAACTCAATGCAACGCAAACAGAGTTGCCTACCCCCACAGGCATAGTAGGCAATTTCGGTCCGCGCCATACGGGCAGTTACTCACTGCTTTACGACCATAACCGCCTCTTTGTAGCAGGTAGCCAATTTATCGATGGTGAAGATGTTGAAGGCTTCTTTGGTTGCTACGACGGTACGAAATGGAGCGATATGGACGAAGATCGTGCTCGTACTGAAACGAGTGATGAAGGTCGCGTCGGCATGAAGTATAAGAATACCTCACACATGGCTGTCGATCCTTCTAACCCCGAACATGTGTTTATGACCAGTATGCTTGAGGGCCTTTATGAATATCGCAATGGTCAGTTCGTCAACCTTTATAATACAGATAATTCGCCTCTGAAGTGTCCTCCCGTTGTGAGTGCAGCTTCACGTAACAGCAATGTGCGCCTTGGCGGTTGTGCTTTCGATAAGGAAGGCAATCTCTGGATAACGAACAACTATGCCGACACGCTACTCACTGTCTTAAAGCCAAATGGCGATTGGGTGCACATGGCAGCTTATTATACTTCGTACTGGCAAGGAGCCGAACGCATTCTATTCGACTCGCGTGGCTACTTATGGGTAAATGGACGTACGTGGACCAATCCTATCGGTGCGGGTATCATGTTGCTTGACTATGGTGGCACGCTCAACAATAAGAGTGACGACCGCTCTGTATACTTTACTGCTGCTAATAACGAAGACGGCACGTCATGTGATTTCTCGAATGTCATGGCACTGACCGAAGATAAGAACGGCCAGATATGGTTTGGCTGCGTTTCGGGTATCTACAACATTCCCGATCCAGATGAGTGTTTCAAAACAGGCTTTACGGTCAATCAACCGAAAGTGCCTCGTAACGATGGTACGGACTATGCAGACTACCTCTTAACGGGTGTATCCGTTTCTGCTATTTGTGTTGATGCGGGCAATCGTAAATGGATAGGCACGTTTGGTGCGGGCGTTTACTTGGTCAATGAAGATGGGTCGGAGATATTGCAACACTTCACGGCAGACAATTCGCCTTTGCTTTCTGACAACATCTACGACTTCGCTATCAATCCCGACAATGGTCGCCTCTACATTGCTACCGACCAAGGTCTTTGCTGTTATGATGCAGGTTCTACAGAGGCACAACCTACACTTGACAAGTCAAATATCCGTATATTCCCCAACCCCGTTCGTCCCGACTATCGAGGTTCTGTTACAATCGCAGGACTCACCGAAGGAGCAGAAATAAAAGTGCTCACTACGGGTTCGCAACTTGTTGCTCGCGGCACGTCAGTAGGTGGCTCTTGGCAATGGGACGTTACGCAACAAAACACGGGCGAGCGCGTTGCCCCTGGCGTATATTACATCATGGTGGCCACAGCTGACGGCAAAACAGCCGTTGCGGGGAAGGTAGTGGTGATTTGATGAGTTTAATAAGTTTTTTATTGGGTTTAATGGGCGTCCAAAATTATTATACTATTACAAGCCGTGTGAGTAAGTAAAGAAGTCGGTGGGCGACGCGTCCTAACCTGGGGGCGACGCGTCCCCGCGTCGGTATTGCCAAGTTGGGGCTCGAGGCCCCAACTTGGCAATGCATTAGAT
>JBNMKQ010000091.1:0-9811 GCA_050874425.1 Alloprevotella sp.
TATTATAAATACTATGCCTTGTGCTTACGCACAAGGCATATACAAACAGGCTACGCCCTTGCGTTTCTTGCAATATAACTATTAGTTGTTTAAGACTCAAAGTGCAAAGCGCGCCTTAATGTTCATTCCTATTCTCTTCGACAAATTGCAGTTTGTACATATTTTTAAACGCAATATTACCCACACGAATCAACATAGACCCGAAATAAGAGATTACGACTAAGAGTAAGAACACAAAGAGAGCGATTTAGCGCTCCCTCAGTGTTTTCGAATCGCTCCCACTGTGTTTTTAATTCGCTCCCACTGTGTTTTTAATTCGCTCCCACTGTGTTTTTTTAGAAGAATGAAACATGAAAGCAAAAATGAAACAAACGAAACCTATGTTTCATCTCTTGAACGCATTGATTATCAATAGACTAAACTATAAAAAATGAAACATGAAACATAAAATAGGAAGTAGATAATGTAGTATAGTAGTAGTAACAATTACCCTTCATAAGACATTTGTAGAGCATTCTGTAGAGGAAAATGCAGAGATACAAAATTTACGTTCTGCGAAATATTAACAAAAACGTAAAAAATTAACCTTTATTTTTTCGTACATTTGCAACGAAAATAATATCATTGCAAGCCACTATTGTGTACTGATGCGAAGTTGGAATGATTAACGAAGAACATAGCCTTATATATAATAAGGTATATAAGCGCGCCTCTACCCTATCATTTCGACAAGCAATCACATCGTTGGCTTAACACACTTAATCCTTACTTACATGACAAAAGGTGTAAAACTTACGGCGGCAGCCTTGCTATTGGCCACGGGAGCGTGGGCACAAGCACCCGTCGACACCCTGAGCATCGACAATTCGGACTTTACGTTCACCGAGTCGCAGCTCGACGAGGATAACGATGCGTCACAAGCCGTGTCGGCTATCACTGGGGCAAAGAGTGACCCTTACAACTCTGAAGTGGGCTATCTGTTCAGCCCGATGCGTTTCCGCGTGCGCGGTTACGACAACATGTATAGCAACTACTACCTAAATGGCCTTCAGCTCAACGACCTCGAAATGGGTCGCTTTGGCTATAGCATGGTGGGCGGCATGAACGATGCCACACGCAACCAAGAAGGTGTTACTCCCTACGACTACAACACATTTGGCATTGCCGGTGTGGGCGGTGCTACCAACGTCAACGCTCGCGCCAGCCAATTCGCTGCGGGCAACAAACTCACCCTTTCGGGTTGCAACCGCAACTACGTAGCACGCGGTATGTTCACTCATGCCACAGGCCTCTTGCCCTCAGGCTGGGCTTTCGCCGGCTTGGTAGGTTATCGTTGGGCCAACGAGGGTGTGATTGAAGGCACGTTCTACAACTCTCTCTCTTACTTCCTCTCTGCCGAAAAGCGTTTTGGCACGAAGCATGCCCTCTCGCTCGTCACCTTTGGTTCGCCCACAGAACGTGGCCAACAGGGTGCCAGCACCGAAGAGGCTTATTGGTTGGCCAACTCTCACTACTACAACCCTAACTGGGGTTACCAAAACGGCGAGAAGCGTAACTCACGCGTGGTCAATGACTATGAGCCGACAGCTATCTTGACTTGGGACTGGAAGATGCGTGACAACATGAAGCTCACCACGGCCGCAGGCTTTAAGTACGCAATGTATAGCTCTACCGCCCTCGGCTGGAACGGCAATGCTTACGACCCACGTCCTGACTACTACAAGAACTTGCCTTCGTCTATCTTCGGCGTGTACGATGCCCAGTACAACAATCCTGATTGGTTACAGAAGAATCCTTGGGCCCTGGAAGGTTGGAACAAGCTTTACGACTATTGGACAAGTTCTAAGGCCAACCGCCAAGTTAATTGGGACCGCATGTATGCTGTCAACCGCAGTGCTGCTGCCCAAGGTGATGAGACGCTCTACTATCAAGAGCGCCGCCACAACGACCAAATGGTCGAAACGTTCAACACGCTCTTCAATCACGAGATTAACAATCATCACCGCTACGCCCTTGGTTTCCAATACAACCGCACAAAGGGTATGCACTATAAGACAATGGCCGACCTCCTTGGTGGCACAAAGTACACCGACATTGACAAGTTCGCTGCCAACGAATATGGTCGTAATAGTCAAGAGGCGCAAAACGACTTAAACAATCCCGACCGTCAGATTAAGGTTGACGACAAGTTTGGCTACAACTACAACATCTTCGTCGACAAGATGCGCGCCTACGGCCTTTACCAATACACCGAAGGTATGTGGCAGTACAACCTCCAAGCTTGGGGCGAAGGCACACTCATGCAGCGCGAAGGCTTGATGCGCAATGGTCGTGCAGCCGACAACTCTTATGGCAAGAGTGGCAAGGCTAAGTTCCTCGGTGGTGGTGGTCGCTTTGGCCTGAACTTCCGTCCGAGTGGTGCTCACCTACTCTCGCTCAACTTTGGCGCGGAGAGCAATGCACCTTTGGCGCGCAACTCTTTCGTGGCACCTCGTATGCAAAACGACTTTGTCAACAACTTGACAAACGAAAATATCTTCCATGCCGACCTCTCTTACCTCTTCCGCTTCGGCAACTTAACGGGTAAGGTGAGCGGTTACTATAGCCACTTCAACAATGGCGTAGAACAAACGGCCTTCTACAACGATGATGAGTCACGCTTCACTTACTTCACCATGACGGGAGTTGAACGTGAGCACTACGGCGTTGAAGCAGCCTTCTCTTACCAAATCACGTCTAACTTCTCGGTTAACTTGATTGGTACGTATGGCGAGGCTAAGTATGTTAACAATCCCTATGCACAAGTAGCTTACGAGGGATCAAGCGCTGCCACATTGGCAACATTGAACTCTTGGACAAACCCTGTAACGAATAAGACCGAGACTACCCCGCTCTTCGTGTTGGCTAAGGGCATGCGCGAAAGTGGATCGCCCATGGCAGTTGTTAGCTTAGGCTTTGACTACAACGTCAATGGTTGGTTCTTCAGTGCTAACTTGAACTACTACGACCGCGTCTACATCGACTTCTCTGAGTACCGTCGCTTTAGCAAAACTATCAGAGAGGCAGAGAACGGTGCAAACTGCTACACCCCCACCATCGATGCTAATGGTAACGCTATCTACGCTACCAACAAGGCTACTCTCAACGATAATGGTGGTATTTTCTATGACAGTAAAGGCAACATCATCGACACCTACGCTCCTAAGCAGGAGAAAGCTAAAGGTGGCTTCATGCTTGACGCCTCAATCGGTAAGTACATTCGCTTGAAGAAGGGACGCAGCATTAGCATCAACCTTTCTGTACAAAACATTACCAACAATCGCAAACTCAAGACTGGTGGCTACGAGCAAAACCGTTCGGATAACTACAATACGGGCAACAAGAAAGCTTACGCGTTCTCTAAGAACTCTAAGTACTACTATGCTAACGCCATCAACGGCTTCTTAAACATCGGCTTTAAGTTCTAAAAAGGGTTAGAGGGTTAGGAGGTTATGAGGTTATGTTATAAGGTTAGGAGGTTAGAAGGTTAGGAGGGTATGAGGTTAGAAGGTTAGAAGGTTAGGAGGTTAGGAGGTTAAAAAGTTACCTATTAAACTCACTAAACCTATTAAACTCTCTAAACTTCTCAAACTCACTAAACTTATTAAACTCACTAAACCTATTAAACTCACTAAACTTATTAAACTCACTAAACTCTCTAAACTCATTAAACTAAGTTATATATGACACTCAAATATTTATCAATCATAGCAGTAGCGGCATTGAGCCTTTTCACCACGACTGCCTGTATGGACGATCACGATGAACCACCTATTAGCGACATTGGCAAGGGGGTGACAAGTGCTACCGACCTTGGCGATGTCAACTCTACCATTCTTGATGTGAAAGCGCAGTACTGCAAAGATGCTACCAACGCTGACTACTCTCGTAACTCTTCTAACTGGTATAAGAAGATTACAGAAGATATCATCATCGAGGGCGTAGTTTGTGCCAACGACATCAGCGGCAATCTCTATCAGACACTGCTCATCCGCAACATCGACGACACTAAGGACGTTAATGACCCCGCACACGACCAGAGCATCATTCTCGCTGTAAGAAACACAGCGCTCTATCCTTACTTCGCACTCGGTCAACGCGTAAAGATTAACTTGAAAAATCTCTACGTAGGTGTATACAGTAAGACACCACGCATCGGTACCCCATACAGAACGTCAAGCGACAATATCAACCTCGGCCCGATGGACTTCGCCATGCTTGCCACCAACGTGCAACTCATTGGCGAGCCCAACAAGAATGCACCCGAGCTCACACCGCTCGACAAGACCGACGATGCGGGCAAAGCTTGGCTTCGCGCTACGGCCAACCGCACCTACGAGAACTGTCCGCTCTTAGCTACCGTTCGTGGCACTATCAAGGAGGCCAATGCCGACAATCGCAACGTGCTCGAGAAGGGTACTGCCAAAGGCGTTGAAGGCATGGTCGAAACGGTTTCGGCCAACGGCAAAAAAATCTTTGGTCCTTACGAACTCCATGACGATGGCTACGGCGTTGACCGCACCATCGAATTGGGCAATGGCTCTTCTGTTACAGTCCGTACCTCTACCAAAAATCGCGTTTCGTTTATCGAACTGCCCGAAGATACTCGTTCTTACACCGGCATCCTCAGCTACTACAGCACTTGGCAGATACAACTTCGCGATACGGACGACATCTCAGCTAACTAATTTTCTTTAAGAAGTGAACGAGTTAACTTATCAACTCGTTCACTCACCAACCCGAAAAAACAATACATAGTATGAATAAGTATATTTTCTGCCTCGCAGCAGCCATTCTTTCATTGGGCTTTACCGCTTGTGAAGACGTGCCAGCTCCTTATGGCATTAACAACAAGCCCGACACTCCCTCTGAAGAGAGTGCCATTATCGATGCTCCACTTTCAAAAAACTTGAACTCAAACGTAGGTGAGTTCACCGCTCCTACCACAGTAGGCAATTATCCCTTTGCTGTTGACGGTAGCTACGGCTACGTTAAGGTAACCTCTTACGATAGCGAAAGCAAAGCAAATAATGCGGCCGAGAGTTACCTCATTGCTCCTGCCGTTTCGCTCAAGGATGTTGAAAAGGCACACCTCACTTTCGACTACATTCTGCGCTATGCCAATTCAAACGAGTTAAAGACTAACTACCTCGTTCGCTTTAGCACCAACTATGCAGGCGACCCCGCTACTGCAACTTGGACTGACGTTACATTCAACCCCATTCAGGTGGCTGATTGGACGACTTGGACGACGGCCGATGTTAATGTTCCCGCTGCCTTTATTGGGCAAGAGAACGTTACCATAGCGCTCTATTACAAGACCGACGCTAAGGCTGCCACTTGGGAGCTCAAAAACTTTAAGCTGAGCAAAGGCGAGGCTGCTGGCAGCGAAGTTGAAGAAGGCACACGCACATTGCCTTACAGCGAAAGTTTTGCTACCTCAATGGGCGGATTTAAAAGCTACACTACCAGCGGTGCTGGCGAGTGGGTTATCGACTATAGCACAGCCAAGGCTACAGGCTGGGACGGCACGAACAAGGTGACCACGGCTGGTACTTACTACTTGGTAAGCCCTGAGATTTCACTCGAAGGCCAAACGGCTGCCCACGTTTCTTACGAATACATCTTGCGTTACAACAAGGGTGACGAAAATCAGCAAGTATTCATCACCGACAACTTCAACGAAGCTACTCCCGCCGAAGGTTGGACGCCACTCGTAACCTCTCACAAAGAAGGCTCTGATTGGAGCACTTTCGAGAAGGAAGACGTAGCAATCCCTGCTGAATACATGGGCAAGAAGATTCGCCTCGCATTCCGCTACAACACCAATGCTGAGAGCGGTTCTACTTGGGAAGTGAAGAACTTCGCCATTGCTGCTGGCACTCCTGGGGCATCTGAGCCTTCAACACCCGACACTCCCGACACTCCTGACACGCCTGCCGATGGCAATAGCATCACCGTCAAGGCTTCTGACTTTGGTGTTGAAAATGGTGTCGCTGTACCAACTATCACCTTGAGCGATGGTACCACCCTCTCATTTGATGCTGGTGGCAACTCTAACGCACCCAAGTATTACACAAATGGTACCAACGTGCGTATGTATCCCAAAAACACCATCACCGTTACAAGTGCAAACAAAAAAATTGTAAAGGTAGTACTCAACTGCGACACTTACAATGGTACCATTTGCAACGCAAGCGGTGACGTTACAGCTACTCCGGGTAGTGTAAACGTGGCTGATGCAGTAATTACAATCAGCGGCATTAACAATTTGAGCACACTCATCACCAACACCTCTTCAACAACTGGTGCTGCAAGCCAAATTCGATTTACATCTATCACGATTACTTACGCTGAATAATTCCTTCTATTCGCGTTACACGTACTTTTAACTTTTGTCTGACCGTTGTTGCCTAAAAGCTTTCAGCAACAACGGTCAGACTTTTTCACGATAAAAAATATAATGAACCTACTTAAATACATTTGCATTGCTTGTTGTGCCCTCACATTTGCCGCTTGTGGCGAAGATGATCACCCTTGGAATAACAATAGTGGCGGTGGCAATGGCAACAACAACGCTTCAAGCCCCAATCCTACCATTACCTGCCGCATGGAGACGCCCCGTGTGCTCACCGACGGCTCTACCCTACTCATCTCGCACGACACGAAGCTCAGCAACGGCAAAACGGTCGTAACCTACGAATTGGAGTACGACATCCACAAATATCACTCTCGTTGGGTAGCCTTCCGCTTCGACGGCGACACACGTGCCAAGAGCAACGGCCGCTCTGATGAGCCCTTTGCTGACGACCCCAGCCTCAGCTCTACCTATCGTATTGGTAGCAATGGCTTTGGTCGGGAATACAATCGAGGTCACCTCTGCGCCTCAGCCGACCGCTTGTATAGCAGCACTGCCAACGAACAAACGTTCTATATGACGAACATGTCGCCACAACTCGGCTCGTTCAACCAAGGTTATTGGATTACTTTAGAGAACCTCGTACAAACGCTTGGCCGAAACGCCGCATTCTCCGACACGCTTTATGTCGTGAAGGGTGGCACTATCAGAGACGCTCAGATTAAAGAGTACGTGACGCGCTCAAATGGCAAAAAGGTGGCTGTGCCTAAGTATTACTACATGGCACTACTCAAGGTCAAAAACGGAGGTTATTCCTCTATTGCCTTCTGGATGGAGCACAAGGAGTATGGCTATGATTACAAAAACAAGGCGCCACTAAGCGAAATCAAGAAGACTTCCATCTGTGTTAATCAGCTTGAGGAGCTAACAGGCATTGACTTCTTCCCCAACCTACCCGACGCTTCTGAGGAAAAGATTGAAAATGAAAACCAACCTTCAGTGTGGGGTATGTAGAACAACCTTATCGCGGTTTCGGAATTAGATAAACTGCAATTTGATGCGGCCTCTCCCCCTACCCCCCTCCCCCACAGGGGAGGGGGAATAAGTAACCTTTACTTGCTGCGTTTCTAGTTGAGAACCAACAGAAAACTCAAGAAGTAAGAGTGACTTATTCCCCCTCCCCTGTGGGGGAGGGGGTTAGGGGGAGAGGCCGTATCAAATTTCAGTTGACCTCACAGCCCCATCAAATACTTATATAACTCGCGTGAGTCAGTCAAACCTAACTTGCGGGCCATGCGCTGACGCTTCTTTTTGCAGTATTCGGGAGTGATGTTTAGTAATAATGCGATTTCTTTCGACGTTAGGTTGATGTAGATGAGCGAAAGGAAACGGATGTCGCTGGGCGAGAGGTCGGGGTGACGCTGCTTCAAAGTTTCGATGAATTGGGCATTCGACTGCTCAAAGTAAGTAGTAAAGTCTTTCCACTCTACCGAAGCATCTAACTGGTGGCGCAAGGCACTGATGGTGCGCTTGAGGGCTGCATCATCGGTTTTGATAAACGTGTCGTTGGCCTCGAGCGCGTGAATGAGTTCGCGCAAGGCATCGGTGCGATTGGCCGCTTGCAAGGCTTTCGACATGAGTTCACGACTGCGCTGCTCAATGGTACGCTGGCTGGCTTGTTGCTCTGCTTGCTCGTCGGCCAAGCGATGCTGCAACAGTTCACGGCGCTCTTGCTCGCGTTCCAGTTCAAGCGCGGCCAAACGGCGTTGTTGACGATTGTTGCGCTTCTGCACCCACAAGGCCCACATCAAAATGGCACAAGCCACCACGGCCACCAACATCAAGGCCAATTCCAAGCGGTGCTGACTGCGATAGGAATCGATCTCTTGCTGCTTTTGCCAAATGTCGAACTGAATTTGGCGCGCCTCAAAGAGTTTTTGTCCCGTTACGTTCGATAGTTTGTCGGCCGTTCGCACTACAGAGTCCTTACATGCCAAGGCTTGCGGATAGTCGTTCAGCAGTGTATATGCCGAGGCTAAAAGTTCAAAAACCGACCTTTTCATCGACAAATCTACCCCACCCTTGGTCCGTAAAATGCTTTGTGCTGCCACCACTGCCTCGGCAGCGCGCCCTGTGGCTTGCGCCGAGCGAGCCTGACAAAGCAGTAGGTCGGGGTGAGAGGCTAAATCGGGATATTTCGTCATCACTCCCTTCACTAAATCGTAGGCCGCCCCAGCGCGCCCTGTCTGTAGCAGATAATCCATGCGAAGGGCCACCAACGAGGGCTTATTCTCCACATCGCGCCCTAATAAGCGTTCGGCCTCTTCGATAAAGGGGAGCGCCTTCTTATATTGTCGGTCGTCTATCAACAAAGTGGCGATATTGAGGGCACAACCACCGATGAATACGTTATCTTTTCCACGTTCGAGGTCGCGATAGATGTGTTGGTATTCAGAGAGTGCTTTGGCATTTTCACCATTCATCATGTAAAGGCCCGCAATGTTGTTGCGAATGCTCAACACTTTGCGCTTATCAAGGTGTTGTGTAGCAATCTGGTAGGCCTGCGTAAAATTCTGCAATGCATCGGCATAGTTGAGCAACTCGGCTTGATTGATGCCTAAGTTGGTGTAGACCCAGAAGAGTTGCTCATAGTCGGTGGCGCGCTCTGCCTCGGTGCGGGCGCGAAGTAGGAGGTCGGACGAACGTCGATAATCTTTCTTTACCGCTGCATCGGCTGCTTGGCGCACCAACGAGCGGGCCGTGTCGCTACTCTCGCCCCACATCGTGAGGGGCAAAAGCGTCAACCAACTACTAAACATTACTAAACGGACTAAACGGAGTAATTGCTGTATGTCAAGCCTTAATGGGAGATACATTATAAGAATATTTTGCGATGAAATGGTGCATATTTGCACTTTCCGAGACTAAAATCAATCATTTACGGACAAATGTAGACATTATTTGCGAGATGAAAAGAAAAGTTGCATAATATTTACACTTTGGCGCAATAGGCTTAAAGAAATTACAAAATGATATTTCCCCACAGAACGAGCTAAATTTGTTGCTTTTTATAACATTATCCCCCTCCGAAAGCACGGCTTTTCTTTCACTATTCATTGATATTCAACGCAAATCAACAAATATTGCATAAATTTACAAAAATAAGATATCCCCTTTATATCCCCCTTATAATTTGCGAAAACTTACAAAAGCGTACTATATTTGCGGTGTCAATTTGTTAGTTGACGAGTTGACAAGTTAACGAGTTGACAAGTTAACGAGTTGACAAGTTAACGAGTTGACAAGTTAACGAGTTGACGAGTTGACAAGTTGACAAGTTAACGAGTTGACAAGTTAACGAGTTGACGAGTTGACAAGTTGACAAGTTAACGAGTAAGTCACCCTATTAAACAA
>JBNMKQ010000092.1:0-9804 GCA_050874425.1 Alloprevotella sp.
GGCAAGGCCTTCATACATATTTATATTGCTGCTACGATTCATAGTACAAAGGTACTAATTTTTGTAATCATGTATCGTTTAGCAACGATTTTGGGTTAGTATCCGTACACCCTCCCCACAGGGTTTGTCGGTTGCGCCGAAATAGCCTAATGCCTTTTTACCCAACGCCACACGTCGCTATAATAACTTACGTATCCTAACACGCCCAATAGCATAATAAGTATGGTCTTAAGTCCATGTGTGATGAGAGCAAATGACTGTGCCACAGCGCGTTCTACACCATACACACCTGTTAAGGTCTTGACTATGGCAAAGTGCCAAGGACCTGCTCCTGCTGGCGTGGGAAGCAACACGCCTACACTCACGGCTGCAAACACGTGTAAGGTATCGGCCACCCCGATGTGAGACAGTCCTCCGAAGCAGGGCACAAGAAGATAAAGTTGCAGAAAGTTACACGTCCAAATGCCTATACAAAGGGAAGCAAATGACAGGGGACTTTTGAGTCGAGCGATAGCACTCACGCCTTGCCATAGATTGTGTACGAAACGTTTCACGTGCTTCCAAAAGGGCAAACTAATCCCCACTAATAAGCACACTGCCGATCCCACCACAATATAAAAGGTATATCGCGGAACAGCCCACGTCAATCCTTCGGTCATGCGTTGAACTAACGACACGGTATTGTTCCACCGCAACGAAACGGCCAGTCCGATAACGATTACTAAGAATGCTACATCGGCCAATTTCTCTATCACCACTGTGCCCAAAGCCCGTGTCGAAACTTTAGCATCACCACTGCGTACCAAGAGAGAACGAGTTAGTTCTCCCAATCGCGGAGTAACACTATTGATAAGGTAGGATATGAATATAAGTTCTACCGAACGACGTAAAGTAATCTCAATGTGTGCAGACTGTAACAACATACGCCAACGCAGTGATCGTAATACGTTGGCCATAATGCCAACTGCCAACACCATGACAATAAAGCCATAATTTGTAGGCTGACTAAAGAAGACACGTAAGGAGCTGAAGTCGAAGCCACGATATAGCCACATCATTAGTCCTATACCTACAAGGGTCGATATGATTAGAAAAATTATGTTTTTTAGTTTCGCTGTCATTTAAAATTGAATAGGAAGATTTTCTTTATTAGCGAAAATACGACTTTATTGAAAATATTGCATGCAAAAATCATTTATTTACCCTAATAATGATTTTTTTTATAGGAATGATGCACTACGTTATAAATCGTAAACAAAAAAGTTCGTAAATTCGCACCTTATACATTGCATGTAAAAGGAAACTTTATTAAATGGAACTTGAAAAATTTGCTCGTCAACTTCGGTTGATGGTTATGTTGACACAAAACCGCGTTGTAACGGTTGAAGAAATTAGCGAGGCGCTCGGCATGAGTAGACGCTCTATTTATCGCTATATTGACTTATTCCGTAGCATGGGCTTTATTGTTATTAAGCAAGGCACATGCTACCGCATTGACCATACATCACCTTTCTTTCAAAACTTGGGAGAGAAAATTCACTTTTCAGAAAGTGAAGCGCTCACGATTAGCCGTGTGCTTAACTCTGTGTATGACAACTCTGTGGAAGTGCGCCACCTTCGTGAAAAGATGGCCTACCTTTACGACTCTAACGTCCTGGCACGTCATGGTGTTGATAATGGACTAGCTCAAAACATTAGCCGCATCTTTCAGGCCATTCGTGAACAACGTGTAGTGCTATTTCGTAACTATAAGTCAGCCTCGAGTGGTAAAGTGAGCAACCGTATCGTTGAGCCTTATATGTTTATTAATCAAAACAACGAGGTGCGGTGCTATGAATTGACAACTAAAACGAATAAGACCTTTAAGATTACACGCATAGAAGCTATTGAGCAGTTAGACTTATTGTGGTCGCATGAGTCAGAACATGCACCATTTTATTGCGACTTATTTGGTTTTACAGGAGAAGAGAAGCACCCCGTATCGCTTTTACTCGATCAATTAGCTACAAGCATATTGTTAGAAGAATATGCTGACGCTCAACGTGACCTTACGCTCGAAAAAGATGGACGCCACCGTCTCAACACAGAAGTGTGTAGCTACATTGGCATTGGCCGATTTGTATTGGGAT
Source organism: Alloprevotella sp. (assembly GCA_050874425.1). Taxonomy (GTDB): domain Bacteria; phylum Bacteroidota; class Bacteroidia; order Bacteroidales; family Bacteroidaceae; genus Alloprevotella. The sequence goes on from JBNMKQ010000092.1 coordinate 2,130, forward strand.
TATTTGAGCACATCGAAATTGTAGACTCACCTGAATTTGCCGACTTTATGCGTCAGCGTATCGAAAAGATTAAAGGGGTGTTCTAAAAATTCTGTTTTTTGCCCCCTAAACTGAATTGAAACATAAACGTACACGCATACTTGTTTAAAGGGGTTCCTAAAAAATCTGTTTTTAGAACACCACTATAGAGTATGATATAACTATACTAACGAAAAAGATGAATGGCTAATTAATTAGCCATTCATCTTTTTCGTTACATAATCCTTTTCATATTTTTACAATCATCGCCAACATGCAATTTAAATAATTGGTTTGCGATGAAACGATGGATTGCGAATCCCCTCTTCCTTGCGCAACTGATAAGAAAGCAACGCAAAGAAATCATAATCTAAGGCCACTGATATACGTTGAAGCATTTCAGAATCGAGATGGGGCTTCTCAAAGATTTTATACATATTAGTGCGACTACACGACAGCTGATGAGCCAACCACACCACTGTGCAGTTCTTTTCTTCAAGTCGACGCCTAATTTCTTGGCCCACATGAATGTTCATAACATAATGTTTTTAAAGGTTGTTGTAGGAATTTATATTATAAGGAAGTTGCAAAGGAATACTTTAAAATTGGATTTTACATAATAAAAGTGTACCTAATTACGAGACATACGCAATTTTAACCAAAGAAGCAGAGATAAAGAGCGCTTTTGTAAACTTATCATAGCGAAAACAGTTGGCAAATAAATACAAAAATTATTTGTAAAAATGTTTGAAAGGTTGAAAACCAAGCAAAAATGTTTGCACTACAATAAATAAGCTATATATTTGCACTATGGGAACTCTTTATTTGGTGCCGACCCCCGTCGGTAATCTTGAAGACATAACGCTCCGCGCCCTACGCATACTAAAGGAAGCGGACGTGATTTTGGCCGAGGACACACGTACCTCTGGCATACTACTTAAACACTTTGACATTAAAAACCAATTAGTGTCACACCATAAGTTTAACGAACACCAAACAGCTGATGCCTTTGCCTCCCGTATGGCCGCTGGTGAGGTAATGGCACTCATATCTGACGCTGGCACACCTGGCATCTCCGACCCTGGATTTATGTTAGTGAGAGCTTGCGTTGCACGTGGAGTAACAGTACAATGTCTGCCCGGAGCTACGGCTTTTGTTCCAGCATTAGTCGCTTCAGGACTACCCTGCGAACGCTTTACGTTTGAGGGTTTCTTACCACAGAAGAAAGGACGTGCTACCCGATTGGCTGCCTTGGCCGAAGAGCCTCGCACTATGATATTCTACGAGTCGCCCTATCGAGTGGTGAAAACGTTGACTCAATTTATTGAGGTCTTTGGTGCTGACAGGCATTGCTCTGCTTGCCGCGAAATTTCTAAAATTCACGAAGAGAGCGTACGTGGCACACTGAGCGAAGTGTTGGCCCACTTCAACGACAACGAGCCTCGAGGCGAATTTGTTATCGTGGTAGAAGGATACGACACCCCTAAAAAGAAAAAGAAAGACAAATATAATACGGAACATGACAAAGAGGAGTAAGGAACGCTATTGCGTTTGAAACGAACTACCTTGCTCTTCCACGCTATGTTACTAACTTTATGAGTTTTGCAGTGAGAGAAGGCTTAACAACTCATTTACTCAAAAACTTGTATTATGAAAAAGATTATTTTGCTGCTTGCAGCTGTCTGCACTTTGTCATTTTCAGTTTCGTGCAGCACAAAGAAGGAAAAAGAACAAGAGGGCAAAGACCCCAGTGCTGCTACTATCGACTCATTGCGCCAAGCGCTTACACAATCACAGAATGAGTCAAGTGACATGATTGAGACGCTTTCACAGATTCAAGACGGCTTTGACCAAATCAATGAAGCTGAAGGCATTGTCAACGTTGAGAACCGCCAAGGCGAACGCGGCAATAAACAACGCATACTTGACAATATGGCGTTGATTCAGAACAAGCTAAAGCTGAACCGCGAACTGATTGCAAACCTACAGCAGCAACTGCGTGCCTCCAACCAAAGCGACTCACGCACGAAAGCCAAACTCGAAGAAATGGTGGCTAACTACAACAAGCAGCTCGAAGATAAGAATAAGGAAATTGAAACCCTTCGCGCTCAATTGGCCGAAAAGGACATTAAGATAGCTGAACAAGGTGAACAAATCAACAACTTGAATAGCAACGTTAACGACCTTACTCAAAAGAACGAAGAGAAAGCTCGTACTGTCGCAGCTCAAGACAAGGAGCTACACACTGCTTACTACGTATTCGGCACGAAAAAGGAGTTACGCGAACAACGCATCTTACAACGCGGTGATGTATTAAAAGGCAATGACTTTAACAAAGACTACTTTGCCCGCATTGACCTACGCGTAACAAAAACGATTAAGCTCTACTCTAAGAGCGCCAAACTCATGACGAACCACCCCGCAGGTTCGTACTCGCTCGAAAAGGACGCACAAGGACAATATGTACTGCGCATTACTAATCCTCAGACATTCTGGAGCGTAAGCAAATACCTCGTCATCGTGGTAAAGTAATTTAGTTGACGAGTAAATCTGTTTTTATTATCCTATTTTCAAAAGGCGAAAGTAACCCACTCGTCAACCCATTAACTTAAAGAACGCATCTCTCTTGTTTTACTGTTCTCTGATAGAGAGCTATAAGACAAGAGAGATGTTGTAAATAACACAACCTTCGTATGTTCAAGCATTCTTATTCAACAGCCAGCATATTAGCACTATGCAGTGCTCTACTACTTTCGTCATGCGCCACGACGAATAGTAATCAGTTTGGCGCAGTAGCTACTGGAGCCTCATTAGGGGGCATGTTTGGTTCAAGCATTGGTGGTCTGATGGGCGGACCACGCGGTGCAGACAAAGGCACGATTGCAGGTATTGTAATTGGTGGCGCTATTGGCGCAGCCACTACGGCACAAAAAAAGAAAGGCAAGGCTCCAACTCGTAAGGACTACAATTATAATACGGACGATATCTATAACGGCACGGGGAAAAATAGCGACGTGCAATACGGCACCTATAACAGTCCGCAGTATCAATCGCCCTATGCCCAGCATAGCGAAGTAATGGACATAGAAGTGAGCAACATTCACTTTCTCGACGACAACAACAACCAACGCCTCGATAATAACGAAAAGGCTTTTATCGTATTCGACATTCGCAACACGAGCAGCAAAACGCTTTACAACATCACTCCCAACCTCACGTGTAATAGCAAGCGCATCGTCATCTCGGCTCCAGCCACTGTAGCCTCTTTACTGCCTGGTCAGGCTATCAGATACAAAGCCTCAGTCATTGCCGTGCGCCGACTCAAACAACCTCATGTTCAATTCTCCATTAGCTTCGGCCAAGGCAAACAAACTGTTGTAGCCAAAACTTTTGAAATCTAACAACATCCATTCACTCTCAATACCCCTTCATGACATCCACCTCAACCCCACCCCACGACACTTGGCAAACCCACTACCGCCCAATTTTACGCTTAGGCACTCCCATTGCCATCGGCCAAATCGGCGTTATCATTATGGGATTTGCCGACACCATGATGGTGGGACAATTTAGCACGCAATCGTTGGCCGCAGCCTCTTTTGTTAATGCTATATTTAACCTTATCACCTATATGCTAATGGGCTATAGCTATGGCATTACCCCCCTTATCAGTTCACTAGTAGGACGCGGTGAACACAAAGAAGCAGGTGCTACCATTAAGCGAGGGCTGGTGTGTAATCTTAGCTTTGCCTTACTACTCATAGCCATTCTGATAGGAGGATATTTTACGATACCCTATATGGGGCAACCCACTGAGATATTGCCTTTGGTGCGTCCCTACTACCTCACCTTGATGACATCGGTAGCATTTGTAGCCCTATTTAACGCCTTACGCCAATTTACCGATGGGCTCTCGCTTACGGCCATTGGTATGTGGGTCATCTTGGCGGGCAACGTGCTAAACATTGTGGGCAATGCCTTGCTTATTTATGGTATCGGACCGTTTCCTCGTTTGGGACTATTGGGAGCTGGACTGAGCACATTAACAGCTCGCATACTAATGGCCATAGCCATGCTACTCATTCTTTTGAATGGGAAAAGATTTAGCATCTACCGCCAAGGCTTCACACAAACGGCCTTACGCATACGCGACCTTTTGATTGTCAACAAGCAGTCGTGGCCTATCGCCCTACAAATGGGTATGGAAAGTGGAGCATTTACGATTAGCGGCATTATGGCTGGTTGGTTAGGGGCTGTCGAATTGGCCACCTATCAAGTGATGATTACGATCAGCGGATTGGGCTTTCTGCTATACTATAGTTTTGGTTCGGGCATCACGATTCGCGTAGCTCACTTTTATGGGCAAAGCGATTGGCTAAGTGTGCGACGAACGGCACGTGCCGGCACGTTTATACTCCTAGCTATGGCCGCTATTTCTTCGTCCATATTCTTATTTGGCTGTCAATACATCATCTTAGGTTTCACCTCCGACCCCGCAGTAATTGCATTGGCTACGACGCTCATTCTGCCACTATTACTTTATCAAGTAGGCGACTCCATGCAAATCTGCTTTGCCAATGCCTTACGCGGCACATCACACGTCATGTCGATGATGTGGATTGCCTTTATCAGTTACATGGTAGTCAACCTGCCAGCAGGTTACTTATTAGCCTTCCCCTTACACATGGGGATTGTGGGACTTTACTTAGCCTTTAGCCTAGGATTATTTGTTGCCGCAGCCCTTTACGCTTGGCAGTTTTATCGCGTCATGCGAGCTACTGAACGTTGACAAGTTGACGAGTTGCCCCATCACCAAAAAATTAAAAATCATGCAAGAAACAAACTTTAAGGTAGGCGGCCGACAGCCTATCACGCTCGACCGACTTGTGCGCGGTATCATAGCCATACTACTTATTGTAGGAGTTGGCGTATCCATTTACTATCTAAGTGGTGTACTTTTACCCTTCTTCGTAGCTTGGGTCGTGGCATATCTGCTCTACCCTATGGTACGTTTTTTGCAAAATCGCTGCCGATTGCGCAATAGATTGTTGGCTATCATCATCACGCTCATCATTACGTGTGGGGTCTTAGTAGGCTTCTTCTATATTGTGGTGCCTCCCATGATTGACGAAATGGCTCACCTAAAGGACGTTGCTCTCACTTACATTCAAAAGGGAGCGAACAACACCACCATTCCTGCTCCCGTTCAAAAATTTATTCATCAGCACATCAGCGAATACCAGATAGAGAATTTCTTGCAACAAAAGGACGTTATGGCTGCTATCAAAACGGCTGTACCTAAAGTATGGACGGTACTTTGGAGCACAGCGGGCATGGTATTCAACATTGTGGCCTCACTCATCGGACTGCTCTACCTACTATTCATCTTAACAGACTATGAACGATATGCCAATGCGTGGATAAAGTTCGTACCTTACTCTAAGCGTCGCTTTGCAGCGCAATTAGTAGGCGACATCGAACACAGTATGGCAGGCTACTTTCGTGGACAAGCCTTGGTAGCACTTAGCAACTGTGTCATGTTTTCAATTGGATTTGCCATTATTGGCATACCCGTTCCCATTGGCTTGGGCTGTTTGATTGGTGTGATTAGTTTCGTGCCTTACCTACAAGTTATAGGTTTCATTCCTGCAACACTATTAGCACTGCTGAAAGCTGCCGAGACGAGTGAAAACTTTTGGTGGTTGCTCTGTCTGGTGGTCATCGTTTACCTCGTAGTACAAGTGTTGCAAGACACGATTTTTACCCCTCGCATTATGGGTAAGATTATGGGGCTTCCCCCAGCTATTATTCTGCTTTCGCTCTCTGTCTTTGGCTACGTGTTAGGACTCATCGGCTTGATTATTGCACTTCCCGTCACAACACTTGCCATTTCGTACTACAAGCGCTATGTAGTGGGCGACAATCAAACGGACATGAGCACAATAGATGCAACACTCAACGATGACGACATTGCCATTGAACGCAAAGCAGGTGTTTACGTTGACTCGCCCGTAGCGAAAACAACCCAAGAGCCTACAACGCCCAAGGCTAAGTAATACCCCTCATACTAAATCTATACCTTATGCAAGAGATCGTAAACAAATATCCCGTAGGCATTCAAACCTTTGAAAAAATACGCAATGGCAAATATCTATATGTTGACAAGACAAAGTACATTGCCGACTTTCGCGAAAAAGGGATGTCGTACGTTTTTCTTAGTCGTCCACGACGATTTGGAAAGTCGCTCTTTGCCTCTACCCTTCACGCTTACTTTGAAGGACGTAAAGACCTTTTTGAGGGCTTAGCTATTGCTGATTACGAAACGGAGTGGATTAAACACCCCGTGCTACACTTTGACATGAGTGCAGCTAAGCACCTGCAAGAGGAGCAATTAAACAATTATTTAAACCTTCATCTGGCTGAGTTCGAAGACATCTATGGTCGAAACCCAAACGAGATCAATCCTAACGAAAGACTTTTTGGACTAGTTCGTCGTGCCTTTGAGCAAACAGGGCAGAAGGTGGTGCTCATCATTGATGAATATGATGCCCCACTTCTTGATGTCGTAAACGAAAAGGATAATCTGCAAAAGTTGCGCTTTATTATGCAAAACTTCTACAGCCCTATCAAAAAGCTTGACCCTTACCTTGAGTTTACATTTATTACGGGCATAACGAAGTTCTCGCAACTCAGTATCTTCAGCGAACTGAACAACTTAGACAATATAAGCCTTTTCGACCAATACTCGGCTATCTGTGGCATTAGCCTCACCGAACTGACTACCGTCATGAAGCCCGACGTCGAAGGCTTAGCACGTGCTTTGCATTTGTCATACGACGAGATGCTCGAAAAGTTGCGCTACTACTACGATGGTTATCATTTCAGCGAGAAGTCAGAAGACATATTCAACCCCTTTAGCTTAATCAAAGCACTCAACGCGCAACACATTGATTCTTATTGGTTCGGTTCAGGCACTCCGACATTCTTGCTCAAGCAGTTAGACAAATTTAATGTCGACCTCACCGAACTCGAAAGCCAAGACGTTACGCTCAACTCATTCGACCTCTCGCCAGAGGAAATGACAAATGCCCTACCTTTACTCTATCAGAGCGGATACTTAACGATTAAGAAGTTCAACCCAATGTTTAACGAATACACATTGGGCATTCCCAATAAAGAGGTGCGAGACGGACTGCTTAACTCGATGATTCCACGCTACGTTAATCCTCGCTTCGAACACAACAATGCCTTCTTACTCGGATTTTGTAAAGCCGTTTATCGAAACGACATCGAAGACGCGCTTGAGCACATGCGTACCTACATGGCATCTATCCCCTACGACCTTGAAAATCGTACCGAGAAGCACTTTCAAACGATCTTCTACCTCATGTTCAGTTTCCTGAACATCTATATTCGAACAGAGGTAAAGAGTGCTATCGGACGAGCCGACGCGGTAATGCACATGCCCGACACAACCTACGTATTCGAACTAAAAGTAGACAAATCGGCCGATGAAGCTTTAAAGCAAATTGACGAGAAGGGCTATATGATTCCCTACACTTCAAATGGCAAACGATTGGTCAAAATTGGCATCAGCTTTGACAGTCAACAACGCACCATTGCTGAGTGGAAGATTAAAACGGAAGAGTAAACTCCC
>JBNMKQ010000093.1:0-9727 GCA_050874425.1 Alloprevotella sp.
GCGCTGAAGCGCGAACTCACGCGGGCTACAAGCCCGCGCCCCGAACTGCTGCGCTTGCAACATTTTGCTAGCGCGTGCTGGAAAGCACGCGTTACGTAGGACGGCCGTAGCGCGCAACTGTTTGACAAATTGCAGTTTACCCACACGATTCGTTATAAACCCCAAAAATGGAACATAGAACTGAACACCCTAGTTATCAGCACACACCTAATGCGACATGCTCCATTTGTTTTGTATTTTGCACTTTTTCTTGCACGTTAACATATTTTACCCCCCCATTTGCACTCTTAACATTTTGCTTGTATTTTTGCACGAAAAATTGGTATCTGTTCGTTAAATTAAATAGATTAATGTGACACTCGCGTCTACTATTTTAACAAACAATACGAGTTTTGAGGGATGACATGGCTCATATTCTGAGCGCCTTAAAGATGATACAATCACTTTCTATTAATCAATAAACAACAAAACAAATGAAGAAATTTACTTTCTTGTTGTCGTTACTGCTCGCTTTTGTGGGCTTGACGGCAAGCGCACAGGACGTACGCACATGGAAAAAGCTTGCTAGTACGCCCAGTGTGGACAATGCTGTGACCGAAATCAGCCAACTAAAGGATGGTGGTACTTATGTATTTTACTGCACAGGTAGAGGTGGAAAATACATCAAGATTGACAGATACAACGACCTTCACTTCGGTAACACTTCCACCTTGTCAGCTGATGATGAGCAATCAGGTTTAGCCGTATTCAGAATTCATATCACAACATCTGGTGATCAAACGATCTATTCTTTAGAGTCTGCCCTTGACGGCTACTATATGCCTGCGGCAAGTGACAATAACAACACAGGTGGTAGCCTTGCGACTAAAACTGACAATCCCGCTACATTCTATATTCGCACAACTGACCTTACCGATAATAACCCTGTTACAAAAACAGACGGCTCTTTTGTTATCATAAACACAGCTAACAACCTTGGTTTTGACATGGGAGACGACCAATTTTGTGGTTGGTCAGTTAAAGGTAGTAACTGTTGGTATAAAATCGTTCCTGTAGAGGTATCTGATGAAACTGCCACTTATTGCAAAGTTACCTATAATGTAAAGGATGGTGATAAGACCCTCTCAACAAAAAGTGAATGGTTGAAAGAGGGTGCTACAGCTTCTTACTCTCCTACTACATCGTACTACTATACTTTAGCTAACATTGAGAACCCTACCGTTTCTGCTACCAACAAGGAGTTTAACATTGTAGCTACAGTAGGCGAAAAGCCTTTCAATGCTAACAGCAACTATGCATTAAGAATAAATGGTAATCGCTTTTTTGAAGCCGTTAATACAGATGGAACTTGGAATATTAACACTATGAATGGCAATTTCTCAGCAAGTTCTTTCGATGTATTTGGCTATAAGATTTGGAAATTTGTAGAAAGCGGGTATGGTGTTAAGATCTATAACCCATACGTTGGTAAATATATTAAGATAAACGGCAATGACGGTTCTGGTGCCGCTACACTTGATAATGCTGACAATGCTACAGAATTCTACTTTGTACAAACAGGCTCTAATTACGCTTTACGTACTGCTACAACTAACAGATACCTAAACTCTTCTGTCAATTTCAACGGCGCAAACAACCGCTTAGGTACATGGACCGAAACTTCTATATCTGGTGGTTCTACACTGGTTATTGTCGACGCAGACGCTTCAGCAAACATCGTAGCTATCGGTAAGGAGAATCTTACCAACTATTTCTCTGAGAACTATACATTTGGTAGCACAGCAGATACTGACAAATACTTGACTTGCGACAACACTACACGAATTGATGCAGCAAGTACTACTGCCGACATCTTCAGCATCTATTATAACCCCATGAACATCAGCACCTCTGCTCTTTATCGTGTAAAGAGCGTAGGCGCTGCTGAAGGCAATGCTTATCTTACTACAGATGGTATGTTTGTTGCTAAAAATGGTTCACTGAGCACAGCTTACTATAACAACATTCAAGTTAACAACAAATCAGTAGACCGCAACATCACACGTAGCACTGCTGACGCAGCATTTGGTCCACAAGTATGGCAGTTTGTAAAGACTGGCAACGGAGCTTATCAATTGAAGAATGTCAACACACGTTGCAATAGCGCTTTCTTTAACGGTGGCAATCTTGACATGCCTGTTGCCGAAGGATTTGGTCAATCTATCTCAGTTAAACCTATCGTAAAAGAAGGTGGTGACAACTCTTACGCTTCTATCATTTGGAACGACAAATACATCGGTACACGTGGCGACTACTACTATGGTGTTAACGATAATGATGCCAGCGATGCTTCTAATATTTGGCAAATTGAGAAGGTAACTTCTGTTCCCGTTGCTATCTCAGACGTCAAGTACGCTTCTGTAGCTTATCCTTTCGCTACACAAGTAACAAATGGTGTAAAAGCATACTACGCTTCCGCTGCTGATAATGGTATTTTGACCCTCTCAGAATATCCTGACGGCATTATCCCTGCTAACGAGGGTGCTATTCTCTTCAACGAAGAAGGTGCTACTACCGCTACTTTGAACGTTGTAACTACTGACAACACGGTTGAAAATAACCTCTTGAAGCCCGCTACTGCTAAGCGCGCTGGTTTCACCGCTGGCGAAACCTACGTATTGGCTAAGAGCACGACAAGCAATGAAGCTGCCTTCTTGAAGAGCGAACTCACCGTAGTTCCTGCTAACAAGGCTTACATCGAGGCTACTTCATTGCCCACAAGCAGCGAAGGCCAAAGCGCACTCAGCTTCAACTTTGGTGGTAACGTAACAGGCATCAACGCTGCCGTAGTTGCCAACAAGGCTAACACCGAATACTACGACTTGCAAGGCCGTCACGTACTCTACCCCGTTCACGGCATTTTTGTAACGAACACAGGCAAGAAGGTGCTTGTTAAGTAATAACCGACTAAAACAGATAGTAAACAATGAAAAAGACATATATAGCTCCTACAAGCACTGCCGTAAACCTCGTAGTGGAAGGCATGATGGCTTTAAGCACCGACCGCAACATGGACTACTCTGCTAACGAGACCGTAACAGACGAGGACAACGTTCTCTCTAACGACCGCGCCTGGAGCAGCAGCAATTGGACTAGCGAGGACTAAATCCCCGCTTCCCTTAATAAGAACAAAGGTGAATGTACATATAGATGTACTTCAACCTTTATTCCACTTGCGGGGAAGTAGGTAGCCCCGTAGGTTTTAAGTAATTTTTTTCATGACGAGCCGCTCGAAGTGATTCGCGCGGCTCGTATTTTTATTAAACAATTCATTATTCCACACTTCTGGTACCTTTGAAGTTACATTTTAACGTAGGATAACTCATTTTTTTACGAAATAGCTTTGCCGTTTTTAGGCCAAACCTTACCTTTGCCATAAATTAGAAAATAACACATAACAACAAAAATGCTTAAGAAATTATTGATGTTGGTGCTTTTCGTAGCACCCTTGAGCCTCTGCGCTCAAAAGTTCGCACACTTTGACTATGCTGCCATTATGCAGGCTATGCCCGAATACAAGACAGCACAAACTGAACTCGAAGGTATCTATAAGCAGTACCAGACCGAGATCGAAGGCATGCAAAAGGAACTCCAGACTAAGGCTGAGAAGTACCAAAAGGAGGATACCGATGCCACTCCCGCTAACATCAAAGAGCGTCATCAACAAGAGTTGCAAGACATGTACACCCGCTTACAACAAGCTCAGCAAGACAACTCTGACAACTTCCAAAAAGAACAACAGAAGAAGATGCAGCCCATTATGCAAAAGGTAATGAACGCTGTTAATACTGTTGCTCAAGAAGGTGGCTACGTTTACATCGTTGACAAGAACGCTTCACAACAAGCTGGTATCGTTATCAACGAGACACTTAGCACTGAAGTTACTTCAGCTATCATGAAGAAGCTCGGCGTAACTCCCGCAGCCGCTTCAGCTACTAAGAAGTAACATTCGTTGTCAAACGCAACACACATAAAGAATGGCACACTGGCTTCGTTGCCTGTGTGCCTTTTTTAATACGCATCAATAATTCCCATAACACATTAGCAGATTAGCATATTCGCACATTCGCACATTAGCATATTAGCACATTAAACAATGATTTCCCTTCACAACATACATAAATCTTTCGGGCAATTGGAAGTGCTCAAAGGCATCGACCTCAACATTGAGCCACACGAGGTAGTGAGCATCGTGGGGCCAAGCGGTGCGGGCAAGACCACACTACTCCAAATCATGGGCACCATCTGCCGACCCGACACGGGTAGCATCGAGATAGCAGGACAAGACATCCTCAAGCTCTCAAGCAACAAACTCTCACAATTTCGCTGCGAACACTTAGGTTTCGTATTTCAGTTTCACCAACTATTACCCGAGTTTACGGCACTTGAGAACGTGATGATACCCGGCATGATAGCCCGACACAGCAATCGTGAGAATAAAAAGCGTGCCTTGGAACTGCTTGACTTCATGGGACTCGCCAACCGCGCAGAGCACAAGCCTTCTGAACTCTCAGGAGGTGAGAAACAACGCGTAGCTGTAGCACGCGCCTTGATGAATAAGCCTGATGTAATTCTGGCCGACGAACCTTCAGGAAGTCTCGATACACACAACAAACAGGAATTGCACCAACTCTTCTTTAAGCTACGTGACGAATTAGGACAGACCTTCGTCATCGTTACGCACGATGAAGAATTGGCCACACTGACCGACCGTACGATTCACCTACTCGACGGACGCGTTTGCCAACCCAGTAATAACAATGAAACTCCTTCTGCCGTATGATAAAACTTGGCGACTACAATACGCTACGCATTACGCGATTCTCTGACCATGGTGCCTACCTTGACGGAGGCGAGTTGGGCGAAATATTGATGCCAAAGAACTACGTAAAACGCAATATGCGTCCAGGTACGGAGGTAAACGTATTCGTTTACCTTGACCAAAGCGAACGATTAGTGGGCACACTCGAAACGCCCTTGGCTCGCGTAGGCGACTTTGCTTTCTTAGAAGTGGCTTGGGTAAACGAATATGGCGCATTCTTGAATTGGGGACTGATGAAGGACCTCTTCGTCCCGTTCCGCGAACAGAAGATGCCTATGCAACAGGGACGCAGCTACTTGGTGCACATTCACATTGACGAAGAGACACAGCGCATCGTGGCTTCTGCCAAAGTGGAACGCTACTTACAACCCGCCAACCGTAATGACTACCACCGAGGACAAGAGGTAGAGATTATTATCCAACAGAAGACTCCCTTAGGATTTAAAGTAATTGCTGACAATCGCTGTCCAGGACTCATCTACGACGACCAAATATTTGAAGACGAGCCACACGCAGGCGATGTCCTTTCGGCTACGGTAGTGAATGTTCGCCCTGACGGTAAACTCGACCTTTCACTCCAACGCATTGGCAAGGGCCGCTTCCGCGACTTTGCAGACCAACTCTACGATGAACTCCAACAAGAAGGGGGCTTCCTCCCCTACTCTGACCATTCCTCACCTGAAGAACTTCAAGAACGCTTCGGTGTGAGCAAGAAAACGTTCAAACGCGCCTTAGGCACACTTTACAAAAATAGAGTGGTCATAATTACAGATAAAGGCATTCAAATGGTCAAATAATCATAGAAATTCAATTTTCTAATAAAAAAGCTTTGGAAACATTTGGAAATTGCAAAAAGTGTCATTAACTTTGCAACAGATTTAAGGAACGAACAATCGTTACTTAGTCAAATAAAAAGATAGTTTTTTCATCTCTATATAAGTTCTGTGAACCGAATTTGCGTTGTGAAACGCGAATTCGGTATTTTTTTGGCCTATTACCAATCGTGTAGGTAAACTGCAATTGGGCCTCACCCCTAACCCCCTCCCCCCATAGGGGAGGGGGAATAAGTTACTCTTGCTTCTTGAATTTCTTCTTGAATTTCTTCTTGGTTTTCAAGTAGAAACGCAGCAAGTAAAGGTTACTTATTCCCCCTCCCCTATAGGGGAGGGGGGGGAGGGGGAGAGGCCCCAGCTTATTTTACATACACCTTTTCTATCTCGACGATGTACATGGTGTGGAGCGAGCCGCCAGGTTGGTCATTATACCAGCGTTCGAGAGCCGCTTTGTCGAGGAAATCCTCTGGAGCAAATTCAGAACGGAACATTTTGCGTCCCTCAATGGTGAGGCGTGCTTCCTCATAAGTAATAGCACCATGCTCCGTCTCAATGGGGGTAAGACCAGTCTCTTTTACTTTATCAAAGTCGCGACCTGACTTTGAGCCACAGAAGTTATACACCTTACGCATCGTCTCGTCATGACCTAAGAACGATAGTGTTAAGTGTTCATTCTTTTCAATCAAAGGATAAGTGTAGCGTTCGGGGCGTATAAAGATGAAAGCAACAGGCTTGTTCCACAACCAGCCAATACCACCCCATGAGGCAGTCATCATGTTAAAGTTGTCTTTCGTTCCACCTGTCACCAACATCCACTCTTTACCTATCAGCTCAAAAGCATTCTCTTGCGCTAGTGCTTCAATTGTTACTTCTTTCATTGTTGTTTGAGTTTAATGAGTTTAATGAGTTTATAAAGTTTAATGAGTTTACGAATTCAATCAGCTATAAAACTCATTAAACTCATAAACTCATTAAACTTATTAATCTTATTAAACTTCTTAGAGACTTAATTCGATTACCTTCTTAACTGCGTCTTCAAGTCCTGTAGCGTCCTTACCACCAGCAGTAGCGAAGTGGGGAGCACCACCGCCACCACCCTTGATGAGTTTGGCGGCCTCACGTACTAACTGACCTGCATTGAGCTTGCGACTTTCAACCAAATTCTTGCTAATCATCACTGTAAGCAATGGTTTGCCTTCGTGAGTTGAACCTAATACGCAAAGTGTATCATTAGGTAAGATGCCTGCAATCTGGAAGGCGAGGTCCTTCACTGCATTAGGATCGATAGCAGTGGGGATAACGCACTTGATAAGCTTTACACCGTTTACCTCTTCAGCATTTGCTACTAACTTGTCACGCAAAACAGTGAGTTTCTCCTTCACGTAGCCTTCTACCTGCTTCTTGAGTCCGTCGTTCTCTTCGATAGTCTTCTGAATAACGGCAGTAAGGTCCTTCGCATTGTTGAAGAATGACTTGAGGTTGGTGAGCAAGTCGTGCTGTGTATAAACGCTCTCTTCAGCGGCTTCGCCTGTGATAGCCTCAATACGGCGCACACCAGCTGCTACACTGCTTTCGCTCACGATACGGAATAAGCCGATGCGGCCTGTGCTCTTGGCATGGCAACCACCACAAAATTCTACACTCTTACCGAACTGTACGACGCGTACCTTGTCGCCATACTTCTCGCCGAAGAGGGCAATAGCACCTAACTTCTTGGCTTCCTCCATGGGCACATCGCGATGATCTTGCAAGGGAATATCCTCACGAATGCGACGATTGACGATGCGTTCTACTTGACGCAGTTCTTCGGGGGTAACCTTTTGGAAGTGTGAGAAGTCGAAGCGTAAGTAATCAGGCGTACAGAGTGAACCCTTTTGCTCAACATGAGTACCGAGCACCTCGCGCAAAGCTTGGTCGAGCAAGTGAGTAGCGGTATGGTTGGCTTCGCTACCACGACGTGACTTCACGTTGACTTCTGCATGGAACGTATGTTCGGGGTGTGTAGGCAACTTCTTAGTCAAATGAATAGGAAGGTTGTTCTCGCGCTTAGTGTCGAAGATTTCAACTTTCTCCTCGCCGTCTACTAACACGCCTTGGTCGCCTACCTGACCACCCATTTCGGCATAGAAAGGAGTTTGGTCAAGTACCAATTCATAGAAGGTTTGCTTTTTCTGTTGAACACGACGATAACGCAGAATTTGGCAATCACCCTCGGTGAAGTCCCAACCAGTGAATTGCGTTTCGCCTCCTTTCAAGATTACCCAGTCGTCCGTCTCAACGGCGGCAGCGTTACGAGCGCGTTCCTTTTGCTTCTGCATCTCGGTGTTGAAGCCAGCTTCGTCCACTTCGAGTCCGTTTTCATGACAGATGAGTTCAGTCAAGTCGAGGGGGAAGCCATAAGTGTCGAACAAGGTGAATGCCTTTTCGCCTTCTACTACGGTCTTACCTTCCTGCTTCGTCTGAGCAATAACACCCTCCAACATATTGATACCTGTAGAGAGCGTGCGGAGGAAACTTTCCTCTTCTTCTTGCATCACACGGCCAATGAGCACCTGTTGTGCCTTGAGTTCGGGATAGGCTTCGCCCATTTCTGCTACGAGTGTAGGCACTAACTTGCAGAGGAAAGCTTCACGCTGACCTAAGAAGGTGTAAGCATAGCGTACGGCACGACGCAAGATTCGACGAATAACGTAGCCGGCCTTTGCATTAGAGGGCAACTGTCCGTCGGCAATAGAGAAAGAAATAGCACGCAAGTGGTCGGCGATTACACGCATAGCCACGTCTATCTTCTCTTCTTTGCCATATTCAAAACCTGAAAGTTCAGCTATCTTCTTAATAATGGGCTGGAAGATATCGGTATCGTAGTTAGAGTTCTTACCCTGAATAGCACGTACCAAACGTTCGAAGCCCATACCCGTATCGATTACGTTCATGTCTAATGGTACGAGCGAGCCATTGGCTTTGCGCTCAAACTGCATGAACACGATGTTCCAGATTTCGATTACCTGAGGATCGTCCTTATTGACCAACTCACGGCCAGGCACTTGAGCCTTCTCTTCGGGAGTACGGCTATCGAGGTGAATTTCAGAGCAAGGACCGCAAGGACCGGTATCGCCCATTTCCCAGAAGTTGTCGTGCTTATTACCATTGATGATATGATCGGCAGGTACGTGCTTTGCCCAATAAGAAGCGGCTTCATCGTCGCGTTTCAAGCCTTCTTCTTCTGAACCTTCGAATACGGCTACGTAGAGATCCTTGGGGTCGAGATGAAGCACGTCAACAAGGTATTCCCAAGCATAGTCAATCGCGCCTTCCTTAAAGTAGTCGCCAAAGCTCCAGTTGCCCAACATCTCGAACATGGTGTGGTGGTAAGTATCGTGTCCTACCTCTTCCAAGTCGTTGTGCTTACCGCTTACGCGCAAACACTTTTGTGAGTCGGCACGGCGGCGTGGCTCGGGGTCACGTTGACCAAGAATAATATCTTTCCACTG
This sequence comes from Alloprevotella sp., assembly GCA_050874425.1. GTDB lineage: Bacteria > Bacteroidota > Bacteroidia > Bacteroidales > Bacteroidaceae > Alloprevotella. The sequence continues at coordinate 9,186 of JBNMKQ010000093.1, forward strand.
ATTCATACCAGCGTTAGTAAACATCAGCGTAGGATCATCTTTTATCACCATCGGAGCTGACGGAACGATGGTATGTCCTTTCGACTCAAAGAATTTCTTATATGAGTCGCGGATTTCGTTAGCAGTCATCATTTTATATTTTGTTGTAATATTTTATATTTAGTGCAAAGGTAGTGCAAGGCGAGCGCAATGCAAAATGAAAGTCAAAAAACTTTCATTTTCATTGCCGAGCCGCCGCCTACCTTCGCGAAGCAAATAGTGCAAGGCGAGCGCAATGCAAAATGAAAGTCAGATAAACTGTATTTTGACGAACAGAACAAAAAAGATTAATGAATCGATTAACGAAAAAGATTAATGGAAGATTAATGGAAAGATTAATGGAAAGATTAATGATAGATTAATGAAATTAAGATGAGAATTTTCAATCACATGCCCACGAGATAAAAAAGGAACTGCAGCAAAACATAAATCAAGCCCGCTTCAGTTTTCTATTGGCAAATGTTGCCAAAATCCCGTATATTTGCGGAAAAACAGGCTCTAAC
>JBNMKQ010000094.1:0-9671 GCA_050874425.1 Alloprevotella sp.
CCACTACGTAGTGGACGACAACAAAACGACAATAAGAAGTTGCCTTTTCACTTGACAAATTGCAATTGGGCCTCACCCCCTAACCCCCTCTCCTTGAGGAGAGGGGGACTGAAGTTACTTTTTTCTCTCCAGTTTCTTGCTTGAGATATTTCCTGAAAATGAGCTAGAAAAGGTGACTTGTCCCCCCTCTCCTCAAGGAGAGGGGGTTAGGGGGTGAGGCCCAATTGCAATTTATAGTTACATAAACCCTTGCATCTTCAGCGCTTCGATTAATCCTTCTGACATCACGCGGCAGTCTTTAGCCGTATAACGAATGTCGGTAAAAATCTGGGCTAACGTCTCGGTATTGTTAATGCGCACAAACTCTTGATTTTCGGGTGCAGCTTCGGTGGCAGCATAGTCGCGGTCAATCGATGTTGGTGTGTGCGGTTGATACGTTTCATCGTGACGAATAGCCGACAGCGGGAGACGCGTTGTTAACGACGGCTGCTCGTCAGGCCAACCTAAAGTAATCGTAGCTACAGGCATTACCAATCGGGGCAGGCGTAACAATTCGATTATTTGCTTCGGCTGATAAATCGTTGTGCCCAAGAAGCAAAGTCCCAACCCTGCAGCCTCAGCCAGGTCACAAAAGCGCTGACAAAACAACAAAGCATCTGTTGCCGCATTTTGATAGGATAGGAAGTTGTCATATCCTGGGTGTCCCTTGCGCTGCTCTGCCCACGTTGTCACGCGATTATAGTCTGCGCAAAAGGTGAGTACCACTGGCGCTTGCGTCACCATAGGCTGATTAAAGTGACAAGGTGCAAGCCTTTGCTTCATTTCGTCACTACGTGTCACTACCACCGAGTAAAGTTGTAAGTTACCCATCGTTTGGGTGCGTTCTGCTTGCTCTAATAGTTCGTTGAGTAAAGCGTCATCAACGGGGCGCGAACTATATTTTCTAATACTTCTACGTGTCATCATTTTGTTTATAACTAAAAAGAGGAAACAAACGTATCTATATATTTCACACAGATCATTGTTTCCTCTTTATTCATATTTGTTTCTAAGCCTTACCTTCCTCTTTCCATTGCTCCAACACAGCATCGCGCATCAAGAATAAGTGGCGAATCTGTGCTGCATAGGTTGGATTGTCTTTCAACTTGTTGACGATGTCGTAATATAGTGTAACTGTATGCTTTAAGTCTTTCACATAAGTAGCCTTGTCTATATAAATAGAGGCTGGCAACTCATCGAAGTGTGACTTAAACCACCCTACGACTTCGTTCAGCTCTTCATCAGTATAATGCTTCTTATATTCCATCTTGGGAAGTTTAATGAGTTTATAAGTTTAATGAGTTTATAAGTTTAATGAGTTTAATAAGATTATTGCAACCCTTGATTAACCAAAAGTTACTTTTTAACCCTATAACCTTATAACCCTATACCCCCTATAACCTCAAGACCTTACTCCTCAGCATTGCGTTCTTTCAGCGCAGCAGCTATTTTCTCTTCCAACTCAGCGGTCAGTTCGGGATTGTCTTTTATAACGCGCTTTACCGCATCGCGACCTTGACCTAAACGCGTCTCGCCATAGCTAAACCACGAACCGCTCTTCTTAATAATGCCAAGTTCTACGCCCAAGTCGACAATCTCGCCTACGTGTGAGATACCCTCACCAAACGTGATTTCAAATTCTGCCTTACGGAAAGGAGGAGCCACCTTGTTCTTTACAATCTTCACGCGCACTTGGTTACCAATAGGTGTATCGCCGTCCTTCAATGTTGTCACACGGCGAATGTCCAAACGTACCGAAGCATAGAACTTCAAGGCATTACCACCCGTTGTCGTCTCGGGGTTGCCAAACATTACACCAATCTTTTCGCGCAATTGGTTAATAAAGATACACGTCGTGTTGGTCTTGCTAATAGTCGACGTCAACTTACGCAAGGCTTGGCTCATCAGACGAGCCTGCAAGCCTACCTTATTGTCGCCCATATCGCCCTCAATCTCTGCCTTCGGTGTGAGTGCTGCCACTGAGTCAATAACGATAATATCAATAGCCGATGAACGAATCAGTTGGTCAGCAATCTCGAGCGCTTGTTCACCATTGTCAGGCTGAGCGATTAAAAGTTCGTCTACGTCAACGCCCAACTTCTTTGCATAGAAGCGGTCAAAAGCATGTTCAGCATCGATAAAGGCTGCGATGCCGCCCTCCTTCTGAGCCTGTGCTATGGCATGAATAGCCAATGTTGTTTTACCTGACGACTCTGGACCATAGATTTCTATAATACGTCCTTTAGGGTAGCCGCCCACGCCCAAAGCAGCGTCAAGTGCCAAGCTACCTGTGGGTATCACCTCTACATCTTCCACTTGTTCGTCGCCCATGCGCATTACCGAGCCACGACCAAAGTCCTTTTCTATCTTTGCCATTGCAGCCTGCAATGCCTTCAGTTTCTCAGCATTGGGAGTTGCAGCGTCCATTTCTTCTTTTGCCATTATTGTAAGTTTAATAAGTTTATAAGTTGAATGAGTTTAATAAGTTGATGAGTTTAATAAGTTGATGAGTTTAATAAGTTTAATAAGTTTAATAAGTTGATGAGTTTAATAAGTTTAATGAGTTTAATGAGATTACGAGTTAAACAATAGTTAGACACACTAACTTTTTAACCTAATAACCTCATAACCCAATAACCTCATAACCTAATAACCTCACAACCCAATAACCTCATAACCCCAACCTATCAATCCGTCATATCGTCGCCCGTAGTGTCTTGATTATTATCGCGCACGATGCTTGCTGCACTACCGTCAAGGGGAATTTCGATACTAAAGGCAGGACCTTCTTCAATGCCCACCTGACCGATTTGTGCACCAAGTCGAATGGCGTGTCCATCACTCTTGGCACTATCATAAGCCATACCGAGTAACACTGTGCCTTGACGATCGGCAGCCGTGGTCAAAAACTCTGAAAAAGCATCTTTCGTAAACGAATTTTTATAGAACTCCTGTCCGTTGCACTTTATCACAACGTCCACACGATTGTCATAAAATTCCTTGCCCAAGTCATCCTTTACAATTGGTAAAGATTTATCAGCCGTGCGCGATATCGTAATGTCAAACTGCTTACCAGCCAACTTAGCCGTATAAGCATTACTTTGTGCTGGCTCAGCATACGGAGCATTGTTATTATTTACAGTCTGTGTACTATCAACGTTTTGTGCCTCAGCATCACTTTTTTTGTTACTACACGAAGCCAACGCAAGCCCCAACAGTAAGCAAGTTGATGCCAATACTATCTTTTTCATATACTCTGTTTATTGCATTTAATGGAATGGCAAAGTAACAAAACTTTAAGCACAAAAACAAGAAAACGCTACAAGAGTTTTTTGCCATACATTATTTTCTATAATTTTGTATTATGAAAGTAAAACATTGGCTTATCTATATTATATACATTGCTTTGCTCCATTCTTTTGCGTTTTGCTTCACGTCATGCCACAGACAAAACAAGGATAGCGAAGCAAAGCGCACCGCACAATCTGCCGTCGACACTACGGCATTGATGGTTATGCGCGTTCAGTCGTGTGCTCGGCTCTATACAGCCGAGATGAAAATTCACAAACTCATCACACATACCGACGAGCCTCGCCTCAAAGGCAAGGTGTTGGGTCTACAAGTTGACCTCCCCGCTCGCATGGGCGACCGCCGCATTGCTATCCCCATCGACGTTACGCTAAAGGCCTACATCGACTTTGCCAACTTTACCTCCGACAACCTACAACGCACTGATAGCACACTTGTCATCACCCTGCCCGACCCGCACGTCATCATCACTTCTACGCGTGTTGACAATCAAGGCACACGTCAATACGTTGATGCCCTGCGTTCGCGCTACACCGATGCCGAGATTGCCAACTTTGCCCAACAAGGAGCCGATAGCGTGACTGCGCACCTTTCACGTTACGGCTTAGAAGAGCGCGCTAAGCAGAGTGCTGCACGCCAACTCATTCCGCTTTTTTCTAACTTAGGATATACCGAGAGTCAAATCACCTTACGCTTTGGCCGCAACTATTCTGACCATGATTGGACAAAGCTTCAAACGAACTAAAATGAAAAACCTACAACGCTTGCTGCGCTGGTGGTGGATTTTTGCCGTAGCCGCCATCGTCATTGCCGTTACTTATATTTATATAGGTATCAAAGAAAGTTCCCCGATACACCTTGAGGTAGAACGCGACACACGCATCGACCTAACCCCTGAGCAAATCATGTCGGTGCGCGACATCGGGCAATGGGAGTTCCTCACCATCAACACTGAGGAACTCGTTGAGTGGCAGCGTCCTCGCACACTCACCACCGACCGCCTCACGCGCATCTATCAAGGCACGTTGCGCCTTGGCATCGATATGAGCAAAGCATCCGATGATTGGTTCACCTCGCTCCCCGACTCTACCGCGCAACTTACCTTGCCACACGCGGCCTTGCTCGACAACAATTTTATTGACGAGGCACGCAGCCGTTCGTTTTATGAGAAAGGCACCATTCCGCCCGAGGCACGTGACCAACTCTACGCTCAAGCTCGTAAGAAAATGATGCAACGTTGCCTCACTCCTCAAAACCTCCAAACGGCTGAACGCAACGCACGCAACGAATTTACACGCATCTTTAAATCATTTGGCTTCAAAACAGTCAATGTTAAGTTTAATTAGTTGAATGAGTTTAATGAGTTTAATTAGTTGAATGAGTTTAATGAGCTATAAACTCGCCTACGTAACGCGTGCTTTCTAGCACGCGATAAAGGCACTTCATCAAGAAGCCATTAACCTCATTAAACTTATTAAACTCCCTAAACTTATTAAACTTATTAAACTCCCTAAACTTATTTAACTCCCTAAACTTATTTAACTCCCTAAACTTATTTAACTCCCTAAACTTCTTACCCCCATTCAACTCTCTTCTCCCCTCCATGCGACATCTATCATACCTACTACTCCTTTTCAGCCTACTGCTTTGCAGTTGCCACGACGATGACCCTGTGCAGCCCGGTTCTACCGTAGCCCGCCGCACCGTACTTATCTATATGGCAGCCCAAAATTCACTCAATAAGAATGCAGTAGCCGACTCCACCGAACTCATGAACGGCCGACAATACTTGGCCGACAACGACCGTCTACTCCTCTTTATCGACGACGATAGCCTTCGCGCCCCACGCCTTTATCGCATCGCGCGCCAATGGAACAAGCCACACCTTGTCACCACCTTCGACAACGACACGTGCTCTACCTCTCCCCGCACACTTCAAGCGGTGCTACAAATGGTAAAAGACAAGTTCCCCGCACAAGAGTACGGACTCACCCTATGGTCGCATGCTGACGGGTGGTTGCCCGCCACTAATACCGACTACGAAAAACGCTACCCCACTATCGCTGCAGCGTCAGCCCGACCTTTCTCATTTGGCATTGACACGAACTATAATCCATACGATCGCAATGACGGCACCCAAATGAACATTACCGACCTTGCACAAGTCATTCAGCGCACGGGGCTTCATTTCAACTACATTCTCTTCGATGCTTGCCTCATGCAAGGCCTTGAAGTGGACTATGCCTTGCGCAACGTAACGGACTACGTCGTAGCTTCGCCCATGTCTATTCCTTCAGCTGGTGCCAACTACACCAATCAGTTGCGATGCGGACTTTTTGCCGCCTCGCCCGATAGCATTACACGCACGTACTACAACGACGTTGTCAACGAATACTACACCGTCTATGATGATATGGGCATCACCATATCTGCCGTGCGTACGGATCAACTCCCTGCACTTGCCACAGCTCTAAAAGAGGCACTCCCCTACTCCGCCTTGGCCAATCGCCAGTCGCCCGACATGTCGTCTGTGCTCAATTATCAGACATACACGAGGATATTCTACTATCGCCCTCACAACTACGATGCCTTACAAGCTTTTGAGCGCATATTGCCCGAACCTTACCTCACCACTGTTCGCCAAGCACTCGATCGCTGCGTTACATCTCACTACAGCACCCCCCGCATCTACGTTGGGCCTAACTACACTCAGTACCAAACCATACCCACTGCCACTGACCATTACCGTGGGGTGAGTCTATTCATTCCACAAACTATCTATACCGACAATGCCAATAGTTGTAATTTTGGCGATCTCAACGAATCGTTTCAACAAACGGAGTGGTACACAGCTTGCGGCATGAACGCCACGGGGTGGTAATTTTTTAAGGGTTAAAAGGTTAGAAGGTTAAAACGTTTGTTCTATCACTTTTAGTCTTGACATAACGCCTTGGCCCTATAAAATCTCTGCGCTCCATAGTTCAAAAACAAACCTTTTAACCCATCCCACCCTAATCTCTTAACCTACAACCCTATTATGATTGACCAAACAACCGACTTTGTCAACGCACTTGAAAGCTTCGTTAAAGCCGAATTGCGCCTTAGCATGGAGCCTGCCGACTATAACAATGAAGCCATCGAAATCATCGATGCACGCAACCACCTATTCCGCAACGTAGGTCGTCAGCCTACCGACGAAGAATTGGGCATCTACGCCATTCGCGACCTCTGCCACGTCGACGAAGACACCATGGAGACCATTCCAAACCGCATGAAATTTCTATCTATTGCCAGAACATATTTCGGATAGTAACTTCAATCAATCATTAACATTAACGATATATTAACGTTCCCCTTTCCTTAACAACCATTCGTGTTCCCCCATGAAACCACACTTAGCGTTACTACTCGTTTCTACTCTTATCGTTTCCTGTCAGAAGAGCGAGCCCACCTATCGCATCGGCATTTCGCAATGCAGCCAAGACGCTTGGCGTCAGCAGATGAACAACGAAATGCGACGCGAAGCCACGTTTTATAAAAACGTGCAACTCGACATACGCTCAGCACACGACAGCAACGAACAGCAAACCCGTCAAATCGATAGCCTCATCAACGAAGGAGTCGACCTACTTGTCGTCTGTCCCAACGAAGGACGTGCCCTCAGTCCCGCTGTCGAAAAGGCCATGGCAAAGGGCATTCCTGTAATCGTGGCCGACCGCAAGACTTCTACCCAACACTACACGGCCTTTATTGGCGCCAACAATCGCGCCATAGGTAAGGACATCGGTGCCTTTGTTATTCAGACACTACAAGGCAATGGCACCATAGCCGAACTCACGGGCCGACTTGCTGGCACAGCCGCCAGCGAGCGCCACGAAGGACTGCATGAAGCCTTGCGCAAGGCTCCAGGCATTCACATTGTAGCTCAGTTTGAAGTCGGTTGGGAGGGGCCACGCGTCGAGCAACAACTCGACTCTATGTTTAAGGCCGGGACTGTTCCCCAACTCATTCTCGCCCCCAACGATCGCACAGGCGTACGCATTCATCAGACGTTACAGAGCTTAGGACACCCAGAGATAAAAGTAATCGGAGTTGACGGGCTATCAGGCCGTGGCGGTGGACTTGAGAATGTAGAGCAAGGCAAGCTCTTGGCCACTTTTGTCTACCCTACAGGCGGCGATAAGATTATTGAAACGGCGCTACAAATACTCAACCACGAGCCTTATCAACGCGATACGGAATTACGCTCTGCCATTATCAATAGTGCTACGTCACGCATCTTCCGCATTCAGAGCGACCAAATCAAAGAGAGCGAAGAGCGCATTGACCAGCTCGGCCAACAAATGGACAAGTTTCTTTCGCGCTACTCTATGCAGAACATGCTGCTCTTAGCCTGCATCGTCATCATCGTGTTGATTGGCCTATTGCTGAGTTTTGGCATTCGCATGTACTACATCACCATTCGCCGCAACGAAGAGTTAGCACAACAGAAGCGCAAACTCGAGGAGCAACGCGACCAATTGGTCAAAATGGCCAAAGAGGTAGAAGAGAGCACACAGAGCAAACTCACCTTCTTCACCGAGGTGTCGCACGACCTACGCACACCGCTCACACTCATCACGGCTCCCGTCGAACAACTTCTGTTGAGCACCAATCTCAATGCCGAACAGCAGCGCTTGCTCAATATGGTCAATGCCAATGCCAACATCTTGCTGCGCATGGTAGGACAGATGCTTGACTTCCGTAAGTACGAAGATGGTAAACTACAACTCCACCCTACCTCCATGCTCCTCGACGAGGCTGTAAGAAAGTGGTGCGAGCCATTTAATACCTTAGCACACAAGAAACTCATTCGTTATAACATCAAGTGCCTACCCACCACAGCCCCTGGTGGGTGGCAAGGCTACGTTGACGGAGTAAAAATGGAGAGCGTACTTTACAACCTCCTATCAAACGCATTTAAGTACACTCCCGAAGGGGGTAAGATTAACGTTTCGGCTCAACTCACCGACGACATTGAACAAGGCCGACAACTCACACTCATTGTCGAAGATACGGGTCAAGGCATTGAGCGCGACAAGTTGCCCTACATCTTCGACCGCTTTTACCAAGCCGACGTAAGCCACGACGGTTCGGGCATTGGATTGGCCACGGTTAAGGTATTTGTCGAGTTACATGGTGGAACGGTGCGTGCCGAAAGTACTTTGGGCACAGGCACGCGCTTCATCGTTAGCATACCATGCAATGAGCATAGCGTAATCGACCACATCGAGCAACCTCTCGAAAACCAACCCGCTATCGGGTCGGCTGAAGCTATTAACAAGATGCAAAACGAGTTGCAACGTCCCGAACCGCTGCCTATGCCTTCTGGTAATAAAGAGGACGAGACAGACGAACCGCCCACCGTTTTAGTCATCGACGACAATGAGGACATTCGCTCTTACATCAAACTGCTCTTGGGCAACGACTACAAGGTGGTCGAAGCAGCCGACGGCCAAGAGGGCCTAACCCGTGCCCGCCAAATCATACCCGATGCCGTAGTATGCGACGTCATGATGCCCGTCATGAATGGTTGGGAATGTTGCCGCCGACTAAAGGACGAATGGCAGACCTCTCACGTACCCGTGATGATGCTTACTGCCTGCACGCTCGACGATCAACGGGTAGTCAGTTTCGACTGTGGGGCCGATGCTTACATTGCCAAGCCCTTTAGCCCCGACATGTTCCGTGCCCGCTTGCGCAACCTCATAGCCAACCGCCGACGCCTCAAGTTGGCCTTTGGTGATGACACGAACATTCGCAAGTCTGACGTAAGCGACCTCGACAAATCTTTTGCCGAACGTTTTCGATTGCTCATTGAGCAAAATCTCAAACAGGCCAATTTCTCGGTTGAAGATATGGCCACTCAAATGGGCATCGGTCGCACCCAGTTGTATCGTAAAATCAAATCACTCACGGGCCTTTCGCCCATCGAGATATTGCGTGTTGCACGCCTTAAGAAGGCGGCCGACTTGCTCCACCGCACCGACATGAGTGTCTCACAAGTTACTTACGAAACGGGATTTTCGTCGCCCAGTTACTTCACCAAGTGCTTTAAAGAGTATTTTGGTGTAAACCCCAAAGAGTATTAAAAAGGCTCTATAACGAATCATGTGGGTAATATTGCGTTTAATAACAGATACAAACTGCAATTTGTCAAACAGACAAAGATTAATGAAAAGATTAATGAAAAGATTAACGAAAATAGATTAATGAGACGATTAATGGAAAAGATTAATGGAAAGATTAATGATAGATTAATGGAAAGATTAATGATAGATTAA
>JBNMKQ010000095.1:0-9645 GCA_050874425.1 Alloprevotella sp.
ATATTTGATTATGAAAAATGTATTTTGTTAAACTGCAATTTGATGAGGCCTCTCCCCCTACCCCCCGCCCCCCAGACTGTCCGAGAACTCCATTTTGTTAATCCGATAGCTTACAATCTGCAACGAAATATACGTATGTATGATATTTATGTCTTACATTAAAGTATAATAGTTCCAAAACGAAAGTTTCAAAAATCAAAAATGGAGTTTTCGGACGGTCTCCCCCACAGGGGAGGGGGACTAAGTAACCTTTACTTGCTGCGTTTCTAGTTGAGAACCAACAGAAAACTCAAAATGTAAGAGTGACTTATTCCCCCTCCCCTGTGGGGGAGGGGGTTAGGGGGAGAGGCCTCATCAAATTGCAGTTTACCCACCCGATTCGTTACAGAGCCATAAATAGTGTAATATAGGTAAGAAATTCAGACAAAGTTAAGTTGTGATTCTAGAAAAAAATAGCACTGCGTATAAGCATAATAACGTGTTTTTGAAACGCTATTGAGGAGTATTTAAAATGCTCTCGAGGAGTAATTAAAACGCTATCGAGGAAAAATTTTAATTAATCCTCGATAGCGTAACATTTTTGTGCTATTATTGAAGTGATTTTTTAGCGTTATTGTGGCGCTTTTTGCCTCGTTTTGAACGATAATTTGTGGAATAAAAACAAATTTATTCTGCTTGAATAATTGAGTAAAGGCGTAATGAGTTGATATTCAGAGAGTTATATGACTGTTAGGCTAAAGCGTTCACGATTGGGCTGAATGCGGAAAATTATTTTACAACAATTTTTGTGACATTCTTGGCGGTTCGTATTAGGTAAACACCAGCGTTAAGTTGGCGTCCAATTGACAACGCTTTGCCATCGATAGCGTAAAGGCGGTAAGGCTGATTGCAAACGATTCGTCTATTTACGACCCTTACCTCTTGCTGAAGTTGGTGGCTGCTATTGATAGCTGTTGATACGCTTTCCGTGTCGGTCAGAATGAATGAGAATTGACAACCTGTGTCGTCAAGGCGATATTCGCCTGCCACCTTTGAGCCATATCCCCAATTATAGAGTTGAAAGCCTTCTTTCTCTTTCGTTTGATTGATTTCTGTATGATTGCCGTCGCTGACCAATAGGTAGTAGTTGTCGATACCGCATTCCATAAACTTCCACCCATCAGTAGGTTGGGTGGCTGTGGTTGAAAGCGGTTTGTTGTTGTCGGCTATGGGCGAAAGGTAAAGTCCGTCGGCACGATTGACAATGTTGAAGGTACCATCGCCGCGGTCAACAAATTTCCATTCAGACTTGTTGGACTTTGCGTTGGCTTCGCTCACTACAGCTTGTCCTTCACCATAAGAGGTAGGAAAGCGGGTGGGGTAGCGCGACGAGCTAAACTTATACCAATAATAGGTTTGTTCGTTGCTCAATTTGGGTGTTTGGACCTCTGGTTCAGGTGTTGGGTCAGAAGAATCAATCTCTACCATATTGAATACGTAAAGGCAACCTGCGTCAGTGTTGTTGAACGCATTGGGAAAGCCAGTCGTATTGTAGCCCCAATTGTATACCTTATATCCCAATCCTGCTTGCGTTTGGTTGAACTCTGTAGTCCCATTCGTAATGATGAAGTAACCTTCACTTGGGGTTGAGGCAATGTTCCAACCTGTTGAGGGTTGTTCGGCAACAGTCCTCAGTGCACTATTGTTGGCCGATGTGGGTGAAACGTAAGTGCCGTCAGCACGATTGATAATGTCGAGCGAACCGTCGGTACGGCTTACGAACTTCCATTGTGAGGCTTCCGTAGCTGAAGCATCGCCAATGATATCTTTTCCAACACCATACGAGGTAGTATAGCGTGTGCCGCGCTTGGGAGTGCTAAGTGTATACCAATAAGTGTATTGATCGTTGCTTACCAAGGGACGGCCTTTCTCTTCCTCGTTAGGAATCTCGTCTGTCAGTTTCTTATCGGGTGAATAAATCAGTCCGTCAACAGCATTGCGACCCTCTGTGTCGGTAATGACAAAGGTGAATTGCCACTTATCACGACTCGTACCGCCTTTGTTGGCATGGGGTAACTTTAGAAATACCTTATTCCAACCCTGCTTTAAAGTGAGCGAAACGGGTTCGCGTGCGGTAAAGTTCTCGTTCGTCAGTCCTTGTGTAGCATGATCTTGTGAAATGGCTACGTCCGTCTGTTCCCATTGTGGAGCAGGGATTTCGTTGCCGTTCAGCCAAATGCGTGAGCCGCGTCTGTCCCATTGTCCCGCTTTAGGGGCTGTATCGTTGCCCGAACGACTATAGGTGTAGAACTCAATTTGTGCACCTACTTGTTGTTCTTTGGGAGAGTAAACGTACGTCCAAGCGTAGGCCGTTTGGTTATCGGCAGGAGCGCTAAAGAAAGAGGGTACTGTTGGGTGCCAAATGTGGCGCAAGTAGATGCCAGCACCTGTAGCAAACGATGTGTTATAAAGTTTCTTGTCGTAAATGAAACTTGTGGGCAATACGTCGTCCGTATTCTGTTCGGGTGGAAATACCTTGGTAGCATCTCCTCCGTTGGGGAATGGATCGGTTATGCGCCAATGAACGTTGGTCTGCTTGACGTAGGGAATAGGTTCATTCTTCAGAGAGTGCGCTTTATGGAAGAGAAAACGACGTTCGAAGTCGGCAAATTCTTCGAATTCCTCGCCCTTGTTGGGCAACTTCGTGCCGCCAACTTCAATGTATTGCTTTCCACCACCTATCCAAGCGCGTTCGGCCGATGCCAAGATATTAGCGTATTGGTTGTTTTGCTTGATAATGTCGGTTTCAGTCTTAACCTTTGTATCGTTCCATGCCGCAGAAATGGTACCTGCCACTTCTGCATCGCCCTTTTGTTGGTAGTAGATGTTGCTTTTATAAATGCCAACGAGGTCGGCATATACGTCAAAGTGGTTCGTGTAATTGTAACGGCAGTCAATGTTAGGCATGCCCGCAATCTTTTTACCACTTGACGACCACATCTGTGTCATATCAGCCTTGTCACTGGCTACGGCTTTGTTCTTCAACGGATTCCATGTAATAACTTTCCGTCCCAAGGTTTCGCGCACATATTGTGTCATGCCTTCTAAAAAGCCGTCATTCAGTGTAACCTCATCGCCGCCAATGTGAATGTAAGGGGCGAGTGGGAAGGCTTTAACTACTTCGTTTAAAATATTTTTGAGGGCGGCAATGCCTTGGGGTGTTTGCATGCCAAAGCCCATGGCTTTCGTAAACACGTCGCTATGGCCAGGCATGTCAATTTCGGGAATGACCGTTACACCGCGTTCTGCTGCATAGGCTTCCAACTCCTTACATTGCTCCTGAGTGTAGTATTGCCCTGGGTAGCGTGTCATGTTGGCATTAGCGGTGAGTTGTGGGTATTGCTTTACCTCAAAACGCCATGCTAGCTTTTCAGTCAAATGCCAATGAAAAACGTTTACTTTGAAGCGTGAAAGCAAGTCAACTTCCTTCTTTAGCTCTTCAAAAGATAAGAAAGATCGCCCCACGTCTTGCATCCACCCACGCAGTTTGAAGGCAGGCCAATCGGTCATGGTAAGTGCTTCAAGTGCAGGCGCTTCGCCTTCGTCATATCCTTCGGCCAATTGGGCTAACGTTTGAGCTGCACGTGTTACACCAGTTGGGGTAATGGCCTTAATATGTACTTCGTTGGGTGTGATAACCAAGTTGTAGGCTTCGTTTTCAAATCCATTAAGTGTGTAGTCGTAAGAGTTGGGGATAGAGGTTACAATTTCGACTATAATTTGGGCTGTAGCCCCATCGTCGCTTTTACATCCCGTTTCAGTCAAGAAACGTTGAAGGGTTGCGTTGTGAGTGGGGTCAGTAACTTGTACGTTGCGTTGTAATAAAAAAGGTGAAGAGCCTTGTGTGGCTTCAATCATTTGTGGACGTGGCAACAGGTCTCTAACCTTTGCCTCAACTTGTGTGGCGCAGCAAGTAGCAAGAGCCAATAAGGGGATGTAAAGGTTTTTCATGCGGGATAGGTAAATTTGAAGAGTATTGATTGCTAATATATGCAAAAGTAGTGCAAGGCGAGTGCAGAACGTCAAGTTAACTTGAACGTTTTGCTGAGCCGCAGCCTACTTTATGCAAAAGTAGTGTAAGGCAGAAGTACAACAAAACAAACTAACGGCTTTTTGAGTGGACAATGTTATGTAACATTGTTTATTGTGAGATTACAGACTGCAAAAGGGCCTCTCCCCCTACTCCTTCCCTGGTCGGGGAGAAGGGTAGGGGAAGAGGCCCCAATGCAGTCCTCAAACGCTATCTATCCACGTTTATACTTTTCAAACGCTTCTTTTGTGCCATTAAAAACGTTGATGTCTACCTCACCATGAATGCCACGAACGCGGCCGTAGGGGGTGAGTTGCCAATGCAGCAACTTGACGTAAGGCTTGAACTCACCATAGCGAGCTATCCAAACGTCGTATTTGCGCAATTCGCTAGGAGCGTGCTTTAAGTGATTGTTGACAAAGAGTTGACCTACGTATAGAATCGGACGCTTACCATGTTTTTGTTCAACGCGGTGCAACCAAACGAGTACTTGGCGGAAGAGCGCCGCGTCACCTCCCAGCTTACGAATTTGTGCCTCGGTAGGCTCAAGGTCAAGTACGGGGGGAAGGTCAGACTTCCCAATCCATGCCATACGCAAGAAGTAATCAGCTTGTTGCGCCCCAGAACTTGTCGTCGTAAAGAAGTGGTAACTACCCACCGCTATGCCATGCTTGCGTGCTTGACGTAAGTCGTTGGGATAATACTTATTAAATATCGTGCGTCCCTCGGTGGCTTTGATATAGGCAAACGAAACGGGATAGTTCACAGCTCCTTGCACCCTACGGCCATTGCCAAGGCTGCTGATGCGTAAGTTGCTCCAGTCGATGCCATACTTTTTGACCTTTCGTCCGCTGCCTTTCTCATGTTGATGACGCGAGAGGTCAATGCCGTAAACGCGGTCGGCCGTGTAAACCATGCGCTCACCTTGGAAGCGCCCGTTGCGCCACGAACCGCAGCGTACCATGCGATGACATTGAGAACTAAAGCCGTGGCCAGAGCGTTTCCCCGCATTCCATTCTCCTTCGTAGTATTCTCCATTTGCAGCGTAAAGTTTACCTTGTCCGTCAAACTCGCTCTCTTTGTCAAATGCTCCTTCATAGATCCCCCGACTACTGATGCACTTGCCCGAATGAAGTGAGTCCTCTTGCCAATAACCCACGTATTGCTTGCCATTCGGATAAATCAGTTGGCCGTAGCCTTGGCGCATGGGGTGATTGCTCACCTTCTTATTGGGATTGACAGTACCTATATATATTAAGGAGTCGGCAATGGCGAAACTTTTACATTGCAAAGAAGAAGGAGCGGTGGTGCGTTCGGTCGTTGTTGACTTTTCCGAAAGTCGTTTCATCCACCCTTGTAAGTTGTGCCACCACCACATCGGCCAACAATGTACGCTTCGCATAAGGCGCGCAACGTCGTAGGACGAGATGCGGCCTTTTTTGTATTGTATGCCACTGATATGTCCAGAGCTATTTACCCAAGCGCCTCCTTCGGCAGCCGTGAAGAGCTCGCTGTCGCTATCTGTTAGCGTAGGGCAGGGGAGTTGGCAGACGCTCCCCAAGTCGTTATAAGCCAAGAGGCGGCTTCGGTTATGTCGCACGCCCCAACGATAGACGGAGAAACGTTGACAATCTTTAGGCAAAGCTTTGCTATTGAGTTGTAAAAGAAGTAATCCACTCTTGTGGGCGCGCAGTTGCGCCTTTTGAGTGGCCATGTGCGCATTGCTGACGTTTACGTCTAATATCAACTGAGCCGTTTCTTTATGTTTTGACTTTAGTGCCGCCTTAATCAACTTCAGTGTAGAGTCCGTTTGCTCGGCTCGTTCCGTCACTTTGACGCGGTAAGCCATTACTTCGTTATACCCATCGTCTATGACTGTGTGTGTGCGTGCATAGTCGTCCAATTCATCTTTTTCCCCTTCGTCGTTGATGAGTTTCTGCGAGAGTAAAGTGTCGAGTCGCATGAGGCGAGTGCGTAATTGTTGGGCGTTGAGCGAGTCTGGATAGTTGCCCGTAAGCGCATCGCTTGTAATCAAGTCGCCCTCATTCGATAAGAAGGCCCCCGATTGATAGTGTACCTCGTCCGTATCATTGGCTTGTAAGCAAGCCGTTTGGAGAGAGTCGTCGCGTAGGGAAAGGTATAAGGTGTCTTTATCGTTTACCTTTAAGAGGTAGTAAGCTTTCCCCTCAACGCGGCAAACGGCACTAAGTTGCTTGTCCGTTTTGTTAGGAATGAAAATGAGTAAAGTGCAGCCCACAATAATAAGCAGTAGCACCGCACCAAGTGTTATGTAAACTTTTCGTTTCATGTCAAAAACTAAATATCTTTTTTGCAACGTGCAAAGTTAGCAATTCTAATAACGAGTGTTTCATGTTATAGTACTCATTTTAAGTGAAACTAAAAATAGTGAGCAAAGTTTTGCCTTTTCCGCTTCTTGTGCTACCTTTGCATAAGGTAGGCTTCGGCTCAGCATAACGTTCAAGTAAACTTGACGTTCTGCATTCGCCTCGCACTACCTTTGCATAAGGTAGGCTTCGGCTCAGCATAACGTTCAAGTAAACTTGACGTTCTGCATTCGCCTCGCACTACCTTTGCTATTGCTATTGAATAAATAAAACAAGATGAAACGTAATAAAATAGTTTATTTGCTCCTGTTGGTCACCCTCTTCGTGACTACTGCATGTAAAAGCGACAAGAAAGGCAATCCCAATTGGATGAAAGAAGATGACGTCAATGTAGCCATTGACGAGACCTTTAAGCTTATTATGGACAACTTGGTGCAAAGCTATGGTATGGCCTATCCAGAGGCAAATATGAAACCGCAATATGTAAGCGAAGATGAGGCTATTCGTATGTTAGCACATGATAGTTTGCGCTGCGCTATTGTAACGCGAAAGTTGAAGGAGAATGAGTTGAACCTCATTCGCTCACATCGCTTAGATGCCACACAAGCCTTAATCGCATCTGATGCTATCGCTTTAGTAATCAACAAAGAAAACAATGATTCACTCATTACGCTTGACGAGGTAAAAGGTATCGTAAGTGGCCGCATCACTCGCTGGGAACAATTGGCGAAGAATAGAGGGCGCAAGGGAGAACTCCATTTGATTTTCGATAACTCTGGTTCGAGCACCGTTCGTTATATGAAAGACTCACTTTGCAATGGTCAGGACCTCAAAGGCAACGTGTATGCCTCAGAAGGTAAAAACAATGAGTCGGTGTTGAAGATGGTAGAAGAGAATCCTAATATTATAGGTGTCGTCGGTGCGAATTGGTTAATGGGCAAGCAAGGCAATGCTATGGCCGACTTCTCAAAACTTCCCTTCAAGGTAATGCGTGTATCGCGAACAGGAGACGAGTTTGCAAAGTATGTACGTCCGTACCAATACTATATAGCCACAGCCGACTACCCCCTGTTGCGCTCAGTCTATGTCATTCATACCGACCCGCGTAGCCAGTCTATGCTCAAGAACTTCTACTTTTACTTAAAGGGACAAAAGGGACAAACCATTATTTGTAACAATTCACAGATGCTGCCTATTACCCCCGTGCAAGTAAAGGACGTAAGCATAAAGTAAAAGGTCGCGTGGCTAATTTATTGCTAAAAAATAGTGACGCAAGTAAATAAAATTGTAGCCAAAACGTTTATCTTTTTATAATTTGCTATATTTGCATGCCTTTTGTTATAAAAATACATTAATAACGAGAGGCAACTCAACCAAACGTATATCACAACATAACAATATGAAGAAGAACTTTTTTCGCGCAGTAGCGCTATCTGCCCTCCTCGCTATGGGCGTGAATGGGGCTCAGGCACAGTCACGTACTTACGACTGCCCTCCTTTGAATCCTGAATACCAAGCCATGGCTGAACAAGTCGTTTCTCTCAATATGGAAGATCCCGACAAGGCCAACAAGGTGTATATGAACCTTTCAAAGAAGATTAAGAAAAGTAAGGAAGATTTGGTAGCCGTAGGTACTTACTTCTTGGAGCATGACAACTATCCCGCAGCTAGCATGTGTGCTAAGGATGTTTATACGCTCGATCCTACTTACGTTCCTGGCCTTATGTTCTCTGGTGAAGTGTTTATGAAGGCACAACGTTGGGGTGAAGCCGGTGGCCGATTTGACGAAGTATTGGCTGTTGAACCTACCAATATTGCTGCTATGAAGCGTAATGCTTTCGTTTACAAAAACGTAAACCCTCACGCTGCTATTGATTATTTGAACAAGATTAAAGAGGCTGACCCCTCTTTCACTGACGCAGATAAGGAAAAGGGCGATATCTACTATAAGTTGAGCGACTATGCGAAGGCTATCGAAAGCTATAACAGCTACTATGCTGCTACTCCGAAGGAGGAAGGCAAGATTGACATCGCTGCTTGCGAGAACTACTTGCAGTCACTCTTCTCAATGTCAGTAAAGGACGAGACTTATTTGGATAAGATTATCGCCATCACGCAAGAGATTCAGCCCCTCGCACCGAAGGACATCATCATTCCTCGTATGGCATTCTTCGCTAAGTACAACAAAGTAGAGACTTCAATGGACTATGATGGTGCTTTGAAGGCTGCCGATGAAGCTGCTGCTTACATTCGTGATAAGCAATTTGCTGACTCTGTCTACATGTACTTGGACTATGACTTCGCTGGTAAGTTGGCCAAGGAGCAAGGCAACCTTGCCGATGCTATCAACTACTATGAATTGGCAGTGAAAGACCTTGAAACCAAGGCTGCCGACTTAGACGACGAAAAGAAGAAGACGGAGAATGCTACGAAGCGCGGTTCTTACTACTACGAAATCTCTAACCTTTACGTTCGCAACAAGCAAGCTGCTAAGGGTATTGAGGTGTTCAACAAGTACTTAGAGTTGTTGGGTGACAAGGCCGACCTCTCTGACAAGTATCAGTTGGGTTACAAGTATGCGGCTGCTTATCAGCAAAAGGACAATACGCCTGAGCAAAAGAAGGAATACCACGACAAGGCTATCTCAACCTTCAAGGCTATCACCGAAGCCCAAAGTGAAAACCGCATGCCTATCTTGATGTCATACCGTATGTTGGCAAACTTGAGCATTACCGATGCTAACAAGCCAAGTGCTGCAGCTTGCGAGTATTACACGAGGTTGATGAACGAGAGTGAAGGTGAAGACGTGAAGGAAAAGGCAAAGAACCTTCGTTTTGAAGCTTGCCGTTACCTCTTCTTCTACTACGTATCAATCGATACGCCCAACAAGGCTGAGGCTACGAAGTATGCTACTATTGCTAAGGAAATCAATCCTGATAACGACTTCGTAAAGGCTGCTTTCGAGCACTTGAAGACGATGTAATAAAACATTATAACATATAAAGCATAAAGGAAGAGCGAAGCTAACCCAATAGTTGGCTTCGCTCTCTTTTTGATGGTGAGTATTCTTCTAAGTTGGCTCTATAACGAATTGTGTGGGTAAAACTGCAATTTGGCCTCTCCCCCTAACCCCCTCCCCCATAGGGGAGGGGAAATGAGTAACCTTTACTTGCTGCGTTTCTAATTGAGAACCAAGAAGAAACTCAAGAAGCAAGAGTAACTTATTCCCCC
>JBNMKQ010000096.1:0-9639 GCA_050874425.1 Alloprevotella sp.
AGCGCAAAAAACTTTACGTTACGCGCTTCGCGCTTAGTTTTAAACATTAATGTTTCATTAATCTATCATTAATCTTTTTCATTAATCTTTCCATTAATCTTTTTCGTTAATCGATTCATTAATCTTTTTTGTTCTGTTCGACAAATTGCAGTTTACCCACACAATTCGTTATAGAGCCAAATTAATGAACAATTAACAAAAAAAAATTAATGAAATAATTAACGGCAAATTACATGATAATTAAGGAATAAATATAAATGGGGCCTCTCCCCCTAACCCCCTCCCCCACAGAGGAGGGGGAATGAAGTTACCTTTTTCTCCCCAGTTTCTTGCTTGAGATATTTCCTAAAAATGAGCAAGAAAAGGCTACTTGTCCCTCTCTCCTCAAGGAGAGGGGGTTAGGGGGTGAGGCCCAATTGCAGTTTACACGTCACTTCATTTCGTCCCAGAGTTTGCCACTCCAAGGGCCATTGGTGGGACGATGTTGCCTGTTTGAATAAGTGTCAGCTGCATCAACTTCATCTTCTGTCACACCTATTCTAAGCGAATTTGCCAGTATCGTTGAAGTGGCTAGCTCTATAATGGTTGAGAGAGGAGCATGATATCTCTTTTTCATATATTGTCAATAAATTGATATTAGGGGTGTTCTAAAAATTCTGTTTTTAGAATGTTCTAATTCTGTCGGTTGATTTGCACCCTCTCGAAAGTGTCTTTTTGAAGGCAAACTCAGTCACATAGCCCGCTATGCTCCTTCGTTTGCTTTCAAAAATACACTTCCGATAGGGCACAAATCAACGCGCCAGAATTTTTAGAACACCCCATTAGAGAACAACCATAAAAAAGCTCCCCTACTACTTGTCATCAAGTCCTAGGGGAACTTTTTATGATTTATAAATTTTACTCAGCAATCAGTGAGAACTCTGCTCCTGAAGCGAAGTCTTGACCACCTTGCTCGTTGAGTGCACGGAAACGAATGTAACGAGCCTTGACGGGCTTGCTAAACATCACGCGCTTGAGTTCGGCATTGGCTGCAAACGTACCCTTGTGAATGGGTTCGCCCCAGTTCTTGCCGTCTTGGCTAACGTAGATTTCGTAGTCCTTCACCCAACCATTCGTACCACTCTGACGAGGCAAGAAGGTGAAGCCCTTCATTACCTTCTGTTCGGCAGCATCGAAGTCTACCCAGTGAGGGTACTTGGCCAAGGTGATAGAATACATGGTGTGCCACATCGTTGCAGGATCGCCGTCGACCATGTTGGCAGCGCTGCCGCCATTAGGTTCTTCAGACGAAGCGAATACTACCTGAAGGGGCACGCTCTCTACCTTGTCGTAGCGCATTGACGTCTTCATCGAAGGATTGTCCTTATACCAAGTCGTAATCGTACCTCCGGCACGCAGATTAATAGGCTCGGTATAGGCAGTAGCCTTCTTGCTACCATTCAAGGCATACATTATCGTGCGGCCCTTGGCAGGAGAACTGAGCGTAACAACGCCTGTGCGGCTATGTTCAATGCTGATAGGTTGTTCGCCCGATAGGCTTACCTTAGCTGCTTCAGCGGGTTGCTGACCTGCAGCAACAGGACGGATAACGAAGCCGAAGTTGTAGTTAGTGCTACGTGCTTGGTCTTCAATGAACGGACCGCCTTGACCGCAACTTGCACCACCGAGGCCTGTTACCTTGGCATCGAGGTGGAGGTAAGTACCGTCGCTTGCGGGCAACTGATAGATGTGGGCGGCAGTGGTAATCTGTTGTTGGCTCCAAGGCAATGCTGATACAGACATTACGCTATCGGCCACAAAGGCTACACTGGCACCGGCATTGTTGCTCAGTGCGCACCAACGCACCTCTTCGCGATTACCCATGGCTTGGGGCTTGGGCAGAATGATATCTTGCTTGCCCACCTCGCCTTGGTGGAGTTCGATGAACTGACCTGTCTTGCGGTCGGCATAGTTGTTAACTGGTCCACGGCCGTAGTACTGGAATTGGTTGAATGTCTTAGGCAACTTCATGGCATAGCCAATGCGAGGCAAGACTACGTTAGAGCGGTTGGCCGAAATAGCACTTTGCAATTCGATAGAACCGTCGGGATAGATGGTGTAAATCTGATTGGTCGTAAACTTAAAGTCGTCGGCCGTGAGGGCATGTTTGCCTTTATCGAAGGTGTAAACCGTTTCGGGGTCGCGGTCGCGATCAGAGTATACCTGTTGGCAACCCTCGCGACCTTGGCTCTCGACAGTGAAACTTACTTGGTAAGAGCCGTCAGCCTTCTTCACTACCGTAGGCGCATTGAGTGCCTTGTGCTGCAAGTCGTAAAGGCCATTCTTGAACCATGCGTTGTGGAAACCAATACCGGCATCGTTGTCGGTCGGAGCGCGGAAAGCATCCAACTTAGGACCATTGCCAGCCTCAACAATCGTATTGCCATTGTAGCTCAACGTGTTGATAGCACCTGATTGGAGGTCGAAACTTACGTTGAAGTCATTACCGCTAAAGGTGAGTGCTTCAGCGGTCTTGTTCATCTTGACCGCGGCCTTATTAGTAGCAGCTACTTGCTTTACAGCAGGAGCTTTTGCGTCAGCACCCTTTACGCGCAATTGTTCTTCCATTTGTACGTAACCCTTCTTGGCCCAAGGCATATCCTTACCTTGTAGGAACTGCACCTTGACAAAGTATTCGCTGGCAGGGTCGAGTTGACTATAATCATAGTTGAGCACGTACTCTTGGCGTTCACGCGGACCGAGAATGTTCTTAGCCCCCATCAATGGGCGATTGCTCTCAACGCAAACACCGTCTTTATAGAGTGACCAAACAATCTGATAGCCCTTCAAGGGTTCGAAATAGTTCTTGTTGAAGATTTCGATACGGCCTTGCTTCAAGTCGACAGCCTTCACGCCTACATTCTGATATACCTTCTTCACCTCAAAGTATTGTGCCTTGGGCGAGAGGTCGGGACGCATCACACCATTCATACAGAACATACCGTCGTTAGGCTTATTGTCCTTACCAAAGTCGCCACCATAGCCCCAGAACTTTTGTCCAGTCTTCGGGTCAGTGCCTTCCATGGCTTGGTCTACCCAGTCCCAAATGGCACCACCCATAAAGAAGTTGGTGCTTTCGATAGCATTCCAATAGTCTACCAAGTTGCCCACAGCGTTACCCATTGAGTGAGCATACTCTGAGATGTGGTAGGGGTACTTCATATTGTAGTTGCCCTTTACCGCACCTTGCACCCAAGCAATTGAGGGATATTGGTTAGAACCCATATCGACGATGTCGTTGTTGCGCTCGTACTGTACGGGGCGGCTGGTGTCGTACTTCTTGATAGCCGCATAGCAATCCTTAAAGTTGTCGCCAGGACCAGCTTCGTTACCCAAGCTCCATATTACGACTGAAGGGTGGTTGACGGTGCTGTGCACCATTTCCATATTGCGAGCGATGTGGGCATTGCGAAATTCGGGCACGTGTGAGAGGCTCTCCTTGCCATAATAGTATTCGTGGCTTTCGATGTTGGCCTCGTCTTCCAGATAGATACCATACTTATCGCAGAGGTAGTACCAATAGGGAGCATCGGGATAGTGAGAGTTGCGCACGTGGTTGATGTTGCCACGCTTCATGAGGAGCACTTCCTTCTCCATTTGTTCACGGGTGATGAAGTGGCCCGTTTGCGGATTGTTCTCGTGGCGGTTTACGCCCTTAAACTTAATGGGTTGGCCATTGAGGAAGTAGTAACGACCTGCCAAACCGAACTCGTCCTTCTCGGCCGGTGTATCTTTGATTTCAATCTTGCGGAAACCTACGTTGGTAGAGAACGTTTCTACGACATTGCCCTTCTTATCTTTCAACTCACCCACCAAGGTGTAACGATAAGGAGCTTCAGCACTCCAAGGTTTGATGCCTTGGCCTGCCTTGAGCGTAACTTCAGCCGTGAGTTCGCCTCCCTTGCTTACCTCGCCTACTTGTGCCGTAGCGGTTACGTTGGGCACGAGGGTATTCTCATCGCTATACAGCTTGTTTTGATAGAGTGAGTAGGCAATGGTGTAACCCTTGGCGGCCTTGGTAGTAAGATTGCGCACCTCAGCTGAGATGTGGAGCGAAGCATCGGTGAATGACTCATCATAATCAGGAATAGCCTTCAAGTCGCGCACTTGCACCTTGGGTTTTGCCGTCAAGGCCACCGTGCGGAAGATGCCTGGCAAGCGGAACATGTCCTGACTCTCGAGGAAGGAAGCATCAGAGTTGCGATATACCTCTACGGCGATTACGTTTTCCCCTTTCTTATTAAGGTAAGGAGTGATGTCGAACTGCGCCAAGTTGCGTGAGTTCTTTGAGAAACCTACGTAATGGCCATTGATATATAGGTAGAAGAAAGAGTCGACACCGTCGAAGTTAACGTACACCTCCTTGCCGTCCCAATCAGCGGGAATGGTAAAGGTGCGACGATATGAACCTACTTCGTTGCGATTCTTATAGGTCATCCAGTTTTGCTGGGGCGTGCGCATCACGCCGCCTTTCCAATCGCCCGTCTTAACTTGGTGTTGGAAGATAACGCGTTGGTTAGAGTAGAGCGGTTCGCCATACTTAAAGGTGCCGTCGCTTTGTGCACCAGCCATATTCCACGACATGGGCACTTGTATCTTATCCCAACTTGAAGCATCGAAGTCAGTGCGGTAAAAGTCCTTGATGCGTTCGTCAGGGTTCTTGGCCCAGTGGAACTGCCATTGACCATCGAGACTCTGCCAAAGCGAGCTATTCTCGGGCAACACCTTGCGAGCTTGGTCAACATTAGCAAATGAGAAGAACCAAGCATGCGGCTGCTGCTTATTATAAGCTACTGAGTCGGGACTTTGCCACTCCCAACCAGTAGGGTTAGGCATCTGCCCATAGTAAAAACCTCCCAACGGTGTGATTTGTGCCCACATCGGGGCAGACATCAGCGCCGCTAAGAGCGTCATGGTTGTTTTGCGCATAGCGTTTATGTTAAATGGATTTGTATTTTTCTTTTGGCAGCAAAGTTAATGCAAACAAAGCAAAGATGAAAATAAATAAAGACAAAGAAGAAGTTTATTAACGAAACAAACGTATATTTGCAATAAGAACTTATTCAAGTAAGTATTCAAAACATCACAACATATAATATCATGGAAAAGATTCACGGATTAATCGATGCTCCTTTTACGCCTTTTTATGCAAATGGCGAAGTTAATTATGAACCTATTCAAGCTTATGCCGACCTCTTGGCTCGCAATGGGCTGAAGGGCGTATTTATTAACGGTTCTTCGGGCGAGGGCTATATGCTCACCGAAGAAGAACGCATGTTGCTGGCCGAGGCTTGGGTGAAGGCTGTGCCCAAGGACTTTAAAGTAATCGTTCACGTAGGTAGCACTTGCGTAAAAAGCAGCCGTCGATTGGCCGAACACGCACAAAAGATTGGCGCATGGGGCATTGGCGCAATGGCTCCTCCCTTCCCAAAGGTAAATCGTATCGAAGAGTTGGTAAAGTATTGCGAAGAGATAGCTTGTGGGGCCCCCGACCTGCCTTTCTACTTCTATCACATTCCAGCCTTTAACGGAGCTTACCTCTCCATGCTCGACTTCTTAAAGGCGGTTGACGGTCGCATTCCCAACTTTGCCGGTATTAAGTATACGTTTGAGAGTCTTTACGAATACAATCGTTGCCGCCGTTATAAAGACGGCAAGTTCGATATGTTGCACGGACAAGACGAAACGATCCTGCCCTGCTTGGCTATGGGCGGTGCGCAAGGCGGCATCGGTGGCACAACTAACTACAACGGCCGCGTATTGACAGGCATTTTGGAGGCTTGGCAAGCAGGCGACCTCGACAAGGCACGCGAACTGCAAAACTATGCGCAAGACGTAATCGATGTGATTTGCCATTTCCGTGGCAACATTGTAGGTGGCAAACGCATCATGAAGTTCATCGGACTTGACTTAGGTCCCAACCGCACGCCTTTCCAAAACGTTACTGATGAAGAAGAGGTGCAACTACGCAAAGAACTTGAAGCTATCGACTTCTTCAATCGCTGTAATAAGTAGTTTTTTAAGTTAACAAGTTGACAAGTTAACGGGTAAGTTTCTTTGAAGGTAAAACAAACTTACTTGTCAACTCGTTAACTTGTCAACTCGTCAACCCTTCTGAACAAAATCCATGAAAAACATCCTTCTATACCTCCTTTCTTTTTTCGTTGCGCTGCCCTTAGTAGCGCAAAAGGCATCACCACCTAACGACAATGCTTTTAACACGGTAACTTATCGTTCGATTGCGCCCTTGCGCGTAAATGGCGAACAGGGCGTTTCAGCCCCTTTTGTTGGTACGATAGGTAAAAGCGTGTTAGTGGTGGGTGGTTGCAACTTTCCCACAACACCTGCTGCTCAAGGCGGCAAAAAACAATTTTATGCTGACATTTATGAGTTCACCAACATTGACGATGCTACGCAACAATGGCATAAAATAGGTCAATTGCCTCAACCCTTAGCCTATGGTGTGAGC
This sequence comes from Alloprevotella sp., assembly GCA_050874425.1. GTDB lineage: Bacteria > Bacteroidota > Bacteroidia > Bacteroidales > Bacteroidaceae > Alloprevotella. The sequence continues at coordinate 6,509 of JBNMKQ010000096.1, forward strand.
GTGAGTGTGCCACATGGTATGGTGTGCGTGGGCGGCACAAGCGATGGTCAAACAAGTTCGGCACAAGCTTATCTTTTGCATACCGACCGACAATCTCATCTATTGGTTGACGAACTTCCCTCGCTCCCCCTTGCTCTTGACAACATGGCGGGAGCCTATGGTGGTGGCTACATTTACGTGGCAGGCGGACTTTCCAATGGCAAGGCCGTAAACGCTGCCTTCCGCCTGCGTTATCCGCATGGCAAGGAATGGGAACGATTGCCCGACTTTCCGGGAGCACCGCGTGTGCAACCCGCTGCAGCAGTGCAAAATAATGCGACTTCACCCTGCTTTTACTTAGTAGGTGGCTTCGCTCCGATTGACGGAGACCAACCTGCGGTGGCACACACCGACGGATATTATTACAATGCGGCTTCACGCCAATGGGTAAAGATAGCTGATATTGTGCCGCATGGACGCAGCGAGGCGATGACATTGGCAGGAGCATACGGCATTAGTTCGGGTTGTGCCCACATCGTGTTTGTGGGAGGTGTAAACAAGCAACGCTTTGAACGGGCTGTAAATATGCCTTTTTTGCTCAAAAAAGCCGAATTCACCGCAAAAAAGTACCACACGCAAGCAGCCATTCAAGCTTTAGAAAACTTAAAGGCAGAGCAAGCTGCATATCTATTTCACCCCGAGGAGTGGTATCAATTTAACGATGAATTGGTCATTTATCATACCATTACCAACACTTGGGTGACCGAAAGTCAATCACCCTTGTTGGCACGCGCTGGCACAGGCATCGTGAAGTGTGGCAACGAATGGGTGGTAGTGAATGGCGAGACGAAACCAGGCATCCGTTCCTCAGCTGTAACGGCTATTAAGATGACTATGCGCCCCACGTTTGGTTGGTTGAATTGGTCGGTACTCATTGCTTACTTGGTGGGCATGGTGCTGTTGGGCTACTACTTTATGCGTCGCGGAGGCGATGCCGACGACTTCTTCAAAGGTGGTGGCCGCATTCCGTGGTGGGCTGCAGGTATTAGCATCTATGCCACCATGCTGAGTGCTATCACCTATATGGCCTATCCCGCCAAGGCTTATGCTACGGATTGGACGTATTACCCGATGTTGGTCACCATTCTCATCGTCTCCTTCCCTGTTATCAAATACTATTTGCCCTTCTTCCGTCGCTTGAACGTGACGAGTGCTTACGAATACTTAGAGCGTCGCTTCAATGCTACCACACGACTTATGGCCTCGGCCCTGTTCATTATCTTCATGGTAGCACGTATGGCCTTGGTGCTCTACTTACCTTCATTAGCACTCACCGCCGTTACGGGTATCGACCTCTACATTTGCATTGTGCTCATGGCGCTCGTTACGATTGTTTACTGCACGATGGGGGGTGTCGAAGCCGTCGTTTGGGGCGATGTAGTGCAAGGCTTTATTCTTGTTGGGGGTGCGCTATTTGCCGTAGGTTACCTCATTTGGGGCACAGAAGGCGGTGCTGCGGGCTTTTGGCAAATCGCCATGGACGACCACAAACTGCGCCTTTTCAATTGGAGTTTTGACTACCGTTCGGCCACATTCTGGGTGATTATCTTAGGCGGAATGGCCAACAACCTGATATCCTATACGAGCGATCAAACCGTCATTCAGCGTTATCTCACCACCAAAGACGAGGCAGGTGCACGCCGTAGTATTCTGCTTAATGGCGTGATGAGTGTGTTCGTTAGCATTGCCTTTTTTGCCATAGGTGCAGGATTGTACACCTTCTTCAAGACGCACCCTGCTGAGTTAGACTTTACCATGGCTAAGGCCGATACTATCTTTCCCTTCTTCATGATGAGTCAACTGCCGCAAGGCATTGCGGGATTGCTCATTGCTGCTATCTTTGCAGCAACGATGAGTACGATTTCGTCTAACATCAACTCGGTGGCCACGGCCTTTAGTGTCGATTTCTACAAGCGCTTCCGTCCCTCAGCTACCGACAAGTCCACACTCACCGTAGCACGCCGCACCTGTATCGTTTCGGGGGTATTGGGCATGGGCATCGCCTTGCTTATGGCCACATGGGACATTCTTTCGCTGCTTGACTTCTTCCAAGAAATCTTAGGTTTGCTTTCGAGCGGTTTAGGTGGTCTTTTCTTAATGGGCATCTTCTGTCCGCGCATTGGTGGCCGCGCTGCTCTCATCGGTTTTGTATGTGGAGTCGCAGCTGTATTCCTCACGCGCTATCTTACCGACACAAGTTTCCTTTTATACGGTTTCATCGGCATGTTCACCTCTATCATCATTGGCCTCATTTGTTCTATCTTCTTCAAAGAGCGCAAATCTCTTGCTGGCCTTTGCTGGAGGAAGAGAAAGTAAAACATCTCTACATGCAAGAATTTTATCTCTCCGTGAAATCCGTGAGAGACAAACTATTAGCAATACTTAAAATATTCTTCTATGAACTTCAAACAATTAGCAGAGCAATAACATCTCTACATGCAAGAATTTTATCTCTCACGGATTTCACGGAGACACGGATTTTCTTTTCACCTATTTATTTCACGGAAAAGACGGATATCACTGGTGAGCATGAATGCTCACAAAGTTACTTTTACAACAAAATATTAAATAAATGCTACTCTACGAAGACGATTCTTATAAAATACGAAAAGCTATCTTTGAAGTATACTCTTGCTTAGGCCCTGGCTTATTAGAAAATATATATGAAGAAGCCCTTTGTCTTGAACTTCAAAGTATGGGCTTTGTCGTTGCAAGGCAATTAGAGGTAATGCCGCATTACAAAGGGGTTCCTTTAAAGACGAATTATCGCATTGATATTCTTGTAGACAATAAAATCATTATTGAGCTAAAGTCTGTAGAGGAGGTAAAACCCGTTCACAAAAAACAAGTTCTTACTTACCTAAGGATAACGAACAAAAGGTTAGGCCTATTAGTAAACTTCAACACGGATAACATTAAGAAAAGTATCTACAGAATAGTTAATTAAAGGCTAAACCCATGACAACGTATACAAACTTTGTGAGCATTCATGCTCACCAGTGAAATCCGTTTTATCCGTGAGATAAATAAGTGGAAAGGAATCCGTGTCTCCGTGAAATCCGTGAGAGACAAACTATTAGCAATACTTAAAA
>JBNMKQ010000097.1:0-9558 GCA_050874425.1 Alloprevotella sp.
AAAAAAACTTTACGTTACGCGCTTCGCGCTTAGTTTTAAACATTAATGTTTCATTAATCTATCATTAATCTTTTCATTAATCTTTTCGTTAATCTTTTTCATTAATCTTTTCATTAATCTTTTCGTTAATCTTTTTCATTAATCTTTTCGTTAATCTTTTTCATTAATCTTTTTCATTAATCTTTTTCATTAATCTATCATTAATCTTTTTCGTTAATCTTTTCATTAATCTTTTTTGTGCTCTTCGACAAATTGCAGTTTACCCACACAATTCGTTATAGAGCCAGAATTTTTAGAACACCCCTTTAAAAAAGCGGACGCTCCATTCATTGTCGAGGAGCATCCGCTTTAATTTATTTATTTGCCTAAAGAGTTAAACTTCAAGGCATCTTTGTCGTCGTATTGTTTCTGCAAACGAACGAGTTCGGTCATGAGGCGCTTTGTAATCTTCTCTGTGCCCTTCTGGCCATAGATGTTGTGCATCTCATGTGGGTCTTTGTTTAAGTCATAGAGTTCCCACTTATTGATGTCGTTGTAGAAGTGAATGAGCTTGTAACCGTCAGAGCTACGCACACCATAGTGACGCTTCACAGCGTGTTCGGCTGGATATTCGTAGTAGTGATAGTAAATGCTCTTACGCCAATTCTTGGGGTGCTTGCCTTGCAACAAGGGTAAGAGCGACTCACCCTGAATGTCAGAGGGGATAGGCGCACCTGCTAATTGCAAGAAGGTAGGCGCATAGTCAATGTTCTGTACCATTTCCTTCACTTCGCCACGCGTATTGAAGCCCTTTGGCAAACGCATAACGAGCGGGGTGTTGAGTGACTCCTCGTACATAAAGCGCTTATCAAACCAACCATGTTCGCCCATGTAGAAACCTTGGTCAGAAGTGTAGACTACGAGTGTAGAGTCTAACAGTCCGGCTTGCTTCAAGTAGTCAAGTGTACGGCCAATGTTGTCGTCAAGGCTCTTTACTACCTTTGCGTAGTCGCGCATGTAGCGTTGGTACTTAAACTCTGCAAGTGCCTTACCTGTGAGGTGACGGTTATTGAAGTCAATGGCCAGAGAATCGTAGAAGTAGTCGTACTCTGCACGGTCGCGTGTGTTGAGGCGACCTACCATGCCTAAGTAAGTGTCGGTAAGGTAAGTTTTAGCACCGGGTGTATACATCTTTGTGTCGTACACCATGTCCATGTGCTTGCCGATTTGCATCTCTGCCGTCTTAGCCGCATCGCGACCTTCGTAGTCGTCGTAGAAGTTGCTGGGCAAAGCAAAAGTTTTGTCTTCATACTCGCGCAGGTACTTCAACTCGGGCAACCACGCGCGGTGGCAAGCCTTGTGGTGAATAAAGAGGATGAAAGGCTTCGATTTGTCGCGTTTGTGCTCCATCCAATCAATGGCCTTGTCGGTGATGATGTTGGTCACGTAGCCCTTCTCTCGCGTAGTCGAGCCGTCCATGTTGATGAAGTTGGGGTTGTAGTAATCACCCTGTGCTGGCAGAATGTTGAAGTAGTCAAAGCCAGTCGGGGTGCTTACCAAGTGCCACTTACCGATAATAGCGGTTTGGTAACCAGCCTTTTGCATCAACTTCGGCATGGTTTGCTGCGAACCGTCAAAAATGCCGTGTTCGTTGTTCGTAAAGCCGTTCTTATGGCTGTGCTTACCCGTAATCATGCAAGCACGGCTGGGGCCAGAGAGTGAGTTGGCCACGTAAGAATTGACAAACTTTACGCCGTCGGCTGCAATGCGGTCGAGGTTAGGCGTTTCGACAAAGCGATTGTCGTAGCAGCTCATCATCTGTGCCGTGTGGTCATCGGTCATGATGTAGACGATGTTATAATGGCCTTGTGCGGCTGCTGCTGCGGGGAATAAGATAGGAGCTAATAATAACAGATTCTTCTTCATACGATAAAAAGTAAAAAAACGAGTTGGCATATTATGCAGTCCGCGCGTGCGTTGCATAATCGTCAACTCGTTAATTATTCGTAGTGTGTGATTCGTTTATCTATTCGTCAACGAGTCATTCATTATTTCTTTTGCGTCATATTATAGACGATGTCCATAATTTGCTTGCCAAGTGCATCGGCTTCCTCCATGGTGTGAGCCTCAGAGTAAACGCGGATAATCGGTTCGGTGTTGCTCTTGCGTAAGTGAACCCACTTGTCGGCAAAGTCTATCTTCACACCGTCGATGTCGGTTACCTTCTCGTCCTTGTAGAGTTCCTTCACCTTCTGTAGGATAGCAAAGATGTCGGTAGTTGGGTCGAGGTCGATGCGGTTCTTAGCGATGTAGTATTGAGGCAGAGCGTTGCGCAACTCAGTAGCACGCATGCCCGTCTTAGCCAAGTAAGTAAGGATAAGAGCGATACCTACCAAAGCGTCGCGGCCAGAGTGAGCAGCGGGATAGATGACACCGCCATTGCCTTCACCACCGATTACGGCTCCTGTCTCCTTCATCTTCGTTACAACGTTTACTTCGCCTACGGCAGCAGCTGCGTAGTTGCAACCATACTTCTCGGTTACGTCGCGCAGACCGCGAGTAGAAGAGAGGTTTGAAACCGTTGGGCCAGGAGTGTGTTGGAGAACGTAGTCAGCGCAAGCTACGAGGGTGTTCTCTTCACCAAACATGGTACCGTCTTCGCAGATGAGTGCCAAGCGGTCAACGTCGGGGTCTACTACGATACCGAGGTCGTGGCGGCCCTTGCGCAAGAGGTTGCGAATCTCACCCAAGTTTTGCTTCAAGGGTTCGGGGTTGTGAGCGAAGTTACCAGTAGGCTCTGTGTTCAAACCTGTAACTTCTGTCACGCCGAGTTGACCTAACAACTTCGGAATGATGATACCACCGACAGAGTTTACCGTATCAATAGCTACGGTGAAGTGAGCGCGGCGAATAGCTTCGATGTCTACCAACTCGAGTTCCTTTACCAACTCGATGTGGCGCTGGTCGTAGCTAAAGTTCTTAGTGTAGCAGCCGAGGCTATCAACGTCAGCAAACTCGAAGTTGCAGCTATTAGCCAAGCGTACTACTTCTGAAGCCTCTGCAGGGGGAAGGAATTCACCCTTTTCGTTGAGGAACTTCAAGGCGTTCCACTGACGGGGGTTGTGGCTGGCAGTGATGATGATACCACCGCAAGCGTGCTCCATCGTTACAGCTAATTCAGTGGTAGGAGTTGAAGCTAAACCGATGTTTACAACATCAAAGCCCATACCCATCAATGTACCACATACTACGTGGCTTACCATTTCGCCTGAGATACGTGCATCACGACCTACTACGACCTTGCGACGGAACGAACGACTTACAACGTTCTCGCGCAAAGCGGCAAATGCTGAAACAGACTTGGCAATGTCGACGGGGTTCAAAGTATCGCCCGTACGACCACCGATAGTACCACGAAAACCTGAGATGGATTTAATCAGTGTCATAGTATCTTTTCTTTATAAAGTGTTTTTATTGTTTTGAGCAACAAAGGTAGTGTAAATGCATTGCATAAGAAAGAAAAAAGCGTTTTTTTTGTACATCAGAGTTAATAAAACACGCTATGAGTACTTAACGAAAATAAAAGTTGTACTTTTGTAGAACTTCAATTTAAAAATCATACATTTCGAATAATATGAGTACGCTTGAAAAGATTTTTGCAGAGAAACTGCTGAATGTTAAAGCCATTAAGTTGCAACCCGAGCAGCCCTTTACTTGGGCCAGTGGTTGGAAGTCGCCTTTCTATTGTGACAACCGCAAGACGTTGGCCTTCCCCGCGTTGCGCAGCTTCGTTAAGTTGGAGTTGAGCCGTATTGTGGCTGAAAAGTATCCTGAGGCTGATGCCATTGCGGGTGTAGCTACAGGTGCTATCGCACAGGGCGCTTTGGTGGCCGATGCTTTAGGTTTGCCTTTCGCTTACGTGCGTTCAAAACCCAAAGACCACGGCATGACCAACCTCATTGAGGGTGACTTGCAGAAAGGCATGAAGGTAGTTGTGATTGAAGACCTTATCTCAACAGGTGGCAGCAGTCTGAAGGCTGTGGAAGCTTTGCGCCAACATGGTTGCGAGGTGATTGGCATGGTGGCCAGCTACACGTATGGCTTCCCCGTAGCCGAAGAGGCTTTCAAGGCAGCTAACGTTGAACTCACGACGCTTACTAACTACGAGGCTGTAGTCGAGGTGGCTTTGCAAACGGGCTACATTAAGCAGGAACACGTTGACCTCTTACACCAATGGCGCGCTAACCCGAGCGAATGGGGTAAGTAACATTAATAAAGGAAAGATAAATGGCAGGTTAATGGAAAATTAACCTGCCATTTTAAATGCAATCAAGAATGAACATTAAGGCACGCCTTGCACTTTGAGTCTTAAACAACTAATAGTTATATTGCAAGAAACGCAAGGGCGTAGCCTGTTTGTATATGCCTTGTGCGTAAGCACAAGGCATAGTATTTATAAATGGTATGTCGAAGTATGTAAACCTTATGTCGAAGTATGTTCTCGCGCTAAGCGATAATTAGTAAGTAGTTGATGCGATTGTTAAGAAAAGTCGCTTAGCGCGAGAACAAACATAACATACTTTTTACATACTTCGACATACCATTTATAAATACTATGCCTTGTGCTTACGCACAAAGCATAAACAAACAGGCTACGCCCTTGCGTTTCTTGCAATATAACTATTAGTTGTTTAAGACTCAGAGTGTACAGCGCGCCTTAATGTTCATTCCTATTCTCTTCGATAAATTGCAGTTTTACCCACACTATTCGTTATAGAGCCATTATTTTTTTTTTCGTTATATGCTTGATGTAGATACTGTCCATGCTTTAATGTTTTCTTACCATACTGAATGGCAAAGTGGGGACAGTGATGTAAGCAACGCAGGCAAGCTATGCATTCCGTCTTATGCCATTCAGGGCGGTGTTGTTCGTTAAGTTGTATAACCGACGCGGGGCATTGTCGTGCACACAGTCCGCAGCCCGTGCAACGGTCGTTGATGACGTGGAAGTGCTTCGTGCGCCGTGCAGAAGGATACAACCACGTTTCGAACATAGAGATGAAATGAGGCAATGTCGACCAATGCCGACGGCCTTTCTTACGTTCTTTAATTTGTACGATTACATCGTTTATTTCCGTTTCCGCTTGAAGGGTTCGCTTCAAGCATCGTTCTTTATTCGACACGTCGAACATGGGTGTCCACACATCTACCATGCGTACCCCGAAGTTGCCATGCAGCCTTATTCCTTTCTTCTTTAGTAATTGTCGCAGTTGCTGGTGAACCTCACCCAACGACGTACCAAAAGTTACGATATCGTAAACGTAGGCGGGCGTTTCGCCTTCAAGCGTAAGCCGTTCTACAAATTGCCGCACAATCGTAGGCAGTCCCCAGAAGTAGACAGGGAATACAAATCCTATGGTTGTACGCTTATCCGCTATGTTAAAGGAAAAATCCTTTTGTTGCAAACATTTATCAATCTCGTATACTTTAGCGTGTAATTCCTTAGCCACACATTGTGCCACGTGCCGACTATTGCCTGTTGCTGAGAAGGTAAATATAAGGTGATTGTTGACTTTCATCGTTTTTTTGCAAAGATAATAATAAACTGCAATTTATTACAGAGCCACTCATTTTAGTCCATCGCAAAGCGTCACCATTTCGCTAAAATCTTCGACCTTAAAATCGGGCCGCATATAGCGTAATAGTAACTATAATTCATAAAGTTTTGATTTTCAACCAATTAGAAAAATCACCAAACGCTTGAAATCAAAAAAAATGCCCTAAAACGCCCAAAATCAGCCCTAAAAGCACCCTAAACATCGTGCTAAAAGTGTCAAAACACAGCGCAAGCGCTTTATCTCTTGCACTGTGTTTTTAATTTTCTCCCTCAGTGTTTTCATTTTTCTCCCTCAGTCTTTTCAAAATTGCCCCTTTTACCCTTTATCTCTCCCTCTGTGTTTTTCTAGAACGTCACCTTTGGAATGTCAACATTTCTTACTAAAAAAACAACGTTATGATGGGGCTATGTTGATTTGTGTGGGTTATATTGATGTACAAACTGCAATTGGGCCTCACCCCCTAACCCCCTCTCCTTGAGGAGAGGGGGTTAGGGGGTGAGGCCTACAGTTTTACCCACACAATTCGTTATAAAGTCTCAAAAAACTTTTACCACATATTTACATTTTACTACCACTTAATCTACTTAAAAAACCACTTATACCCCATTAGACGTGACAGGTTATAGTACACATTTGTTAAATAATATAGTTTATCGTAAATTTGCGATATAGAACTACAGTTTTTGTATAACAACTCATAACGCAAACAAGTTACACCATTGACGCGCAAAACTCCGCACACGAGGCCCCCTGTTGCAACGAACAATTAGCCTTTGTGCGTGTAGCAGTAGTAAAGGACTACATACAGTCAATGCTCACGCAATTGAGCACGGTGAATACCGATTATAAATGCAACATCTAACTCTCTGACAATACAGGCGGTGCCTACCGACGCTTCGGTGATGAACTTACGTTTGTTAATGCCTTTTGATTATGAGAAAGAGGATTATAAGCATTGCCCTATTGCTAGTATTAAGCATGGGGGATGTCTGTAAACTAAAAGCACAGTCATTGTCTAACGCCGTGACACAATATAACGAGTTTGTACGCACCTTTACAACCTCAGGCGAAAGTGTTACCGCCTATAATGCCCTTTATCTGTGCTACGAGCAATACATGGGGGTGCTTAACGGCAATAATGCTGCTGAAAAGCCGCAAGCTCAGGTGGGATTAAAAAACGTATTTCCCTACCTTAACCAAGCAGCCTACTACTTCACAGGCCAGCGCAACAATGCCAAGGCCGAACAGTTTGTAGAAGCTTATATCGACGTATCAATGCACGCATCGATGCAGAGCGAAGGACTCACTATAGGAAGCGACTACGCCACCTTTGCCTGGATGGCAGCTACCAACAACTACAACACGCGAAAGTATGCCAAAGCTATTAACTACCTACAGGCTTACATCAATTCGGGGGAGGCAAAACGACGTACTGATGCTTATAATTACATGGCCAAAGCTTACGTCTACTTAAACGATATACCTCACGCTCAATACGTGCTAGAACAAGGTCTTACGCTCTATCCCGACAATCTGGCGCTACTCACCACAATTATTAACACGTTAGGGGAGCACAAAATCGACGACACGGCTTTACAAAAATACGTAACTCAGGCCATGCGCTTTAAGCCTAACGATGAGGGATTGGTTAACATTCAAGCACAACTATTCGAGCGAACGGGACAATATCTGCAGGCTGCTACTGCCTACTCTCGCCTTCGAACAATGAAACCACAAAGTCTTGAGGTGGCACGCCATTTAGCCGTCAACTATTACAACGCGGGAGTGGTCTATGCCAAACAAGCTAGCACGGAGAGTGGCAAGGAGGCACGACAGGATAAGCAATGGGCCTGTAACTACTTTTCACAAGCGACCACGGTGTTAAACGACGTGTTACACAGCGATCCTTTAGCCATTAACTATGCCTACGCCCTAGCCAATGCTTATGCCTACATTGGCGAAACGGAGAAGTTGCAAAGCATTAATGCCAAACTTCAAGCCTTGGGTTACACTTCGCCAACGATAGGAGGTAACGACAACTTGCAGTTAATGGACTACAACACGGCATCAAAACGTCCGAACCTGGTTGCTACAGCCCCCACGCCTACTGCTCCGACACCTACTAATAGCGGCGGTTTTCAAGCGCCTACACCAGTAACACCAACCCCCATAACACAGGCCACTAAAGGACAAGTGCCCTCTGACGTTGACGTAGAAATTCCCGTTAACCCTACTACCAACACCAACACCTTTGCCATTATCATTGCCAATGAAAAGTACAAACGCGTGGCGGAGGTACCAAACGCTGAGAACGACGGCAACGTGTTTGCTGAATACTGCAACAAGGTGTTAGGCATTCCTACCGACAACATTCGCAAGCACCTTAATGTCACCTTTGGCACGCTACTCGATGCTATTGAGGACATGAAGGCAATCTCAGCAGCTAAACACGGGCAGTGCAACTTTATTGTTTATTACGCAGGGCATGGCGTGCCTGACGAAAAGACGAAGTCTGCCTACATTCTCCCCGTCGATGCTGACGGCCGACAAATGAGAGCTTGCTACTCGCTTGCCTCATTCTATGCGGAATTAGCCGCCATGAAAGCCAATGGTGTAACCGTTTTCTTGGATGCTTGCTTTAGTGGGGCTACGCGCGATGAGGATAAGATGCTCATGTCGGCACGCAGTGTGGCTATAGCCGTTGACGATGACGAGGTGGACGGCAACGTAGTCATCTTCAGCGCAGCCACCAACGACGAGTCGGCCCTTTCGTACAATGAGCAAAAGCACGGCATGTTCACCTATTACTTGCTCAAAAAGTTGAAAGAGACGCGAGGCGACGTCACCTTACAAGACTTAGGTGACTACGTGAGAGATGAAGTGACCTTGCAAGCTCGCCTCAAAAATCATAAGAACCAAACGCCCACTGTCATAGCTGGCACAGCATTGGGCGATAAGTGGAAGAATTTAAAACTCAAATAAAAGACACAAATTATGAAACATTTCTTGCTTACCCTTGCGTTCATTTGCTTAGGCAGCATGAGCACTCTTGCACAGTCTACCAAAGTTGTGAAAGGTGCTGTAGTTGATAAGAATGGTAACCCTTTGCCTGGTGCAATAGTTGAAGCCACTGGCGGAGCTGAAAGTGCTACAGTCGATGCTGACGGTACGTATACCATTGAGGTGCCTATTTGGCTTAGATCTTTAACCGCTAAGTACGCTGGCATGCAGGCAAAGAAGATTAAGCTTGACCGTGGCGGCGACATTATCTTCAGACTTCGTCCACAAAGTGATAATAAAGGTTGGTTTGTCAATGTGGTAGGTGCAACTAGCTTTTTTGACGCTTACGAGACTGGTGGCCCTGGAGGACGTTTAGGCGTAATGGGTGGTTACATTGGCAAATGGGGTGGCTACGTAAAAGTGACTCCCTCATTTGGCGGAGAATCAAGAGCTTGCGGTTTACCTGCTGCCACAGCTGGCGTTATCAAAAGAATAGCTGGTCCCGTCCACCTCTATGCGGGTTTAGGCTTTGCGCCTGTGTTCGGCGACGATGAGGATTATAGCTATAGTGGTTGGCATTATTCAGATTGCCCTCTCTACGAGAACGGCATGATGGTTGACTTTGGCTTTATGCTTAAGTTCAATAAGATTACAGCCAACATTGGTTATTCATACAGCAATTCATTCTGCTGCAATGTCAATCACGATCTTCACTTCGGTGTAGGTTACTGCTTCTAAGAGATAGAGGGTGGCAGAATGTTAGCCTGCCACCTAAGTAGGTGTTCAAAATTAGTTTATATTTAGATGCTCACAATTAGCTTATGAAGTCGTCTGAACTTTTATGAAATTCAAGATTTGCCTTTATTTTTGAGACGTTTTTGGACCTTGAAGAGGGAGTGTAGCGAGCTACACGACCGATGAAAGGTCAAAAAACGGCCAAAAAGAAAGGTGAAGATTGAAT
>JBNMKQ010000098.1:0-9543 GCA_050874425.1 Alloprevotella sp.
ATGATAGATTAATGATAGATTAATGATACATTAATGTTTAAAACTAAGCGCGAAGCGCGTAACGTAAAGTTTTTTTGCGCTACGCGCTTTTGTTAACATTAATGTTTCATTAATCTATCATTAATCTTTCCATTAATCTTTCCATTAATCTTTCCATTAATCTTTTTCGTTAATCGATTCATTAATCTTTTTCGTTAATCTTTCCATTAATCTTTTTCGTTAATCGTTTCATTAATCTTTTTTGTTCTGTTCGACAAATTGCTTTTTATCCCCAAAAGAAAAGGCTCGTTTCGATTACTACAATCGAAACGAGCCTTTTCTAAAAAATATATTAGAAGTATTTAGGCAATGGTGATGAGCGTAGTACCTTCCATTACGCTATCGCCTGCACTCACGCAGATGCCACTGACAGTACCGTCAGCCTCAGCAGTGATGTTGTTCTCCATCTTCATAGCTTCCAATACGAGGACGGTCTCACCCTTCTTAACGGCTTGACCTTCGCTAACCAAAATCTTTGTAACGACACCAGGAAGTGGAGCCTTAACAGGTGCACCCGCACCAGGACCACTCTTGGCTGCAGGAGCAGCAGGAGCTTCTGCAGCAGCGGCAGGAGCTACTGGGGCAGCAGCAGGGGCTGCACCATCGGTGGTAACAGTAGGCAGAGCCTCTTCAACGAGTGAAGAACCTTGCATCTCAACCTCAAAGGGAATGCCGTTTACTTCGACCTTTGCCTTTGAACCAACGATGCTATCGATTGTAACATCGAACTGAGCACCATTGATAGTATATTTATATTGTTTCATTGCGATGATTATTGAGCTTAAAATTGAGTCATCAAGTCGGCAGGATTGTTCCAATTGGTGCGATGACGCTGAACGGTGATAACGCCTGGTTCGTCGTCGTGAACAATCTCCACTTCGTGTTCAATAAGAGCGAGTGAAATGGCTGCAGCAAAGGCGGGCATCTCCTCGTCGGTAGGCTTTGTGTGGTAACCATCTACCAAGAAGTCGGCTATGGTGCCTTGCTTCTCGTCTAAACGAATGGTAATGGTCTGATTGCCAAGTTTATATTGAAATGTTTTCATTGCGCAATTGCGGATGTGCAGATTTGCAAATGTGCAAATGTGCAGATTAATTGTATGGCTAATCGATGTCAATGTGACGTGTGAAAGGTGTTAGATGTGTAAATACACTCATTTACACATCTGCACATTCTCACATTTGCACATTACAAAGGAATGTTGCCGTGTTTCTTTGCAGGACGTGTTTCGCGCTTGTTTTCGAGTTGTGCCAATGCGCGGCAAATGCGGAAACGCGTGTTGCGAGGCTCGATAACGTCGTCAACATAACCATATTCAGCAGCCTTGTAAGGATTGGTGAAGAGGTCGTTGTACTCCTTCTCCTTCTCAGCAAGGAATGCCTTCGGGTCTTCCTTCGTCTTAGCTTCTTTACCATCGAGAATGGCTACGGCACCAGCAGCACCCATTACAGCGATTTCGGCAGAAGGCCATGCATAGTTCAAGTCAGCCTTGAGTTGCTTACAACCCATTACGATATGAGAACCACCATAGCTCTTACGCAGCGTTACCGTTACCTTGGGCACAGTAGCTTCACCGTAAGCGTAGAGCAACTTTGCACCGTGGTCGATTACAGCGTTGTATTCCTGACCTGTACCTGGGAGGAAGCCCGGCACATCAACCAATGAAACGATAGGAATGTTGAAGCAGTCGCAGAAGCGTACAAAGCGAGCGGCCTTGCGTGATGCGTTGCAGTCGAGCACACCAGCGTAAACGCTGGGTTGGTTGGCAACGATACCTACACTCTGACCATTGAAACGTGCGAAACCAATGATGATATTGCGCGCGAAGTTGCGGTGTACTTCCATGAACTCACCGTTATCGACTACTGCACCGATTACCTTATACATGTCGTAAGCCATGTTAGGATTGTCGGGGATAATCTCGTTCAAGCTATCTTCCTTGCGGTCGATGGGGTCGGTGCACTCAATGCGGGGAGCACGCTCCATGTTGTTCTGAGGAATGTAAGAGAGGAGACGACGGATAATACCAGCAAACTCTTCTTCTGTCTTAGCCGTAAAGTGGCAAACACCACTCTTCGTTGAGTGAACAGCGGCACCACCGAGATCTTCCTGTGTTACGTCCTCACCCGTTACAGTCTTAACGACCTTCGGACCGGTAAGGAACATATAGCTGATGCCTTCGAGCATTACGACGAAGTCGGTCAATGCTGGAGAATAAACGGCACCACCAGCGCAAGGACCACAGATACCAGAGATTTGGGGTACTACGCCAGAGGCTTCAATGTTGCGTTGGAAGATTTCACCGAAACCAGCCAATGCGTTGATACCCTCTTGAATACGAGCACCACCAGAGTCGTTCAAGCCAATGCAAGGAGCACCCATCTTCATGCTTTGGTCCATTACCTTGCATATCTTTTGAGCCATGGTCTCTGACAAAGAACCACCATTTACGGTAAAGTCTTGTGCAAAGACGTAAACCAAACGGCCGTTGATCGTACCGCTACCAGCTACAACGCCGTCGCCCAAAAATTGCTTCTTCTCCATGCCAAAGTTGTGGCAACGGTGAAGTTTGAACATATCCATTTCTTCGAATGAGCCTTTGTCAAGCAAAAGTTCAATGCGTTCGCGAGCTGTAGCCTTGCCCTTGGCGTGTTGTTTCTCAATAGCCTTCTCGCCACCGCCTAAGCGTGCCTTTTGACGAAGCTCAACGAGTTGTTTGATTTTCTTTAATTGTTCACTCATATCTTATATTGATGTGTGAATGGCTATATACATGAAGCATGTATATCTCCCATTGTTTTAATGTTTTGCGCGGCAAAGATACTACTTTTCTCGCACACTTATTTAAAATGTGTGCGATATTTAAAGATTTAGCCTAGAGCGTATACGTTGTTTTTTCAAAAACATTTACTTTCGCAAGTGGAGTGCTTTTGAGAAAGATGAATAGCGTATCGCTATACTAAACTCATTAAACTCACAAACTCACTAAACTTAACTCATGAAACTATATAACTTTGGAGCAGGCCCAGCTATTATGCCCTCTGAGGTGGTGGCGGCTACAGCACAAGCAGTAACGAACTTTGAGGGAATGGGACTTTCGCTCATGGAGTTGGGACATCGCACACCACAGTTTAAGGCTGTATTGGCCGAGGCGCAACAGTTGATGCGCGAATTGCTCAACGTGCCAGATAACTTTAGCATTCTCTTCTTAGGAGGAGGTGCCAGATTGCAGTTTGATATGGTGCCAATGAACTTCCTAAATCATCATGCCCAATTCATTGATAGTGGCCATTGGGCTCACCAAGCGATGCAGGCTGCTCAACGTTGGGGACGCGTGAGCGAAGCGGCCTCTTCACGCGAGGAAGGGTATCACACCTTGCCGGACGAAATCATGATTGACACTACTGCTGATTATTTGCACATAACGGCTAATAATACGATTTATGGTACAGAGATGCGCAACGATCTAAAGTCGCCCATACCCGTTGTGGCTGACATGACAAGCGACATTCTTTCACGACCGATTGACTTTAGCCATTATGGCATGGTGTATGGCGGCGCACAGAAGAATCTTTCGATGGCGGGGGTAACTTTTGTGATTGTCAATAACGATTGGCTCAATAGTATCAAACGTGACTTACCGGCCATGCTTGACTATCGTGTGCACGTAGCCCATGATTCTATGTATAATACGCCCCCTACCTTAGCCATCTATACGGCCTTGCAAACGCTGCGCTGGGTGAAAGCACAAGGTGGGGTGACGGAGATGCAACGTCGGGCTCAGCAACGTGCAAACTTACTTTATGCTGAGATTGATCGCAATCCTCTCTTTCGATGTACAGTGGACGCAGGAAGTCGTTCGTTGATGAATTGTTGCTTTGTGTTGAACGAGCCTTACCAACAATTGGAAGATGCGTTTTTACAGTTTGCACTTGACCGAGGATTTTATGCACTTAAAGGTCATCGGCTGGTAGGTGGCTTCCGAGCTTCTATCTACAATGCCATGCCTATTGAGGGAGTACAGGCTTTGGTGCATTGCTTGCAGGAGTTTGAGAAGAAAATAAGGTAAAATACCGTTTTTTACACGCTATCCCTATACGTTTTCAAAACTTCTATTTTATCTTTCATGTTTCATTTTTATATTTCAACTTATTGAATATCAACCATTTAGAAATATGAAACATTCGTCCTGAATGTTTCATTTTAAGTTTCATGTTTCACTTTTCAAAACACTGAGGGAGCGCGTTATCGCTCCCTCAGTGTTTTTGTATCGCTCCCACAGTGTTTTTGTATCGCTCCCACAGTGTTTTTGGAGATGAAACATTGAAACGAAATATGAAACATTGAGGCACTATGTTTCATCTCTTGAAATCATTGATAATCAATAGGTTGAAACATAAAAATGAAACATGAAACATAAAAACGTCAAAGGTAAAATATACGTAAGGCGAAAGCTCCTATTTAGGGCGTTCTGAAACGTTTTGTTGAGTTTTTTGTAGAGGCCGACTAACTGCATTTATTGTTGTCTTGAACGCAAGCTAACCTAGAGGCGACGCGTCCTCACCTGGGGGCGACGCGTCCCCGCGTCGGCATTGCCAACTTGGGGCTCGATGCCCTAAGTTGGCAATACTTAAAGTATTAATATTCATGTATTTGTTAGTCAAGGCATCGAGCCTTGACTAACAAATGCCGACGCGGGGACGCGTCGCCCCCAGGTTAGCTTGCAATTGGCAAAAAAAAATGCTGAAACACGCAGTTATACTGCACGTTTCAGCATTTTTGTAAAAGCGGGCGTTATTCAAACGCGATTACTTTAAGATCTTATGAACTCGATGTTCGTTCTTATTGTTCACCTCAACAAGGTAAGACCCTGTAGGCAATGCAGAGAGCGAGAGCGTAAGGCATTGCGCGTTGGCCGTAGCCTTCACTTCGTCTAAAAGCATGCCGCCTACGTTGTAGAGGCGGACGGTAGTGCCTGCTGCGATGTTACCACGAATGTTCAAAGTGGTAGCATCGTGCGAAATTTTCCAATCATCTACAGTGTTTGTCGTAGTCTTGTTAACGCCTTCCAATATAGAATTAGAAGTAGTGAAACGCAAGGTGTAACCATACGTGCCAGAAGTAGGCACCGCATAGCTTGACAATACGTCAGGACCACAACTGCCCGAACCCACACCACGCTGCACGTAGTCGAAGTGAGCATAAATGGTGCGATCAGCATCGTTGTCGGGAAGGGTGAGTTCCCAATTGTGATTCTTCTCCTTTAGCTGTTGATCGCTCCAATAAAGCGTAGAGAAGGCCACTTGGCCATCCGTTTCGACATTAATTTTATTACCATGTTCGTCGGCGAGGGTCAAACTGCGGAGGTCTTGACGGTTGCCCATTGATTGTGGACGGAGATAGTACTCGTTCATGTCCCAAATGGTTGTCGTGTAACGACCGAGGAAAGAACCTGTGCTGCGATCGGTATAGTTCTCTAACGGACCGCGAGCGTAATAGCTCACGTTCTTAAATTCACCAGGCAACTGCATCTGCAAGCCCAAACGACGAATGGCATAGCGATAGTCCTTGCTTGTCTGCTGCGGCGTGAACTGCGTTTTGAGGTCAACCGTACCATTCTTATAAATGGTATAGGTAAACACGTAGTTGGCCCAAGACCCCGTACCGCGTTGCGTAGCCGTAGCTTTTGCACCGTCAGAAGTGAGTGACACTGTAGCTGTACGACGACTGATGCCATTGCCTGAGTTGTAGTTGGGGTCGTCGCCGTAAGGTGCATCGTTCTCTATCCAACGATAGTTCTCGTAGTCGGGAGCCGTATTATCTTTTACTACTTCAATGCCGTTTTGCTTCCAGCTGGTGAGCAAGCCCGTGCTGGTGTTGAAGCTCATCGTCACTTTATCGTTGCTTACGGTTGTGATGTTACCCGAACGAGTGAGCGTGAGCGCTTCATCTGCAGCAGCGGCTGCGATTGTAGGCAAACTGCCGCGTTGCTGAATGGTAAACTGAGCTGCTGCTACGGGATAGTTAGCCTCAGCATAAGCAGTTGCGTTCGGTTCGAGCACGGTGAGATTGAGCAATACTTCCTTGCCCGTTACGTCGCCCTCGGCTGCACTGAGGTCGTAAGGAATGGTAACAGTGGCTTCACGACCCGGCTGAATGTCGGTCAGTGCTTGTGAACCTTTGTAGACCACCTTGCCGTCGACTGTCACGTTGTAGCTCAGCGTCTTATTCTTCAACGAAATGAAGTCATAAGCATTGGTCAGCGTGAGCGCGTGCGTAGCTGCGTCAAACTTATTGAACTTCACGTATTGGTATACTTTCTTTACTTCGTCGAGCTTTGCGCTCCAAGTGCGGTCAGCATTGATGACACCATTGTTAACGAAGTTGCCTTGGTGAGGCGCAGCGGGATAGTCATAGCCCGTCACGTACTTATTAAAGCCATTCTGCGTCAGTGTGCCGTTCTCAATGTCAGCTGCAGCTACGATAGACTGGTCTACCCAGTCCCAGATGCAACCGCCAATGCCATACTTACTGCTTTCTATCACGTCCCAATACTCTTGGAGGTTGCCCAGAGAGTTGCCCATCGCGTGGTCGTATTCACACATAAAGTAAGGCTGCTGTGCCCAATTGCTATTAGCGTCACTCATTACGGCCTTGGTGTTACCCTCAAGGTAGGGGTACATCATACTCCATAGGTCGGTAGCAGTTGACTTGCCCGCATTGGTAGCACCCTCGTAGTGAACAATACGATTGTCGAGCGACTTAACGAGATTGTATTCTGCTTCGTGGTTAGCACCGTAGCCACTCTCATTGCCAAGGCTCCAGAAGATGACAGAGGGGAAGTTGCGGTCGCGCATGACCATACGGCGAGCGCGGTCGAGGTAAGCAGCCTGCCATGTTTGGTCGGCCGAAAGTCCGGTTGACGTACCACTATTATAACCTGTGCCGTGGTCGCCCCAGTTCTTATGGCATTCAAGGTCGGCCTCGTCCATAGCGTAAAGGCCGTAATAGTCGAACATGGCATACATCTTGGCCTGACGTGGATAGTGGCTGGTGCGCACGGTGTTGATGTTTGCCTGCTTCATGAGGGTAACGTCCTTCAACATCGTTTCGACATCGATCGCACGGCCACGCGTGGGGTGCGTGTCTTGCGTGTTAGCACCCTTGAAGTATACTTGCTTACCATTAATGTAGACACGATGGTCGTCTGAGGGGATTTCGATGTGGCGGAAACCGTATTTCGTAGCGAAGGCCTCTTCTTCTTGGCCGTTAGCGTCGAATTGCGCCAACTCTACGGTGTAGAGGTTCGGCGTCTCGGCTGTCCAAAGCTGCAAATCAGTAAGGCCATCGAAGGTGAGATTCTTGGTTTGTTCTGCGTCACCACCTTCAGCGAAGTTGAACTGTGCCGTTTGGTCGCCCAACTGCGTACCGTCGGGTGAGAGCAAACGTACGCGAACTTGCTTCTCCACTACCCCACCGTCGCGATTGTTCATCGTTAAGGCTACGTTCATTGAACCTGATGTGTACTGATTGGCAGCGTCGAGCGTAGCAGTGATATAGTGGTCGCGTAGGTAAGTCTTGGGCGTAGCAAAGAGGTAAACGTCGCGGTGAATACCGCTCATGTGCCACATATCTTGTCCTTCGAGGTAAGAGCCGTCGGTGAAGCGGAACACTTGTACGCTGAGGTTGTTATCGCCCTCATGAACGTAGGGCGTTACGTCAAATTCCGCATCATTGTTGGCACCTTGTGTATAGCCCACCTTTTGGCCGTTCACCCAAACGTAGGCACCACTATAGATACCGTCGAAGTGGAGGAAGACGCGTTCGTTCTGCCAACCTGTGGGCAAGGTGAAGTTGCGGCGCAGTGAACTGACGGAATTGTAGAGGCCACTCTTCATGCTGATGTAGGGTGGATTGTCTTCAAACGGATAGTCCACGTTGATGTACCAAGGGTCGCCATAGCCTTTCATCTCGACGCACGAGGGCACTTCGATGTCGTTCCACGCCGATACGTTCACGTCGTTGCCGTAGAAGTCCGTTTCGCCAGGACGCTGTGCGGGGTCCTTGACGAAGTTTATCTTCCACGTGCCATTAAGGCTCATCCAGCGATCGCTCTGTGGGTCGAGCCAAGGCTTGGCATAACGTGCAGCGTCGGCACGCAAGGCGGTGGTGTTGGCATAAGGCATGTAAGTAGCATGGCCCTCTTCTTTGTTGACAGCAAACACCTTTTGATTTTCCCAATCGTTGAGCACAGGCACGTAAGCATCGGTATACTCAAGCGTGAAGTAGGTTGTCGCGTCGTCAGCATCGGTGATCATACGCGTGTCGCCCTTGCTATCGGCTGAGAGGTAGTAGGTTGTACCATTATCTGTATAAGCAATGCGGTAAACGCCCTCTTGCCCATCGACAGCTACGAATGATACCTGCTGATTGGGATTAGAGCCGTCTAAACCGTACTGGAGAGGCACTTTGTTGCCGTTCAAGCCCGCATCAATGGCATAGGCATACTTGGCGTTGTAGAGCACAGAGGCGTAGAGCGTTTGGTTATACTTCTGATACTCTACGGTGCGGTATTGCCAGTGTTGACCGTAGGCGCCTTCTTTGTAGTCCTCAGTGTAAAGGACAGCAGCTGAGGTGCGGCTTTCGAGGTTGCTCAATACTTGACCATTGCTCTTGTTACGCAATAGGTAAGTATAACCCTTAATGGGCATGTTTACCGTATTCGTTGTTGCTTGCAACGTGAAGCGCGTAGCCTCAGCCGTAAGGTCAAGGTCCATGTAGATAGAACCGTCGCTGCGAAGCGTCATAGCGCGGTCGCCCGTGGTGTTGAGGAATTGGAACACGTCGGTGTCAACCTCTTTAATCAGAAATTGCTGATTAGAGTCGGTAAACTTAGCGTCCCATTGCAGCACGCGGTAGGGCACTTTGGCCGAAGGGGCCATGTCGATACCCATGTCGCAGTGTGGATTGTAGAAGGCATAGATACCCTCGTCGGCCGATACGGGCACAATCATCCAGTCTTGTCCCTCGGCCTGCTCATCGATAGCAGCCGTAGAGAGGTAGGTGTCGTGTGCGTTATTGTTGCCATTCGTCACGGCTTGTCCGTTCGATTGGCTAACGATGCGATAGATAACGCCAGGAGCATCAATGTCAATGGCCTGAGCAATACAGGTCACGCAACAGAGTAAACTCAACGTTAACGCATAGCGCAAAAGTTTAAAATGTTTCATGTGTAGAAAGGGATTTATTTATTCTGCTGACAAAGGTAGTGATTTATAGTGGAAAATGCATCACTTTTGAAAGTGGGTTTGAAAAGTCCTGAAGGTATTTTCAGATTCACAGCGCATCGTGTGGGTAAAACTGCAATTTGATGGGGCCTCTCCCCCTAACCCCCTCCCCCACAGGGGAGGGGGAATAAGTCACTCTTACTTCTTGAGTTTTCTGTTGGTTCTCAACTAGAAACGCAGCAAGTAAAGGTTACTTATTCCCCCTCCCCTGTGGGGG
>JBNMKQ010000099.1:0-9481 GCA_050874425.1 Alloprevotella sp.
ATTTATAGCGTTGGCGGTGCCTACTGACGATCCGCCGAATTTGAGTACTTTCATCTAATAGTTTAGTTTTATTTTAGTTGACGAGTTGACGAGTAAACAGGTAAGTTTCTTTTTATATTATTAAAAGCAGTCGTTTTAAGAACTAACTTGCTTGTCAACTCGTTAACTTGTCAACTCGTCAACTCGTTAACTTGTCAACTCGTAAACTTGTCAACTCGTCAACTCGTTAACTTGTCAACTCGTAAACTTGTCAACTCGTCAACTCGTTAACTTGTCAACTCGTTAACTTGTCAACTCGTCAACTCGTAAACTTGTCAACTCGTCAACTCATTAACTTGTTAACTCGTTAACTTGTTAACTCGTTAACTTGTCAACTCGTTAACTCGTAAACTTGTCAACTCGTTAACTCGTAAACTCGTTAACTCGTCAACCAAAAGCTACAATTTAACCTTTCTCTTCACCCCTTTCGATTCGTTTTGCAAACGATCGAGAGCTGTAACGACATACACGTACTTCTCATGACCGCCTTGATAGGGTAGCTGATAACACGTGTTAGGAGTTACGGCTATAAGGTGTTCGGCACTCATAAGGTCAATGCGTTCCCCCTTGATGAAACGATAGACAGCATAGTTGTGTGCCTTGTCCATTTCACGTGTTCCCTTGGGAGCCGTCCAGAATAGGTAGTAACCATTGGGCATCCATATAGCTTTTAGTTTGCGTGGTTTACCCGGTGCTTTGTTGTCAATAAATGGAAAGAGAGGTTGTAAGGCTGGTGTGCGGTGATAGTTCTTTTGCAGTGCGGTGGCAAAGTTGCCCTCGTTGCGCACAACAGCAGCAGAGTACCACAAACAACTTCCTTGAATACCACGCAAATTGCGCTGCAAACGGAACTTTTCAGCCATTTGGTTGCGATTGGGGTCTTTTAGATCGGCTGCACGAACGGTGCGCTCTACGTCTTGACCTATAAATAAAGGACGACCGCCTGCAAAGCGGCTCCACCATTTAATTAGCTCTTCGTAATCGGCTGCCTTATGGCCAATCTCCCAATAGAGTTGTGGAATATTATAGTCCACCCAACCTTTATTAATCCAATAAAGCACGTCGGCATAGAGATTGTCATAGTTCTGCAATCCATTCGTGTTCGACCCCGGAATGTTGGAACCAGCCTTTGCATTATGATAAATGCCAAACGGACTCACACCGAACTTCACCCAAGGTTTAACGGCCCGAATGGAGTCATGCATTTGCTTTATAAAAAGGTTGACATTGTAGCGTCGCCAATCGTCTATATTGTTGATACCATTCTTGTGGGTTTCGTAGGTAGTTTGGTCGGGGATAGCAACTCCCGCCACAGGATAGGGGTAGAAGTAATCGTCCATGTGAAGTCCGTCGACATCATAACGGCGTACAATGTCGGCTGCTATCTTACATATATAATTGCGATTGACCTCCATACCTGGGTCGAAAATGTATAGCCCGTCATACTCGAAGAAACGTTCGGGGTGTTTTACATAAGGGTGTGAGGTAGAAAGTTCTTTGGTCGTTTTGGTCTTGGCACGAAAAGGATTTATCCACGCATGCAACTCCATACCGCGTTTGTGACACGCCGTTATCATCCAGCTCAATGGGTCCCAATAAGGATTGGGAGCCTTTCCTTGTTGTCCTGTTAAGAAACGGCTCCATGGCTCATAGGGCGATGCATACATGGCATCAGCCTCGCCACGTACTTGGAATATGATAGCATTTACACCACATTGCTTTAACACGTCAAGCTGATGATTGAGATTGGCCTGCATTTCGTCACGGCTCATACCCATGAATTGTCCATTAATCATCTGAATCCATGCTCCACGAAATTCACGCTTGGGCAATATTTGTTGTGCTTGCACAACAAAAGGGAAAATCAGCAAAAGACTGAGGATTATACGATATATTCGTTTCATTTACGCTAAGTATGTTTACATTTGGGTGTAAAGATAGTACGAAAAAAGTTAATAGACAATTTTGGTATGTGTAAAAACGGATAAACTGGGGCCTCTCTCCTTGCTCCCCCCCTCCCTGGTCGGGGAAGGAATTAGGGGGAGAGGCTAAATAGCAGTTTATTGCACACGACCTCTATACGTTTGTAAAACTATTGTTTTATCTTTCATGTTTCATTTTCTGTTGTAACTAATTGAATATCATGTATTTAAAAAAATGAAACATAAGCGTTTTATGTTTCATTTTTAGTTTCATGTTTCACTTTTCAAAACACTGAGGGAGCGCGTTATCGCTCCCTCAGTGTTTTGATATCGCTCCCACAGTGTTTTTGTTTTTCTCCCACAGTGTTTTTGTTTTTCTCCCACAGTGTTTTTATTTTTCTTCCACAGTGTTTTTAAAATGAAACATTGAAACAAAAGATGAAACATAAATATAGGATGTTTCATTAATTGAATGCATTGATTATCAATGTGTTGGAACTATAAAATGAAACATGAAAGCAAAAAACGCCGTAGGAAAAATATACGTAAGCGAAAATGCCTATTTAGGGCGCTCTGAAACATTTTGTAGAGGATTCTGTAGAGGACGATAAATTATGGCCTCTCCCCCTAACCCCCTCCCCCACAGGGGAGGGGGAATAAGTAACTTTTACTTTTTGAGTTTCCTATTGGTTTTCAACTAGAAACGCAGCAAGTAAAGGTGATCTGTTCCCCCCTCCCCGGTCGGGGAGGGGGTTAGGGGGAGAGGCCCCAGTTTGTAGTCCTCAAGTCAATCCTCGCTTCGTGTATACGAGAAGTCATTCACCTTGACGCAGGTCACACCATTAACGATTGACACTTCCTCATAACCTTTCTTGGGTCGCCAAACATTCGTGTTCTTCACTCTTTTGCAGAGTACAGAACTGCTCGACTGTGGAAAAATCTCAGCAAATGTACTATCAGGGCTATATATCAAGAAGACACTTTCAGGACCATTATCAAAGCGTGTTCCCGCTTCCCATAGCCTAACGCAGCTATGCAAAGCATAGCTCCATGTATAACCAGCCGAACCAATGCAGCCGTGTTCATCACGGTCACTCCCCACCAACTTACCAAAACTTGAATGTGCACAACTTGTACAGATCATTCCTAAAGTTACGACGGCAATAAATATTAAGTGCTTCATAATCAGATATTTTTTTTCGAATGTTTGCTTTTGGTACTGCAATCGTTCCCAAATTAATATTGCAAATGTAGGTATTTATTTTGGGTCTATGTTGATTCGTGTGGGTAAACTGCAATTTGTCGAACAGAAGCGCTACGTAGGTGCATTCGTGGCGCGATAAATTGCAGTTTACCCACACAATTCGTTATAGAGCCTTTATTTTTGAATAATATCTACTACAATAGGCAAGTGGTCACTATAGCCACCTTGATAATAAGGTCCTAAGTACGTGCGGAAGGGATGTACACTCTCTTGTCCAGACTTATCTGGTTGCATAAGGAAAGGAAAATCTACTATACGACAAAAGTGTCCGTCTACTTCACGTATCAATAAAGGAGAAGAACGCAGCCAAAACGTACCATTCACTACAAAGTGGTCCAGCTGATTCCACGTTCCCTGAAACTTATACGTACCACGCACGTCGGATTGGCCTTGAAGTTGGTGCGTCAAGAGATAAAGGTCGGTAGAAGAGATAAGATGAGTTGTATCGGTTGGGTTGTATAACTTTGCTCCTAAATCGTCCCTCAAAAATGGTTCAGGGTAAAAGCCATTAAAGTCGCCCGTAATGAGTATGTAAGGGTGCTGTCGGCGGCTTATGATGCTATCTGCCGCCTTCCGCGTGTGCTGCGCTACTAATGATCGGTAACGTTGTGCCATCTTACCGCCACGACGACTTGGAAAATGACATACGAATACGTCTAATGTATCGCCTGTGATTAATTCGCCCACCACGTGCATCACATCACGCGTCACTCGCTGCTTAGCAGAAGGCGGCATAACGCGTATTGTATCCTTTGACAAAAGACGAAATCGGTGGGGCAAATAGAGCAATGCTACGTTTATTCCACGTGCATCAGCCGAATGGGTCATAACATATTCGTATCCCATGGACCACAATTTCGTTCGCTTCGTGAGGTCATACACGACACTATCATTCTCTACTTCTACCAATGCTATCAAGTCTACAGGCGCTGCGCCACCTACTGCTGCTATCACCTTGCTCAGTCGTGATAGTTTGGCCCAATAGCGCATACTATTCCACTGATGATTGCCTTGTGGGGTGAACTCAACGTCTTGATGACCTGTCGCATGAAGGGTGTCAAACAGATTTTCGACATTATACTCCATTACGCGCAAGGCACTGCGTGGTTGGGCAAAAGTCAACAACGTAAGGTAACAGACGAACAAGCAAGCGAGGCTTCTCTTACTCATGATGATAGGGTTCACCTTTGAGTATAGTCATGGCACGATAAAGTTGTTCAACAAAGAACAAGCGCACCATTTGGTGGGAGAAGGTCATTTTCGAGAGCGACACTTTTTCTTTGGCCAACTTATATATAGTAGGCGAAAATCCATAAGGGCCACCTACAATAAACACCAATCGACGTGCCACTTGACTTTGCTTCTTTTCTAAATAAGCGGCAAACTCGATTGATCGAAACTCTTTCCCTCCCTCGTCGAGCAATACGACATAATCTCCCTCACGTAACTGCTTTTGTAGGAGTTCCCCCTCGCGTTCTTTTTGCTGCTCAGGGGTGAGTGCCTTTGTATTTTTCAACTCTGGTATCACTTCCATTGCAAAGGGCATGTAATGTGTCACGCGCTTGGCATACTCATCAATCAAGGCTATCAAGTGCTTATCTATCGTCTTGCCTATTACTATAAATTGTACTTTCATAAGAATGCACTGATAAGTTTTGGGACGTTTTAAGTTTTTAGGTTATGAGGTTATAAAGTATGTTTTATAATCAGCACTTCATATAAATACAAACTTTATAACCTAAAATCTAAAATCTAAAAACGCCCCAATTATTAAAATTACTTCACCACCTTATGGCCACCTACGATGTAAATGCCAGCAGGAGCTGTTGAGAGTGATGCGTGACGACGGCCTTGAAGGTCGTAGACTGCAGCAGATGAAGTAGGTTGCGTAGTAGTAATTGTATTAATACCTGTTAAGTTAGCATCCAAGTAGCTAAAGGTAATCGTGCCATTCGCTTGTTGCGTGATGTTATAGATAGGACGCTGCAATTTGTCGCCTGTAAAGAGCGTAGCTGCAGGAGTCGTATCGTCGGTGAAGGCATTGTGTAACTCGCCATCGACCGTACAAGGGAAGAGGTCGTTGCGAATGCCCTCAAATAATTGAGAGAATGACATCGTGGCACTTGTGGCTGTACCCTCTTTCACGTTGTCAGCTGGTACGAACTGCATACGCTGATGCGACTGCTCTATGTTGACCTTATTGCCACTCCAAGCCGCAGCATCATAGTCAACGTGTGTAATGAATAAGCCACTACCCATCATCGTTCCATGCCAATCGTTTTTGACACGATTTTCGAACAAGTAATATTCCTTTTCATTCTTCGGATTGCGTAGAACATAAGCACGAGGCTGTTCATTACCCTGTGAACCGTCAAGGGCTAACAATGTGGCATATTGAGGTTCATCACCCAACTCCTTTACATCAAGCCAGCCCATGTAGCTGCGTTCGTAAGCACTATACTCTACAGGACGATAGCCATTTTGGTAATATTGGCCATAGTCTAACAAATCCCAATACCCCATCGTAGCAAAGGAACGACTGTTCTTCGTATTATAAAAGTCGGGCAAACCGAGGGCATGACTAAATTCGTGGCAGAACAAACCGACACCATCCATGTAAGTGCTTACGATATCATTCTCGTTCTTACCATAGTTTTGCAAGAGTTCATTACCGATAAAGTAAGAGCGCACCTTACTGGCCCCCCCATTTACACTAAAAGCGCTTTGGCTAAATTTGGCCCAAAGATAGTCGGTCTGACCATCTTCGAACGAAGACTGTTGGCCAGGTCCGGCAAACATTAAGATAACCATCGGTACCTCGTTCGTCCCTTCTTCGCAGAAGTCAGAGAAATCAGCCGTGTTGCTGGCTTCTGCCAAGGCTTCACGCACAAAGGTGTTGATGTTAGGGTCGATGCTACCATTGCTGCCGTCCTTACCATAATAGGCATATCCATTTGACAACGTTACGTTGGCCACGACCTTGAAGTTAGGCTGAAACGCTCCATTGCTTTGTGCCGTGAAGAAGTCGCGTACAGAGCCACGCGCTGCGGGTTCATCATGATACCCCTCTTCGTTAAAGAATCGTTCTACCTTAGCGGCAGTAATCGTATCTTGAAAGGCACGATCAGCAAAGTTTACCATAACGACAGGCAACGTGGGTTGGCCAATGCTCTTTACGGCACCATTGGCCGATTTACCATATTGTCCTAAACCATCAGCCGTCGAAGTGGTCAAAGCACGTGCTGAAGCAGCAGACGTACTTAAGCGCAGCAGGGGAGTAGAGGGATTGAGTTCGTTTAAGAGTTCAGCAGCCTGAACAGACGTGAGCACCGATGCGGCATTGCGAACTGTATTTGACAGCTCATTAGCGGCCAGCTGTTGCGTAGCCACTAAATTACCGTCTGCCGTGCGGGCAGCATAATAATAATGTCCGTCAGCCGCAGGCAACACGGCACGACCATCGGTCGTAGTGTAAAGTGTATAACGGCCATTGCTCACAGAAGTGAGCGTAAGTTGAGTGCCATTAGGCTGTTGGTGCACAATCGTACGGCGCACGGGGAAGGTGGCATGTGCCGCTGTGGCCATGCCTAAGGTTAAAAGTAAGGTGGTAAATATCTTTTTCATTTTTCTTCTAATTCTCACATAAAAATCTGTATATGCAAAGGCGATAATTTGCACATTTGCACATTCTCACATTTGCACATTACCCAAGCATTTGCACATTACCCAAGCATTTGCACATTTGCACATTCTCACATTTGCACATTAACTAAGCATTTGCACATTAACTAAGCATACTAACAATGATTTGTGCTTCATTAACGCTGACGACGCGAATAGGCGTGCCGGGATTAATAAACTCGCCCGATGACTTTACTTCCACCTGTTTGCCCGCTATCTCAGCATTACCGACCAAAGCCAAACGGGTGAGGGCACGTCCTGTATCACCCACCTTTATCGATAGTTGTTCGGCGGTAGCATTGGTAGAGTCAATGGAGGTATGCAAACTCATGCGGTCAAACGTGCGCGAATGAGCTACGCCATAAAGTAACAAAAATAGTACGACAATGCCTATCACCAAAGCGCCACAAGCCCAACCTAAGCCATAAGCATCATATACGAGATAGATGTCAAGCAAGGCACAAGCGATAGAGCCTATACCTGCTATGCTAAATCCCGGAATCACAAAAGCCTCTAATAGTCCTAATACTAAGACCAATACGGCAATAATAATGATAAGTGTCATAAGGGTTGTGTTAAAAAAAACATTTAAGGCTATTAAGCTACTTTATAACCTAAAAACTCCAATTTTACTAATACGCTGCTCTATACTTGCCCTCTTCTTTATCGTCAAGCATTGATAGGTAAGAGGCGTAACGCGAGGGGGCCAATTGATGCGTTTCGAGTGCTGCTAATACGGCACAACCAGGTTCATGCGTATGCGTACAGTTGTTGAAACGGCAGTCGGCCGATATGGCAAAGATGTCGCGAAAGTAATGTGCCACCTCCTCTGGTTCCATATTAAACGTGCCGAAACCTTTTACACCGGGTATGTCAATCAAAGCACCAGCATGGCCGGGCAATTCGAAGAGTTCGCTAAAGGTGGTGGTGTGCATACCTGTACCATGGGCATCAGATATTTGTGCTGTGCGCACTTTAGCATCGGGTATGAGTAGATTGAGTAAGGTTGACTTTCCTACCCCCGAATGCCCAGCCAATAGGGTAGTTTTGTCCTCCAACTCTTCGCGTAACGCGTCAATGCCTTCATTATTAAGAGCCGAAATGCGATAGCACTTATAACCAATATTGGTATAAAGTGCAAACCAATAGTCCATGAGTTCGCGTTCCTCGTCTGTCAAGTCGTCTATCTTATTAAAGGCTATACATACGGGGACACGATATGCCTCGGCCGAGGCTAAGAAACGATCGATAAAGGTGGTACTCGTATCAGGTCGCGCAATGGTTACGACCAACAATGCCATGTCAACATTGGCTGCCAAGATATGGCTTTGCTTTGAGAGGTTAGAGGCTTTGCGAATGATGTAGTTGCGGCGTTCGTCAATTTCGGTAATAAAAGCCGCTGTATCTTCCTTTCCTTCGGCGTGTTGTTCCTTTATCGTTACCCCATCGCCTACGGCTACAGGATTGGTAGAACGAATGCCTCGCAGACGAAAGTTACCTTTCACCTTGCATTCCACGACCCTACCATCGTCTGTGCGCACTTCGTACCACGAACCTGTACTTTTTATAACTTTTCCGTGCATGCTTCTTTTTTGGAGAGTTCCGAGGTTGACGTGTCAACCCAGAAACGCAAAAAGGCTTGTTGGCTTATCTATGTGAGCCTAACAAGCCTTTAAGTATTTACACAATGTGCACAGTGTGCTGTTACGTTACACTGTCATGATTTCTTTATTCTTAGCAGCGAGCAATTCTTCTATCTGCTTAATTTTCTTGTCATGAATCTTTTGAAGGTCGTTTTCAGCGTCCTTTTCTACGTCTTCAGCAAGTCCGTCCTTGATCGCTTTCTTCAACTTGTCAATGCCGTCACGACGTGCATTGCGAATAGCTACTTTTGCCTCTTCTGCTTCCTTAGCGCATTGCTTTGTGAGTTGCTTACGGCGGTCCTCAGTCAAAGGAGGAATGCCCAAACGAATAACCTCACCATTGTTCTCTGGCATGATACCGATGGTAGAGTCGATGATAGCCTTTTCGATTACGTGGAACATTGACTTTTCCCAAGGCTTAATAGCAATCGTACGTGAGTCGGGGGTGCTAACGGCGGCCACATTGTTGATGGGCACCATCGAACCGTATGAGTTCACGCGCAAGTCGTCAAGAATATGTACATTGGCCTTACCGGCACGAATTTGCGCAAGCGTTTCTTCAAGGTGAAGTACGCTCATGTCCATTTTTTCCTCGCTGTCGCTGAGGCACTTTTTTACGTCGAGCATTTACGTATATGTATTAATAGATGATTATTAGATTTTAGTGCAGTGGCTTGATAAATGCCACTAATTTCTGCAAACTTACAAAAAATCTATGAATTGCAACAAATAGTGCCCAAAAAGCGTATGCAAAATAATAAAATAACAAATACGGACGCTTATTGACTGTTTGATAAACTGAGGCCTCTCCCCCTAACCCCCTCCCCCACAGGGGAGGGGGAACTAGTTACTCTTTCCTCTTGAGTTTTCTGTTGGTTCTCAACTAGAAACGCAGCAAGTAAAGGTTACTTATTTCCCCTCCCCTGCGGGAG
>JBNMKQ010000100.1:0-9435 GCA_050874425.1 Alloprevotella sp.
AAAAAATACTCGCTAAAGCGTGAATACAAGAACATTTTGTACGTTTTTATACTCGCGCTGAAGCGCGAACTCACGCGGGCTACAAGCCCGCGCCCCGAATTGCTGCGTTTGTAACATTTTGCTCGCGCGTGCAGGAAGGCCCGCGCCCCAAGTGTTCGACAAATTGCAGTTTATAATCCTAAACTTGAAACACTTATATGTGTAAAAATCGGAACATAAAACTGTACACCCTAATTATTTGCCCTATGTTGAAAATGATAATATAATAGAAGAGCAATGATAGTATTTCCCAAGAGTACCCTTGTGGGCAAGCCAGTGCCCAAGACGGCGTTCTACCGCAACCTGGAGGTAAATGCCAAAATGAAGCAGCGGTTTGTGGACAGCGTAGAGAGCATCACGTGGACGGCGAAGATTGCCCCGTTCACGCTCAACGTCGCCGACGGCAAGATGGTACACGAAATAGCCGTGTTTCGTATGGTGCTGAAAAATGAGGAAGTGCCTTCCGACGTGCTGATGCTTATAGATAAGCAAATGCCACGCCATACGGTGTTTCTGTTGCAATACGAAGACAAAAATTGTCTGTACGTCAATTATAAAGAATGGCACGATGCAGAGCAACGGCAGTTTGACATTGTCAAGACATATCAGTCGGCTTGGGTAAAAGGCGACGATAAGGTGTTGAACATTGAAGGCAGCACGATGGACGCCGTGTTCTCTTCCTTTGTGCGTCAGATAGCAGAAGGACTGTTGGATGCAGACATAAAGGACCTGCATACGGCAGTGATGGCGGACAAGAGGCGCGAGCAACTGCAGAAAAGCATCAACGCTCTCGAACGACAAATGCTGAAGGAGAAGCAACCGAGAAAACGATTTGAGATACACCAAAGACTGGTGAAAATGAAAGAAAAATTGAATCAATAAGAATACGAAATACTTTTAAAATATGGAGAAGCTTAAGATGCAAACCGCCGATGGTGTGCAGGACAATATCAGCCGAATAGCCGAATTGTTCCCTGAATGTATCACAGAGGTTAGCGATAAAATGGGGGGAGTAAAACGCTCCGTTGACTTTGACAAGCTGCGCCAGTTGCTGTCTTCCGAAATTGTGGAAGGCAACGAAGAGCGCTATCAGTTTACTTGGCCCGACAAGCGCAAGGCTATCCTTGCTGCCAATGCACCTATCAATGCTACCTTGCGCCCTTGCCGTGAGGAGAGTGTAGACTTCGACACGACACAAAACCTTTACATCGAGGGTGACAACCTCGATGTACTGAAATGCCTTAAGGAAACTTATCTCCATAAGGTGAAGATGATTTACATCGACCCACCTTACAACACAGGAAATGACTTCGTTTATGAAGACGACTTTGCGGAGTCGGCTTCCGAATATCTCGCCAACTCAGGACAGTTTGACGAGCAGGGCAACCGTCTGGTGACGAACACCGAGAGCAACGGACGCTTCCACACTGATTGGCTGAATATGATTTATCCGAGACTGAGGGTGGCAAGGGACTTGCTGGCTGAGGATGGTGTGATATTTATAAGCATTGATGATAATGAGGTGGAAAATTTGAGGAAGGTGTGTGATGAGATATTTGGAGAATCCAATTTTATAGCAACACTTGTATGGGAAAGAGCGTATTCACCAAAAAATGATGCAAAATATATTTCAAATAGTCATGATTATGTTTTAATGTATGCAAAAAGTGCAGCAAATTTTGTTATAGGAAGATTGGAACGCACAGCAGAAGCAAATGCCCGTTATTCAAATCCTGATAATGATCCCCGTGGTGTATGGAAGCCAAGCGATATGTCAGTAAAGACTTACAATGCTGAATGTGATTACTCTATCACGACCCCTTCGGGACGTGTAGTAGAGCCTCCAGCAGGACGCTGCTGGAGTCTCTCACGGAATGCATTCCGTGAGAGACTCCAAGATAACAGGATTTGGTTTGGATCTGATGGAAGTAGCGTTCCGTGTATAAAACGATTTATTACAGAATTAAAACATGACGGTATGGCACCTACATCAATTTTATTCTATAAGGATGTTGGTCATAGCCAGGAAGGAGCTCAAGAAGTTGTTTCTTTGTTTGGTGACAAGGGCGTTTTTGATGGTCCAAAACCAGTTCGTTTGTTAGAGCGACTTATAACTTTAGCTAATCTAAAAGAAGATTCTATTGTCCTCGACTTTTTCTCAGGAAGTGCAACTACAGCACATGCAGTAATGAAGAAGAATGTAGAAAAAGAAAAGAATTGTCGCTTTATAATGGTACAGTTGCCAGAAGAAGTTAGTGATAAGAAAAAAGATCAAGGTTACAAGAACATCTGCGAAATCGGCAAAGAGCGTATCCGTCGTGCAGGTGCCAAAATTAAGGCTGAGAATCCGCTCACCACACAGCACCTCGACACAGGGTTCCGCGTCTTGAAGCTCGACAGCAGCAACATGAAAGATGTTTTCTATTCTCCGAAGGAAACGGAACAGCAAGACTTGTTTGCCTTGGTAGACAACGTGAAGGACGACCGTACAAGTGGCGATCTCCTATTCCAAGTGATGCTGGAACTCGGTGCAACGCTCGACAGCAAGATTGAAGAGAGCATGGTGGATGGCAAGACGATATATAATGTAGGCGATGGATATCTTGTGGCTTGCTTCGATGAAAAAGTGACAGACGAAGTGGTAAAAGCCATTGCGAAGATGCAGCCAATGTATGCCGTGCTGCGTGATACCAGTATGGCAGATGATGCAACGACAACCAACTTCGAGCAGATATTCAAGACATACGCACCCAACACCACAACAAAAATCCTGTAAGTGTAATGAAACTGCAATTCAAGATACAACCATATCAGACCGATGCCGTAGAAAGCACCGTTGACATCTTTAACGGACAACCCAACCAAGGACTCTTAGAGTACAAGATAGACCAGGGAAAGGTGTATGTGATTGACAACGGCAAGCGCATTGAGCAGAAAGGCCTCGGTTTCAGCGAGTTTGACACAGGCTATAAGAACAGTGAGATAGTGCTTTCTGAGGATGAGTTGCTGAAGAACATCCATCAGATACAGTCGCAGAATAACATCCACCTCAGCAATGAGGTGATAAAGCGCCTTGGAGCGTGCCAGCTTGATATAGAAATGGAGACCGGTACGGGTAAGACCTACGTCTATGTCAAGACAATGTTTGAGCTGAACAAGCGTTATGGTTGGACAAAGTTCATCGTCGTAGTGCCCAGCATCGCCATACGCGAAGGAGTGAAGAAGAGTTTCGACATCACCCAAGACCACTTCATGGAGCTGTATGGCAAGAAGGCACGCTACTTCATATACAACAGCGACAACCTCAATCAGATAGACACCTATTCGCAGAGTGCCGATATCTCCGTAATGATCATCAATACTCAGGCGTTTAACACCTCAATGAAAGAAGGTGCTAAAAACAAATATGCCCGCATCATTTACGACAAGCGCGACGAGTTTGCCTCACGCCGACCCATCGACGTGATAGCAGCCAACCGTCCGATTATCATATTGGATGAACCTCAGAAGATGGGTGGTGCAGCCACGCAGTCTGCGTTGGCTCGCTTCAACCCCTTGTTCACGCTCAACTATTCAGCCACACATAGAGAGACCCACAACCCCGTGTATGTGCTCGATGCGTTGGATGCCTACAATCAGAAGTTGGTAAAGAAGATAGAGGTGGTAGGCTTCGAGCTTCGCAACCTCAAAGGCACGGAAAGCTACATCTACTTTGATAGCGTTATACTATCAAAGAACGAAGCTCCTA
Organism: Alloprevotella sp.; assembly: GCA_050874425.1. Lineage (GTDB taxonomy): Bacteria > Bacteroidota > Bacteroidia > Bacteroidales > Bacteroidaceae > Alloprevotella. Next base: position 3,788 of record JBNMKQ010000100.1, read on the forward strand.
AGGTGCGCCTGGAGATAGACGTGCAGAGCAAGAGCGGCAACATCAAACGAGCCTACAAGAATGTAGGCGAAGGCGATGACCTCTATTATCTTTCCGGAGAGATGGAGCAATATCGTGGCTATATGTTGACAGAGATCGACCCTTTGCGTGGCAAGGCGATATTCGGTAATGGGGTGACGCTAAATGTGAAGGATATTCAAGGAAATGTTACAGCCGACCACAAGGCACGCATCCAGATACGCGAAACCATCAAGGCACACTTCCGTAAGGAGTCAGCCTTGTTCAAGCGAGGCATAAAGTGCCTCTCACTGTTTTTCGTGGATGAAGTGGCAAACTATCGTCAGTATGACGAAGACGGCAACCAGCAGTTGGGACGCTATGGCGAGATATTCGAACAAGAGTACATAGATGAACTGAATAATAATCAGAATATGTTCGACCCAGACTATATGGCTTATCTTGGAAGCATATCAGCCCATGCCACCCATGCCGGATATTTCTCGATAGACAAGAAAGGTCATTCGATAAACAGTACAGTAAAGAGAGGAAGCGACCAGAGCGACGATACATCTGCCTACGACCTTATCTTGAAAAACAAGGAGCGACTACTTAGTCTCGACGAACCTGTGCGTTTCATCTTCTCCCACTCAGCACTCCGTGAGGGTTGGGACAATCCCAACGTGTTCCAGATATGTTCGTTGCGTCAGTCGAACAGCATTTCACAGAAACGTCAGGAGGTGGGACGTGGTTTGCGCCTTTGCGTAGACAGTCATGGTGTGCGCCAAGACAATGATGCCCTTCCGGAAGAAGTGCATAAGGTAAACCGACTTACCGTAATCGCCAGCGAAGGCTATGCAACCTTTGTAGCAGATTTGCAGCGTGATATCAAGCAAGACCTTTACGACCGTCCGACAAAGGCAGATGTGGACTTCTTCACTGGTAAGATTGTGCCTATCGAAGATGGTACGAAGTACACCATCACGAAGAATGACGCACAGGATATCTATTTCCAGTTGCGCATGAAAAACTATATCACCAAAGATGGAGAGGTAACAGAATTATTTCGCAAGGCATGTGCAGAAGAAACCTTGTTGCCATTGGATGATGAGTTGCAGCCAATGAGTAATTCAGTAATGAAGTTAGTTCAGAGCATCTACGATCCGAGCGTATTGAAGGGTATGATTGACGATGGCAGCAAGACGACAACGCCCGACAACAAACTCAACGACAACTTCATGAAGAAGGAGTTTCAGGAGCTTTGGCGACGCATCAATCACAAGTATGCCTATACCGTCAGCTTTGACAGTGAAGAACTTATCAAAAAAGCTGTTGCCGCAATTAACAAAGAACTGGAAGTAACCCAATTGAGCTATGTCGTGACACGAGGCGAGCAAAAAGACAATGCATCGCTCGACGACATGAAGCACGGCGAAATGATGCGTCAGCAGGAAAGTTCAACGGAGAAGTTGAAAACGGATATTGTAAGCAATGTGCGTTATGACTTGTTGGGCAAGATAAGCAGCGCGACACGTCTGACACGAAAGACTGTGGCAACAATACTTTCCAAAATACGTTCGTCGAAGTTCTGCATGTATAAGGCAAATCCTGAAGAGTTTATCCGCAAGGTAACACGGCTGATACTGGAGCAGAAAGCCACAATCATTGTAGAGCATATCAGTTACAACCGAGTAGAAGGAATGTTTGACAGTGACATCTTTACGCAAGAGAAACATGGAACGATAGATAAAGCTTTTGAAGGAAAGAAAAGTATCGTAGACTATGTATTCACGGATAGCCAAGGCGAGCGCGAGTTTGTTGGTAAGATAGATACTGCAAAGGAAGTGGCAGTATATGCCAAGTTGCCAAAGGGATTCCATATTCCGACACCTGTAGGCAACTATTCTCCCGACTGGGCGATTGCGTTCCAAGAAGGCGAGGTCAAGCACATCTATTTTGTAGCAGAGACAAAAGGCTCTATGTCGAGCATGGACCTGCGTGAAATAGAGAAGGGCAAGATAGCTTGTGCCGAAAAATTGTTTGCTCAAATATCAACTTCCAATGTGAAATATGGGAAAGTAGATAGTTTTGAAAAACTGATGGATATTGTGAAATAAAAAAACGATACTGTTATATTTACACCTTAACATACTCTTTACGCATACCACTCAATTTATCAGTGCCTTGAACGCAAGCCAGCCTGGGGGCGACGCGTCCCCGCGTCGGCATTTACTAGTCAAGGCTCGATGCCTTGACTAGTAAATACATGAATATCAATACTTCAAGTATTGCTAACTTGGGGCATTGAGCCCCAAGTTAGCAATGCCGACGCGGGGACGCGTCGCCCCCAGGCTGGCTTGCGTTTGCTTGCGTTCGAGACACCGATAATTTGAGTGATATGTGTAAATAGTATGTTCGTAAAGAGTTAATAAAGTGTATGTTATGTATGTTCTCGCGCTAAGCGACTATTTACAACTTGCTGCTGCCGCGGGTTGAAAACCCGCCCCCCAATTAACCCGCCCCCCAATTAGGCAGACAAATTGCAGTTTATACGTTTTTTGTATTACCCTAAGCAAAGGCATGGTAATAAAGTATTAACTTTGCCCAGAGTTTTTTTCAAGCTGACTAATCAGCTTCATCTCATTAAACTAATAAACTCAAAATACATGAATTTAAACATTAAACGTTTTTTGCCCGATGTGGTAATGGTGCTGCTATTCCTCGTGGTGAGCACGGTCTACTTCTGGACCCCCATGGCCGAAGGACTGGTGCTGGGCGGACACGATAGCGTGGCCGCTGTCGGATTAGGACAAGAACAAAAGGAGTATCGTGCTGCCCACGGCGGCGAGACAACACGTTGGTCGAACGCTATCTTTAGCGGTATGCCAACTTACCAAACGTCGCCCTCATATAGCGCGACGGACACGGTGTCAACCTTGTCAAACATCTATGGATTAGGCACAAACCTTTGGTTCCCAGCCATCAGCTACCTATTCCTTTATCTATTAGGCTTCTACGTACTACTGCGTGCCTTCAACTTTAAGCCCTACTTGGCTGCATTGGGTGCCGTGTTGTGGGCCTTCTCGTCGTACTTCTTGATTATCATCGCAGCGGGCCACATCTGGAAGGTCATGACCTTAGCCTTCATTCCGCCTACGATAGGTGGTTTGGTGCTTTGCTATCGCGGTCGCTACTTAAAGGGCGCTGCCGTTACGGCACTATTTACAGCCTTCCAAGTGATGAGCAACCACATGCAGATGACGTACTACTTCCTCTTCGTCATGGCCTTCTTGGTATTGGCCTATTTGGTCGATGCCATTGTGCGCCACAAGATGATGTCGTGGCTCAAGGCTACGGGCGTGCTCATCGTAGCAGGGCTCTTGGGCGTGGCTGCCAACTTGCCCAATATCTACCATACGTATGAGTATGCGAAGGAATCCATGCGTGGCAAGGCGGAACTCTCACCGCTGCCCGCAGCAAAGGGCGAACAAGCACAGCAACAGACGGACGGCTTGGACCGCGACTATATCACGATGTGGAGCTATGGCGTAGACGAAACGTTGACGTTGCTCGTGCCCGACTATAAGGGCGGTGGCTCGGCCTCTATCCTCGAACGCGACGATGCGGAGGAATTGCCAGGCTATGATGATTTCTATCAATGCGCTGGACAGACGCAGCAGGCTTTCCAACAAGCTAATATTCAAGCTTATCCTCCTGGACTGCAACAATATTGGGGAGAACAGCCGTTCACGGTTGGTCCCGTATACGTAGGTGCCTTGGTTTGCTTCTTATTCGTATTGGGCTGCTTCTACGTGCGCGGCCCGATGAAGTGGGGCTTGTTGGCCGCCACCGTGCTCGGCCTCTTGTTTGCTTGGGGTAAGAACATTGGCGTGACGGACTTCTTTATCGACCACTTACCGATGTATGCGAAGTTCCGCACGGTTAGTTCGGCCTTGGTTATTGTTGAGTTTACGATGCCTTTGTTAGCCGTGCTTTGTTTGTACGAAATATCACGCAATAAGGCCTTGTTCAACCTCACGGATTGGAAGACGGCTTCACGGCGCAAGAAGGTGGGCCTCCCCGTGGCATTGGTGACTACCTTGGGCCTCTGCCTCCTATTGTGGTTGGCACCGAGCGTTGCAGGCGACTGCATTTCAAGCAGCGACGCGCAAACGTTTGACATGATGCGTCAAGCAGGGTTCCCTGCCGACTTGGTGGGCCGTTATATGGCAGCATTGACGCAGATGCACCACGCTATCCTCTCTACCGATGCGTTGCGTTCAGCAGCGATTATCATCTTGGGGGTATTGGTTATCTGGGCTTACGCTACGGATAAGTTGAAGGGCTGGATGATGTGTGCCCTGTTAGGATTGATTTGTTTGGTTGACTTATGGCAGATTGACCGCCGTTACCTCAACAACGATTCGTTCACCGACGAGGCCACCCAGACGGAGGGCTTTGCTAAGACTCCCGCCGATGCGCGCATCCTTGAGGATAAGTCGTACTACCGCGTCCTCAACCTCTCTACGGGGGGCAGTCCGTTTAACGAGACGTCGAATGGTACGTCGTACTATCACCACAGCATTGGTGGGTATCACGCTGCGAAGTTGCACCGTTATCAGGACTTGATCGACCGCCAGTTGAACAATGAAATTCAGCGTTTTGCCAATGCGGTCAACCAAGCTGATGGCGACATGACACGCGTAGCTGGCGATAGCGTGGCTCCTGTACTGAATATGTTGAACATGAAGTATGTCATGTTTGGCAAGCAGGCCAATCAAGTCGTAGAAAATCCATACGCCAATGGCAATGGTTGGTTCGTAAGTAACGTGAAGTTTGTGAAGGGTGCTGACGCTGAAATGGCAGCACTCACGGGCTTAGACACGAAGCACGCAGCAGTGGCTGACGAGCAGTTTAAGTCTGTGCTTGATGGCACACCTCTTGACTCAGGACGTGTGGAACTGAAGAGTTACGAACCGAATGACTTGAAGTATGAAGTAGAGTCGGCACGCGGTGGCGTTGTCGTATTCTCTGAGATTTACTACCCCGGCTGGACCTTGACGATCGATGGCCATGAGGCTGAAGTAGGACGTGTCAACTACGTGCTGCGTGCCGTGAAGGTGCCTGCAGGAAAACATGTGGTAGAAATGACTTTCCGTCCTTCTACAATAACGACCACCAACGCCATAGCTTATGTGGCACTGGTCTTCGTTCTCATGCTCTTCGTTTGGGGTACGTGTAAACGTTCCAAAAACAAAAAAGATTAATGAATCGATTAACGAAAAAGATTAACGAAAAAGATTAATGATAGATTAATGAAACATTAATGTTAACAAAAGCGCGTAGCACAAAACCCTTTACGTTACGCGCTTCGCGCTTAGTTTTAAACATTAATGTTTCATTAATCTATCATTAATCTTTCCATTAATCTTTCCATTAATCTTTCCATTAATCTTTCCATTAATCTTTTTCGTTAATCGATTCATTAATCTTTTTTGTTCTGTTCGACAAATTGCAGTTTATCGAAGAGAATAGGAATAAACATTAAGGCGCGCTTTGCACTTTGAGTCTTAAACAACTAATAGTTATATTGCATGGAACGCAAGGGCGTAGCCTGTTTGTATATGCCTTGTGCGTAAGCACAAGGCATA
>JBNMKQ010000101.1:0-9400 GCA_050874425.1 Alloprevotella sp.
ACTTACAATCTGCAACGAAATATACGTATTTATGATATTTATGTCTTACATTAAAGTATAATAGTTCCAAAACGAAAGTTTCAAAAATCAAAAATGGAGTTTTCGGACAGTCTCCCCCATGTCGCAATTTTTTAACCAAAAGGTGGTGCGCCCTTTTAAAATTTAGTACTTTTGTGGCCTACAGCCTCTTTATTCATGAAAAATTATTAAAACCTTAAATATGACGAAATCAATTACTCAATTACTGAGTCGTTTACTCCTGCTATTGTGTGTGGGGTGGGGCAGTGTAGCCTCCTTACATGCGCAAGATCAGTTGGCGGTGAGCGATTTGGTGAGCGGTACGTATTACCGCATTAGGACGGCCAATTCAACTACTAAAGCGTTAGCGAATGGTTACTTGGCTGATGAGAGTGGTATGGTGAAGGCGCAAGCCTTTAGTTCAACCGATGCCGATGTACAATTGTGGCTCGTTACGGCCGTAACGGGTAAGAGTGGTTATTACACTATTCAGAACAAGAGTACGCACCAATATTTGCAAGGCACGGACGACACAGAGAGCAAAATTGCCACTTCAAGTACGGTCACTGAAGTGTATGTGCCTAAAAACACCAAAACAGGTCGTACGGGCGAAACGTGGTTTAACATTATGTCGAGTGCTGATGCCACCTATAGTTATAACTGGCGTAACGACTTGTTTATGTGTGGTTGGAAACCGAATGATGGTAAAAGTGATAACCACCTTTCAGGTTCGGAGTGGCGCTTTGAAGTGACGATAACGGACGAAATTTTAGATGCTTTACTTGCATCGCAAGGGCGCGTGCGTCCTGTTGCGGGCGATAAAGTATATCGCATATTTAATGCCTCAAGCAGTTTTGCCGATAAAGCTATTTATGAGTATGAAAATGCATTGGGCAGCATAACCGACGACACAAACGATGCACAATATTGGCAACTCGTCGATCAAGGCAATGGCACAGTGGCCATTCAAAACCTGAAGACGGGGCACTATGTGCAGTCGTTGAATGGTGTGAAAAACACGCAATATAAAATGGGAAAGAAGCCTTGTGGCTTTACCATCAGCGGAAATAGTAATAATAGTGTTTGGGGGAATCCTTACTACTTTGACATTCTCGACCCCGTGTCAAGCACAGAAGGCCAATTAGGTTTAAATTGTACCGATAAAGATAATGGTGCCATTTATAGTTGGACGTTGTATGATGGTTCGAAAGACTTAAATTCGTGCTGGCACTTTACAGATGCTGGGCTGACAGAAGAAGAAATCGCAACGATTAAAGCCAATCGTACTGCTGTTGCAAAGGCAGATTGGTTGAACGATATCCTCAGCAATGCCAAGGTGCGCATTAAGTCGCGCCGCGGAACGAGCGAAACGTGGAATGAAGGCGGTGCAACTTCAACTGTCGATTGTTCAAATCGTTATGTAACTGATATGACTGATGCCGTGAGCGACGGTCGTGGCACCTGCCGTATGGAGACACTCAAGACAGATGACGATGCCAATCGACAAATTTGGGTGTTGCAGAAGAATGGCGAGGGATACACCTTCCGCAATTTGTATACGGGTAAATACCTTAATTACACGAATACGGGTGATGCTCGAACGTTCTACATACGTCTCAATCCAGACAATGCCGATGAAGACTATTACGTCAATATCGCCGGCGATGCTGACTTTAGTGATAAAGGTTTGCACTATCAGACAACCTATCACATCGTAATGGCATGGAATGTCAATGCCGACGACTATCGCGGCTGCGATTGGTTGTTCGAAACAGTTGACGTTACTGACGATGTTGTGCGCGAGCACTTTGATGCGTTTGAAGGCCGCTTTAGCCAACCTGTAACCGACCAATACGTGGTGATACGTTCAGCCTATCATGGCACCGTAATGACCGAGGATGTGAACAACAATCACCTTGGCACCATGACCGATCGCAATGTGAATAAGTATTACCAATGCTGGAAGTTAGTGCCCGTCGAGGGCAAAACAGGCTACTATCAAGTGCAAAATGCGTTGACAGGCAATTATATTAACTTTGCAAATAAAGATAACCAATGTTCTGTCACCTCAACTGCTCCTGAGGGCGGCTTCAAGTTGAATAAATTAGACAACTATCGATTTTTTTCTACCTTCGATATTGCTATAAGCGGTAACGAGACAATGGGTCTACACAGCTCAAATGGTCGTATCATTGTGTGGGATACGAATGCAAGTACAGGCGCTGCTGCATCAATATGGTACATCGAAGCAGCTAACATCACCGAAGACCAAGTGACGGCAGCCAAACAAGCCTTTGCCAATCAAACAGACGAAATGGCCGCTGCTGCCACCTATAAGGCAGCCCTTGGCACCTTCTTTAGCGACGCCGCTTGCACTACGCTTCAGCCTACCTATCAAGCCATGAGCGACGATGCACTCAAGGCCGCTATGACCGAAGCTGGTATTACGTCGACTAACTTGCAAGCTATGGCCGTAAAGGTGAAGAACAATAGTTGGGCCAAGTGGGAAAAGACTTTCCGTGTGCTTACAGCCGAACCTTATACCAATCCCGATACGTGGAATAACATATTAAAGATTGGTTACGTTTATACGCGCTTGACCAATCCAACAGGTATTTGGAGCAAGCCTAACGATGTCGTTTACGTATTCGTAGGAGCAGATATTCCCGAAGGAGCGACTGTCAACCTCCGACAGGTAACGAGGTCGGACAACCAAGGTAGCAGCACGCAACTCAGCAAGGGCTTGAACATTATTTCCACAGGCGACGATGCCGCCCTTTACATTAGCTATGAAGTAACCACGAGCGATGCTGCCGACTCAAAGAAGTGGCGCGACTATCCCGACATCCCTATCCACATCGAGGGAGGTGTCATAGATGGTTACTTTGATGCCACTCGTGCAGGCATTGATACAGATGATGCTTGGAAGGAAATGGTAGCCGACGGCCTCTTTGTTAAGCCCTTTGCCATGATGAAGGGCCGCCACCTTATCTATCAGATGAACAGTACGCTGACGAAGCAAACTGTGCCTGAAAAGATGCGTGAGATCGTTGACTTCTGGGACTGGATGGTAGATGTAGAGCATTCGCTCATGGCCGTAAATGAGTACAAAGACCGTTGGCACAGCGTGTTAGGCTTCTATTCATGCACATATAATTATATGTTTGCGTCAAGCTATGGTACGTTCTATAACGAAAGTACGTTGGGCGAAATCCTCAACTACGACCAAATCTCGGTCGGTGGCGGTTCGTTGTGGGGTCCTGCTCACGAGGTAGGCCACATACACCAAGGTTTGATTAACATGATTGGTTGTACCGAAATTTCGAACAACCTCTTCTCACAAGCCGTCGTCCACTTGAATGGTAAGACCTCAACTCGTCTGAATGGTCGAAAGTTCCGCGACGTGGCCAATCTGTATGCAGCAGGCACCAGTTGGCACGATTATGACCTTTGGGACCGCAACACGCTTTACCTCAAACTCTACCTTTACTACGAAGTACAGCAGCACCACCCAGGTCTCTTCTGCGAACTCTTCCGTCAATTGCGTAAGAGTCCGATGAATCATAGCAAGGGTTCAGAGAGTGCTCCCGTGCCCGCCAGTGAGGACTTCTTGAAGTTTGCAACCACCGTTTCAGACATTGTAAAAGAAAATCTCACCGAGTTCTTCGAAGCATACGGTTTCTTCGTACCCTTCGAAACGCGCTCAATTGGTGACTATGGCAACTATTACACCAACTGTACGCAAGAGATGATTGATGCCTGCAAGGCCAAAATGCAACAGTATGGTAAGCCCAACGGCAACATCCTCTTCGTTGAGAACCACATCAAGCACGAGCCACAGCAAGACCACGACGGCAACTTGCTCTACGACGCCCAAGGCAACTTACTCCTTCGCACCGACTTCAGCAACGAAGATGCTGTAGGCAAGTGTGGCGACGTAGGTAGCTACTCAGACTACGTTACGGGCAACTATGCGAATGGTTATAGCTACACACGTAGTGGCAACACGATTACTATGACAGGTGAAGGCGCTGTAGGCTATAAGGTATACGATAAGGACGGCAACTTGCTCTACTTTGCTAATACCAATTCCTTCGTATTGCCTCAAACCGTTGCAGATAAATTGGCTGAGAGCGGTCAACAAATGGTAGTCAAAGTGGCACAAGCCGACGGTACCGACGTAACGTTGCCCAGTGCTGACGCTACGAAGTATACATTAAAGGTATATCGTGCTGACGCTTTGACAGCTGATAAGAGTGCAACGGTTTATACAGACGGCACAGAGGCTACATTGCCCGTCATCAAAGGCAATGAATTGGTATATATCCAAGCCACTGATGCCACTATTCCTACAACGTTGAAGGAACAGACCAACTACGTAAATGCAGCCGACAACACGGCTTACAAACTCGTGCTTACCGACAAGCAAGACTTCTATGCCCCCTCGGCCTTTACGGCACAAACGGTAACCTATAGCCGTGCGAACACAGCCGGTTATAACAGTGTATGTTTGCCCTTTGCCATTTCGGCAGCCGACTTTGGCAGCGAGGCACGCCTTGAGCAATTCACTTCAGCTGATGATCAGAGCGTTCGCTTAACTTCAACCACTGACGAGAATGCGGCCGGTCAGCCTTGCTTTGTTTACTGTCCTGAAACGCAAACAGAGTGGACACTCACGAAACAGAATGCTTACATTGCAGCCGACCCCCTTGAGGCAACTGACGGCAGTGCTGCTCTTCGTGGTTCGTTTGTGAACGCTGCTATCGGTGCAGGCCAGTACAAGCTTACGGCCGATGGTGCAGGCTTTGGCATTACAACGGATAAGGGTAAGGTAACGGCCTTCCGCACTTACCTCACTCCAGCCACTACGACAGGAGCCGCTGCTTTGTTACAAGCCTTACACGACGGTGCTGAGGTGACGAGTGTAAACACAGCCGTTCAGCCCGCAGAAGTTAACCAACCCGCCGCCGTTTACGACCTCACAGGTCGTCGTGTACAGCGTATTACGCGTCCTGGCATTTACATCGTGAATGGTAAGAAGACGGTAGTAGGTTTTTAAGTTGACGAGTAAACGAGTTGACAAGTTAACGAGTAAGTTTGTTTTATAAAAAAGAACAAGTAAAAGAAAAAAACTTGTCAACTCGTTAACCTGTTAACTTGTCAACTAAAAAACAAGCTAATCATTATTCATAAAGTTATGAGAAAGAGAAAATATATAAGTCCGCAAAGCACAGAGGTGCGATTAGAAGCCGTACACATTTTAGCTGCGAGCCTCAAGGTCGACCCTTCTGTTGATGTTGACGATAGTGACAAGTCAACGCAACGTGAGTGGGACAACGAAGATGTTTGGACAAATGAATTTGCCGAAGATTAATGAATAGTTAATATCAAGAAGAAGCGCAACAAGTGGAGCATGCTCCACGTGTTGCGCTTCGTGCATATAAACTGCAATTTGATGCGGCCTCTCCCCCTAACCCCCTCCCCCACAGGGGAGGGGGAATAAGTAACCTTTACTTGCTGCGTTTATAGTTGAAAACCAACAGAAAACTCAAGAAGTAAGAGTGACTTATTCCCCCTCCCCTGTGGGGGAGGGGGTTAGGGGGAGAGGCCGCATCAAATTGCAGTTTATCAAAGTCCGAGACTTGAATATATATCGTCCTTTTTCATGTTTACGATGACAGAATTTTGCCATTCAACTACTCTATATAAAACAAGAAACAAAAACGCTACACAAATAACAAACATACGGCCGTAACAAATTTTATGCAGTCCACGGCAATGTTTATTAAAAATATACATAATGTTTAAAAAATATTTGTACATTTGTGGGCAAAGCGCTTCAAACTTTTTAGATTGATGCGCTTTTATTATTCATCAACGCAAAACCGACCACTATTATGGACACGCCTAATACATCAACCATGAGCAAGCCCCTCACCCCGCAAGAGCAAAAGGATGAGGAGATGATTCAAGCAGCCTTTCAACACCTGCTCGACACCTACTTGGCTTCCAACCACCGTCGCAAGGTGGACATCATTACCAAGGCCTTCAACTTTGCTAAAGAGGCCCACAAAGGCGTGCGTCGTCGCTCTGGCGAACCTTACATTCTCCACCCCATTGCAGTGGCTCAAATTGCATGTGGCGAGATAGGATTGGGGTCGACATCCATCTGTGCTGCCTTGCTACACGACGTAGAGGAGGATACGGACTATACGAACGAAGACCTCTGCAACCTTTTCGGCCCTAAGATAGCCAACATTGTAGAAGGTGTGACGAAGATTTCGGGCGGCATCTTTGGCGATCGTGCTTCGCTACAGGCCGAGACTTTTAAGAAGTTGCTGCTCATGATGAGCGACGACATTCGCGTTATCCTCATCAAAATATCTGACCGCCTACACAATATGCGCACGCTCTCAAGCATGTTGCCCTCGAAGCAATACAAGATTGCGGGCGAGACGCTCTACATCTTTGCCCCCATTGCCGACCGCTTGGGACTGAACAAGATTAAGACCGAACTTGAAAACCTCAGTTTTAAGTACGAACACCCCGACGACTATGCTGCCATTCTACGCAAGTTGGACGAAAGCCACGTAGAGCGCGACGATATTATAGACAAGTTCACACCCGCTATCTGTCAGAAACTGGACGAGATGGGCGTGAAGTATACGCTCAAGGCCCGCATCAAGAGTCCGTACTCGATATGGTGTAAGATGCAGAAGAAGCACATACCCTTTGAGGAAGTGTTCGACATCTTGGCCATACGTATCGTCTTTACCCCAGCCGACCGTGCCCACGAGAAGGACGAGTGCTTCCGCATCTACTCTGCCTTGACCGAGATATACAAGCCCCACCCCACCCGTTTCCGCGACTGGTTGTCCAACCCCAAGACGAATGGTTATCAAGCCCTTCACAACACGTTCATGTCGAAGCAAGGCAAGTGGATAGAAGTTCAGATACGCTCCGACCGCATGGACGATATAGCCGAAGTGGGCTTTGCAGCCCACTGGAAGTATAAGGATAAGGACGCTGAGTATGACGAGAACGAACTGGACAAGTGGCTCAACTCTATCAAAGAAATCTTAGACGACCCACAGCCCGACACGCTCGATCTTCTTGACAATATCAAGCTCAACCTCTATGCCTCGGAGATTATGGTGTTCACCCCCAAGGGTGAACTCAAGACGATGCCTAAGGGCGCTACGGCCTTAGACTTTGCCTACTCCATTCACTCCTTCTTAGGTTCACACTGCTTTGGTGCCAAGGTCAACCACCGACTCGTACCGCTGAGCTACGTGCTCAAGAGTGGCGACCAAGTAGAAGTGCTCACCTCACGCAATCAACACGTGCAGCCCGAGTGGTTAGGCTTTGCCACCACGGCTAAGGCACGTGCCAAGATACAAGCCTACTTACGTCGCGAGAGCCGCGAGAAGCAAAAGCGCGGTGAAGAGATGTTGCGCAACTTCGTGGCAACTCACGATATGGAATATACAAGCGGTTTGGTAGACAAACTGCGTCGTCACTATAACGTGCTATCAAATGAGGAGTTTCTCTTCAATTTGGGCGACGAAAAGATACAACTCGACGACACTACGCTCAACTTCTTACAGGGTCGCAGCACCTCAAAGGGGTGGCGCCGCTTCTTGCCCTCATTTATGGATAAGAAGAGCACAGATGTCCCCCACACGCCGACGGCCAGCGAAGTAGACAATGCCAACTGGGCGAAAAACTTGAACCGCAAGGAGATACTCGTGCTCAACGAGGACGTGCTGCGTAAGTGTAGCTTTGAACAATGTTGTGCTCCTATTCCGGGTGACGACGTGCTGGGCTACATCACTGACGATGGCACACTGCAACTTCACAAGCGCAGTTGCGATGTGGCCGTTAAGTGTAAGACGCGTTATGGCAACAATATCATTGCTTGCCGTTGGGACACGCACAAGGTGATGCTCTTCGACGTAAAGATAGAAGTGCGCGGTGTGGACTCACAGGGGGTACTTTATGCCATAGCTGACGTATTGCACAAGTTGACGCACTTCACTGTGAAGCGCATCACGCTCGACACGAATGATGGCATCTTCGACGGTCAACTCACGATCTCCGTTTACGACACCGACGACGTTGAAAGCATTTGCAACCAACTCAAACAGATTGAGAACGTCACAGAAGCCGTAAGAGTATAGACACATTTCATATCATAGCGCAAAAGCGCGTAACGCAAAAGCTATTTGCGTTACGCGCTTTTTTGAGGCTCTATAATAAATCGTGTGGGGAATATTGCGCTTAATAACAGGTATAAACTGTAATTGGGCCTCACCCCCTAACCCCCTCTCCTTGAGGAGAGGGGGGATAAGTCACCTTTTCTTGCTCATTTTCAGGAAATATCTCAAGCAAGAAACTGGGGAGAAAAAGGTAACTTCATTCCCCCCTCTCCTCAAGGAGAGGGGGTTAGGGGGTGAGGCCGTTAGGCCGTTAGGGGGTGAGGCCCAGTTTATTGAGTTCCATTCTCCCATTTGCACATTCTCACATTTGCACATTTGCACATTAAATTAATATTGTACATTTGCAGCAAAACAATCCCATTATGAGCTATCAAACTGCGAAAAAGTTGCCCTATGGTGTGTCAAACTTCGTCACCATCGTTGAGCAGAACATATATTACGTGGACAAGACCATGTACATTCCCATGCTTGAGGACGAGGCATGCAACCTCTTCTTTATACGTCCACGTCGCTTTGGCAAGAGCCTCTTCTTAGGCATGCTCCGCGCCTACTACGACTGCCGCACAAAAGATAAATTTGAGCAGTGGTTTGGAAAACTGTGGATTGGGCAACACCCCACACCCAATCAAGGACGCTACCAAGTGTTGCACCTTGACTTCTCACAAGTGGGAGGAAAGATTGATAAGTTAGAAGAAAAATTCAACGAATACTGTTGCATTGCTCTCAACGATTTTATGTTTTTGTATGACACCTACTACCCTGAGTCATGCAAAAAAGAGTTTTATGCTTCAAACGATGCTGGCGCAAAACTAAACATTATATCACGAAAGGCACAAACCTTAGGTTATCCCCTTTACCTCATCATCGATGAGTACGACAACTTTACCAATACCGTGCTCAACGAACAGGGGGAGGACGTATATTGGAGCATCACTCATGCCGAGGGCTTTTATCGCGACATCTTTAAGAAGTTTAAGGGCTCGTTCGAACGCATCTTTATTACGGGCGTAAGTCCCGTTACGCTCGACGACGTAACGAGTGGTTTCAACATTGGGTGGCACATCTCTACCAAACCCGAGTTTAACCAAATGCTCGGTTTCTCAACTGAGGACGTACGCGATCTCTTTACCTATTACAAAGAGTCTGGAGCCATTCGTCCCGAC
>JBNMKQ010000102.1:0-9352 GCA_050874425.1 Alloprevotella sp.
AGGGGAGGGGGAATAAGTAACCTTTACTTGCTGCGTTTCTAGTTGAGAACCAACAGAAAACTCAAGAAGTAAGAGTGACTTATTCCCCCTCCCCTGTGGGGGAGGGGGTTAGGGGGAGAGGCCTCATCAAATTGCAGTTTATCAACCTATTTTACCCACACGCTGCGTTATGGGCCTTTAAAATACAATGAAACGTTCAAGCATTCAATTGTTTTTACCTACATTTGCATCATTAATCCCTTAACACAGATTACATGAGACATTTCAGCATTCGTTCGCTACTACATACGCTGCTCTTTGCATTGCTCGCCTTAACTGCTTGTGACAACAAACCACCTACCCCTGAGACGATGTACAAGAAACAGGCTTCAGGAGTCGTATTGGTGCTCAACAAATTTTATTATAACGCTTCCCTGCCCAATGGGCAACATCTTTACTTTACAGGCGTTGAAGAGGACGGTACGCTGACCAACCTCACTAACGACATAAACGAGATAAGACAGAACTGTGGATACCTTACTGGCACAGCTTTCTTTATTGATAAGAAAGGTAACTTGCTTACCAATCGTCACGTCGCACAACCCTCCATCGACCCTGAACTGATTAAGCAGTGCTTTCAGAATATTGCGGAGTACGCTAAGATGATTTATGACGGGCAGATCAGAGAGGTGGTAGATCAATATCACGCACTTGACTTGCAACGACGTAAACTTACGCAACCTACCTTTTGGGGCGTAGAGGCTGGCAGTGAAGAGGAGATTCAAGCCATTGACAATGAACTGGAACAACTCATCGCACGACATAACGAGTTGCAACGAGAACGCAGTATCATTGACAGCCAATTCAATCCTTCTAACATTACAATTCACCCTATCTGCCAATTAGGCATCGGCTACAATGACTCTTACGTCACAACGGAGGCTGACTTTATGGGGGTCAATAACGCTTGTAGCGTAGTACGTTGCTCGCAAGATGAGAATACGGACTTGGCACTTATTCAACTCCGCTGTGGACGTACTCCTGACCATTGTTATGCCTTCTCGGTTGATGAAAAGAAATCGGCTGATAGCTTCTTGTCAAGGCTCTTTACAAAGCGCGACAATACGGATACGAACAAGTTGAAGATTAATCAGCAGCTCTACATGATAGGGTTTAACGCTGGATTTGTGTTGGCCAATACGCGCAAGGGTATCAAGGTGCAAATGACGGGCGGACGCATTACTCAACTGCCCGATGGCGACCGCTTGCTGTATAGCATTCCTGCTATGCAGGGGTCAAGCGGTAGTCCTGTAATTAATGAGTGGGGGGACTTAGTGGGCGTAAACTTTGCTAAGATGAATGGCTCCGACAACTTCAACTTTGGCATTCCTATTCAGAAGGTTCGCCTATTCGTTAATGGTAAATCACAAACTGGCACACGATGACGCTATTACTTCCGATTTTATTTTTCACCATTGGCACCGCGCTTTCTACGCCTTCTACGTCTCCTATCGCGACAACCTTGCGAACGGAACGAGATATAACGACAGGACGCGTTGACAATGATGGCCATAAGTCCCTTGATGAGTGGCAAGCTGGCAGCGTGGTGACAGACGCGGAAGTTGAGGACTATGGGCTGGAGAGATGTTTTGCGGCATGCCCTATCAGTGACAAAGTGTTTGCACGCATGAAGGGGAAGTCATATAAGTCGTATTGTCACCTTCCGCTTACGCAGTTGCGATATGTCAAGGTGTTGCACCGCAATGCGATGGGACAAACGCAGTTGGGAGAGTTGGTGTGTCATCGTGATATAGCTGCCGACCTCGTAAGCATCTTTAGAACGCTTTACCAAGCGAATTATCCAATAGAACGCATGGTGTTGATTGACAACTACAATGCGGAGGACGAACCTTCTATGCTTGCTAACAATACTTCGTGCTTTAACTATCGCTATATAGCAGGCACCAAACGATTGTCTAACCATAGCTCGGGACGAGCTATCGACATTAACCCTCGTTATAATCCTTACGTCTATCAAAACGCAAAAGGAAGGCTCATCGTCAGTCCTACGAAGGCAAGGCCTTATGCTAACCGCCATGCCACGTTTCCATATAAAATTGATAAAAGCGACCTGTGCTATCGCGAATTTATCAAGCACGGCTTCATCTGGGGCGGTAGCTGGAAACGCCGCATTGACTATCAACACTTTGAAAAGAGGTAGAAGATAAACTGCAATTGGGCCTCGCCCCCTAACCCCCTCTCCTTGAGGAGAGGGGGTTAGGGGGCGAGGCCCAATTGCAGTTTATCTAAATCCTAAATTTGAAACACTTATATGCGTCAAAATAGGAACATAGAACTATATACCCTAATTAATTATTTTCAGGACGGAGCTGACGAACGGTTTCACCAGCGCGCCACATTTCGCTATCGTGCAAAGCCTTGAGTTCCTTCTCAAGTCCTACGCGGTAGTCAGGCTTAGAGTTGGCATCGATTGAGATTTGTGCCTCATTGCCTGATGCTACGCTTTCGTAGAGTTTCTCCATAACGGGCTTGATAGCATCGTGGAAGGGACCCATCCAATCCAAAGCGCCACGTTGAGCTGTGGTAGAACAGTTGGCATACATCCAATCCATACCATTCTTACCAACCATGGGGAGGAGGGACTGCGTAAACTCTTCGATGGTCTCGTTAAAGGCTTCTGAGGGGGTATGACCATGTTCGCGAAGCGTTTCGTACTGCGCTAAGAACAAGCCTTGAACAGCACCCATCAATGAACCACGTTCACCAGTCAAGTCGCTGGTAGCCTCACGCTTAAAGTCGGTCTTAAACATATAACCTGAGCCAATACCTACGCCAAAGGCCAATACCTTCTCTGTAGCATTGCCCGATGCGTCTTGATATACAGCATATGATGAGTTCAAACCACGGCCTTCGAGGAACATCGTGCGCAATGAAGTGCCCGAACCCTTAGGGGCTACCATGATGACATCGATGTCGGCAGGAGGAACAACGCCTGTGCGGTCGCTCCAAGTGATAGCAAAACCGTGAGAGAAGTAAAGTGTCTTGCCCGGAGTGAGGTATTTCTTCAATGAGGGCCACAACTGCATCTGTGCTGCATCAGAGAGCAACATGCAAATGATAGTACCCTTCTCGGCAGCCTCTTCGAGTGAGAAGAGTGTTTCTCCTGGCACCCAACCGTCAGCTACAGCTTTGTCGTAGGTTTTGCCCTGACGCTGACCTACGATTACGTTAAAGCCGTTGTCGCGTAAGTTACAAGCTTGACCCGGGCCTTGCACACCATAGCCAAGTACGGCGATGGTTTCGTTTTTCAATACTTCACGTGCCTTTTCCAAGGGGAACTCTTCACGGGTGATAACTTCTTCTACTACACCACCAAAATTTAATTGTGCCATATCTATTAGTTTTTTTAATAAAGCAAGGCGTTGCTCTTTTTTGCACTTTGCCTTATGTTGGTTAATATCTTTTTTAAGGGGGTTAGGAGGTTAGGAGGTTAGAGGGTTAAAAGATTTGTATTTGTGTTTGCTCTCCCAATATACCTTTATTATAAAGCAAACCTTTTAACCCAATAACCTCATAACCCAATAACCTCATAACCTAATAACCTCATAACCCAATAACCTCATAACCTAATAACCTCTCAACTCACTCCTCAGCCGAGGCTTGTTGTGAGCGTTTTTCTTCTTCGCGCAGTTCTAGGAACTCATTCAACTCTTCGCGGTGGCTCTTGGTGACAGCCACTACGCCCGAACTTACGTACTGCAATATGCAGCCATAGCTCTTGAGTTTATGATAAAGTTCGAGCGTCTCTTCAGGCAATCCCTCTTTCGATACAATCGCATAAGTAGAATTTACCTCTACGATTTTACCGTCGTACTGACGAATGGCCTTCGAGATGTTGCGATTTTCGATGAGTCGCGCGGTAGCTATTTTATAAAGGGCTTGATCCATGACGTAAATTTCATCGTTGGTGAAGTACTGCGCCTGAATTACGTCAATTTTCTTTTCCAATTGCTTAACGATGGTTTGCACCGTATGCTCATCAGTGTAACAAGTGATCGTATAACGGTGAACGTGTTCGATGCCCGAGGCTGAAACGTTCAAACTCTCAATGTTTAACTGACGACGCGTAAACACATTGGTCACCAAATTCAGCACACCCGCTAAGTTTTCAGAGAAAACGATAATCGTATAAAGCGTTACGTTGGGCGTTTCGTTTTGATTTGTTGTTGTCATAAAGCGTACATTGTGAGTTAGAGGGTTACACTTCGAGCATCATGTCGTCAACATCGTGGCCAGGGCAGCACATTGGCAGCACATTGTCCTCTTCAAGCACAGCGGCTTGCAGCAGGAATGGGCCAGGCGTGTTAATCATCGTAGTGATGGCCTCGTCCAACTTTTCGCGCTCCGTCACGGTGAGAGCGGGAATGTTGTAAGCCTCGGCTATCTTCTCGTAATCAGGGTTCATCATCGGCGTGAATGAATAGCGATGACGGAAGAAGAGTTGCTGCCACTGACGTACATTGCCCAAATAATTATTGTTGAGCAAGATAATCTTTACGGGCGCGTGTTGTTCCATAATCGTGCCCAATTCCTCAATGGTCATTTGCAGACCACCGTCGCCTAAGAAGAGGCAGACTGTGCGGTCGGGAGCACCAAACGTAGCCCCAATGGCTGCGGGCAGCCCGAAACCCATTGTGCCCATACCGCCTGAGGTGATGATGCTGCGCTTCTGACTGAAACGGAAGTAGCGCGCCGACATCATTTGGTTCTGTCCGACATCGGTCACGAGCACAGCCTTATCTGCCGTCAACTCTGTTACGCGACGCACCACTTCGCCCATACGCAAGGGGCCAGAGGTAGGGTGAATTTGTGGCTCTATTACGATGCGGCTTTCTTGTTCGTCCCATTGTCTGAAACTCTCGCGCCACTCCGTGTGCTCTTTCTTTTCGAGCAATGCTGTTACGGCCGCAAGCGTCTCCTTGCAATCGCCCAATACGGCTACATCAACGTTTACGTTTTTGTTGATTTCTGAAGGGTCGATGTCGAAGTGAATCTTCTTCGCTTGTGTGGCGTAGGTAGAGAGTTTGCCCGTTATGCGGTCGTCAAAGCGCATACCTACAGCGATGAGCAAATCACACTCTTGTGTTTTCTTATTAGCTCCCAATGAACCGTGCATACCTAACATACCCACGTTCAAAGGGTGACTGCTGGGGAGCGCCGATAGTCCTAACAAGGTGCAACCTGCTGGTAAGTCGGCTTTCTCGATAAAGGTACGCAACTCCTCACTGGCATTGCCCAACTCTACGCCCTGCCCTACCAAGACCAAGGGACGTTTGGCCTCGTTGATTAAAGCTGCGGCCTCAGCCACACTTTGACGGTCGGTAGGCGGAACAGGCACGTAGCTACGTATGAAATCTATCGTTCCTGGTACGTAGTCCGCCTTCTCGACTTGTGCATTCTTGGCAAAGTCCAATACAACGGGGCCCGGACGCCCACTGCCCGCAATGTAGAAGGCACGATGTACGGCCCAAGCTACGTCCTTTGCCGAACGAATCTGATAGGCCCATTTGCTGATAGGTTGTGTAATGTCCACGACATCGCACTCTTGGAAAGCATCAGTACCCAGCATTTGGGTGCCGACTTGTCCTGTGATAACCACCATTGGGGTGCTATCCATCATTGCATCGGCTATGCCCGTAATCGTGTTTGTTGCGCCAGGGCCACTGGTTACCAAACAGACGCCCGTTTGTCCGCTTACGCGGGCAAACCCTTCGGCTGCATGTGTGGCCGCTTGTTCGTGGCGCACCAATATATGGTTCAACTGATCGCGGTAGTCGTAGAGTGCATCGTAAACGGGCATAATTGCTCCGCCCGGATAGCCGAAGAGCGTTTTCACTCCTTCGTCTATCAATGCACGCATCAGTATCTCTGCGCCAGTTAGATTATTATTCTTGTCATTCATAAAATCAATGCTTTTGGAATGCTTAGCTAATGTGCAAATGCTTGGTGAATGTGCAAATGTGAGAATGGGTAAATGCTTGGTGAATGTGCAAATGTGAGAATGTGTAAATGTGCAAATGAATTAATGTTTTAAAAACTGCACGTACAAAGGCGACCATTTGCACATTTGCACATTTTCCCATTTGCACATTTGCACATTTCCCCATTCGCACATTTCCCCATTCGCACATTTCCCCATTTGCACATTTGCACATTTACTATATTTCTCTCACCCCACCCTTGTCAGCGCTGCTCACCATACTGGCATAAGCGCGAAGAGCTTTGCTCACCTCGCGTTTGCGTTGCAAGGGACGCATGGGGCGTGCGGCTAATTCTTCATCACTTAGGTGAACATTGATGCTGCGTGACGGAATGTCAATTTCTATCACATCACCGTCAACAATCTTACCTATCGCACCACCGGCTGCTGCTTCGGGCGATATATGACCGATGCTCAGCCCCGACGTGCCGCCCGAGAAGCGGCCATCGGTAATCAAGGCACAAGCCTTGCCTAAATGGCGACTCTTGATATACGAAGTAGGATAAAGCATCTCTTGCATACCCGGCCCTCCCTTAGGGCCTTCGTGCGTAATCACGACGACGTCGCCTGCTTGCACCTTTCCTCCCAAGATACCCTCGCATGCTTCCTCTTGTGAGTCGAATACGCGGGCTGGGCCTTCGAAGTGCCAAAGGCTTTCGTCTACACCAGCTGTCTTTACTACGCAACCGTCTTGAGCTATATTGCCAAAGAGTACGGCCAAACCGCCGTCTTTGGTGTAAGCATGTTCCAACGAGCGAATGCAGCCCGTAGCGCGGTCGGTGTCGAGCGCAGGCCATTGGGTATCTTGTGCACCCATTTGCGTGCAGAACTTTCCGCTCGGTGCACTATGGTAAATGCGGTCGGCTTCCGCGTCAATGCTACCGACCGTTATGTCATATTTTTGAATGTCCTCACCCAGGGTGCTGCCATTCACGCGTTGTGCCGTTAAGTCGAGCAAGCCACCTTTGCTTAATTCGCCTAAGATGCCTAATACACCGCCTGCGCGGTTACACTCCTGTACAGAGTACTTTTGCGTATTGGGCGACAACTTACAGAGGCAAGGCACGTGGCGACTCAACTGATCAATATCTTTCATCTTAAAGTCTACCCCGGCCTCGTTGGCTACGGCTAAGAGGTGAAGCACGGTGTTGGTGCTTCCGCCCATAGCAATGTCGAGCGTCATGGCGTTTAAGAAGGCTTGACGGGTAGCAATGCTGCGAGGCAATACGCTTTCGTCGCCTTCTTCATAATATTTCATTGCATTCTTAACAATGAGTTGGGCTGCATCTTTAAATAGCTGACGACGATTGGCATGGGTGGCCAATATCGTGCCATTACCGGGCAATGAAAGGCCGAGAGCCTCCGTCAGGCAGTTCATGGAATTGGCGGTAAACATACCCGAACAACTACCGCAGCCGGGGCAAGCTCTCTGCTCTACTTCGGCCAATTCTTCATCGCTCACACTACTGTCAGCTCCCTTAATCATGGCCGTAATCAAGTCAACATTTTCGCCTTTATACTGTCCAGCCTCCATGGGCCCACCGCTTACAAACACGGTTGGGATATTCAGTCGCATGGCTGCCATGAGCATGCCCGGTGTAATCTTGTCGCAATTCGAGATGCACACCAAGGCATCGGCCTTATGTGCCTGTACCATATACTCTACCGAATCGGCTATAATGTCGCGTGAGGGAAGTGAATACAACATGCCGTCATGGCCCATGGCTATACCGTCGTCAATTGCTATGGTATTAAACTCTGCCGCATAGCAACCTAATTTCTCAATTTCGTGTTTCACCAACTGACCGACCTCATGTAGGTGGGTATGGCCTGGCACAAATTGTGTAAACGAGTTGGCTATGGCAATGATAGGTTTGCCAAACTGTTTGCGCTTCATACCTGTGGCTATCCATAGGGCTCGCGCGCCAGCCATTCTTCTTCCTTCCGTGCTAAAAGCACTACGCAACTGTATTTTCATAATATTCGGTAATTATATATAGCGTCGCTTTCATTTTGTCCACAAATAAGCGGGTAGCGACTTACAGTTTATTGCTTAAAATGTTATTTTGTTTTGCAAATGTAAGCATTATAACAATACAAACAAGCATTTTGTTAGAAAAAGTTGAATTAAGTGTATATTTTCATCTTTTCGTCCGCTCATTGTCGTTCCTTTTGTGCAATTATTCGGTTTATATGCCATATAAACGATATTTATACAGAAACACACGTGCATATTCCCTTTTTATACTATCGTATACATAGGACTGAACGTATTAAAAGCGCACGTGTAAAATCAAATTCTTAGTCTCCTTAATACCTTTATTTGCATAAAGCTATTTTATTTGTACCTTCGCACTTGCAAACAAAAAAAACTGCACCTTATGCTAAACACAGTTATATTTGACTTAGACGGCACACTGCTTGACACATTGGGCGACTTAGCCGCCAGCGTCAACTATGCCTTGCGTACTCATCAACTCAAAGAGCGCTCTCTCGATGAGGTACGCCAATTCTTAGGCAATGGCATTCGCTACTTAATGGAACACGCTGTAGGTGGCGCAGTAACGGGTGATGCCTTTGAACGGGTATTCACTACGTTCCGTACTCACTACGTTGAACACTGTCTCGACACCACGCAGCCGTACCCTGGCATTATGCCTTTGTTGGAAGAACTCAAACGTAGGAATGTCAAAATGGCTATTGTTTCGAACAAACTCCACCCCGCAGTGCAAGAGTTGGCCAAACGCTTTTTTAAAGGTTACATTACCTCGGCCGTAGGCGAGAGTGCCACCGTACGACGCAAGCCCAACCCTGACGCAGTGCTTGCTGCCCTCAGTGAACTGGGCAGCACGAAGGAGGAAGCTATCTACGTAGGCGACTCTGAAGTAGACCTTGCTACGGCTCGTAATGCTGGACTACCTTGTGCGCTCGTCACGTGGGGCTTTCGCGATGAGTCTTTCCTACGTTCTCTCCCCCTTCAGCCCACAACTCGCTTCGTTCATACTCCTCACGAACTGCTTCATTGCTTGTAATAGATAGTAACGAAATGTAATAGGAATCTATAGGGGTGTTCTAAAAATTCTGTTTTTAGAACACCCCTATAATGAATTGCGTGGGTAAAATTGTGGGTCTATGTTGATTCGTGTGGATAATATTGCGTTTAAAGATATGTACAAACAGCAATTTGTCGGTCTAACCTGGGGGCGACGCGTCCCCGCGTCGGTATTGCCATGTTGGGGCTCGAGGCCCCAACATGGCAATGCATTAAATAGAAGAGCATTTGCTTGTCAAGGCATCGAGCCTTGACAAGCA
>JBNMKQ010000103.1:0-9315 GCA_050874425.1 Alloprevotella sp.
CTTAAAGCGTGCTTATGAAATGCTTATGTTCTTATGTTCTCGCGTTAGCGAAATTTCATTCGCAGGCCTTTATCTGTCCCTCTATTTAGAACGCGTTTCAGACATTTAGCTTGCCGCGGGCTACAAGCACGCGTTATGTAGGACCGACAAATTGCAGTTTTACCTACACTATTCGTTATAAACCACACCGATTTGTTATTTGAAAAAGTTGATTTGTTGTCGTCCACTACGTAGTGTACGTGTTTCCACTACGTAGTGTACGTGTTTCCACTACGTAGTGGAAACACGTACACTTCCAAGTGGACGACAGGTTGGTAGGGGGTGCAAAAAAGTGGAACATTAAACTATATGTCCTAATAAGTTGCAGTTTATATTTTAGTTAATCATCTGCGTTTAACTAGGGTGTTTAGTTTAATGTTCCACTTTTTTACTTATCTTCTTGGGTGGTTAAAGACAATAGAGTAGATTTTCAAGGGAGTAGGACTTTATGGATTGAAGATCTCAATTTCTGCTTGCACATCATCAAGCCAAAATTCTTCTGGATCAAATTGGTAACCCAACCAATCTTTTAGTTCGCGTGCATGCTTAGAGTAGGGGTGCTTCATGGCCTCACAAAGGTCTTTGTAACCCCAAATGCCACCGCAGTCCTCGGGCGGACAGGCGCGTTTGCCACCGATGAGCTTAACGACGTGTGGCTCGTCATCGGCATATTCTTCTACTTTGCTTAGTACGACATCGTGTTCCCAACTATCGCCATAGTCGTATTCGAATACGACCTTGTTCTTTTCTTTTTCAAGTAGGTGGTCAATTGAGTAGTCACCTCCCCAGTAGGTATTAAAATTGTCTTCCTTTTGAGCGGTGGCGAAGTAAACTCTATCTTTAGTATAGAACTGGTGAAGATGTTCGTTAAACCACCCCATTGCGGTGATGATGATTTCAGCCAATGAAGTTAACTTGACATTTGACGGAACTTCTATTTTGCGCCAAATGCTTGGCGATATGTCGCGCAACTTTATGCGTAGGGTGTACTTCTTGACTTGGAGTGCTGGCAAGCAATCAAGTCTGCCGCCATAATTGAAAAGGTCGTCATTTCCTTCGTCGTCGTTACCTTTTATAGAATCGTTGCCAAGTTTAGCGTAATCCTTCATAAAGTCTGCTTGCTTTCCGTTCCCCATATTCATGTCAACCTGCATTACGAGTTTCATAAGGTCCAGAGGGGAAAGTTTCTTAAAGAACTCTTCAATATCTTCCCTCGTGGGCTCTTTACCCAAGTGTTGTTTAATCGTATCAATGATGATATCATCTAACTTTTTATTTTTCTTTGCCATTTAGTGATGTGATTAAGCGTGTGGTTATTCTTTTGGCAAAAGTAGTAAAATTAACGAAGATGAGCTGATACTATACTATGAAAATGACGCGTGTGGATTTTTCTGTCTCTTGTCCCCTTCTTCCTTGCTTATTATACATATCGTTTTCTTTTTGTCTGTTTGAAAAATCGTTTGTAAGCACTTGTAAGCGCAGCCTCTGTCTTTTGTGTAAGTTTTTGTAAGTTTTGGCATCACATTCTGCACGATAATCATGCAGAATGTGCATACCCCCTAAAAACAACTTAGGCTGTAAACCCCTTTGTTTATCGGGGCTTACAGCCTAACTCGTTCTCTACGAGAGATTATAGGATTATTCCTCAACGGCAGCCTGCGCCGCAGCAAGGCGGGCGATGGGCACACGGAACGGAGAGCAGCTAACGTAGTTCAAGCCCACTTTGTGGCAGAACTTAACTGATGAAGGTTCACCACCATGTTCGCCACAGATACCGCACTTGAGGTCGGGACGTACGGTGCGACCCTTGTTAACGGCCATTTCAACTAACTGACCTACACCGTTCTGGTCGAGTACTTGGAAGGGGTCAACCTTCAAAATCTTCTTCTCTAAGTAAACGGGGAGGAAGCTTGCGATATCGTCGCGTGAGTAACCGAAGGTCATCTGAGTCAAGTCGTTCGTACCGAAGCTGAAGTATTCAGCGCGTGAAGCAATCTTGTCGGCAGTAAGGGCTGCACGAGGAATTTCGATCATGGTGCCGACCTTGAACGGAATTTCGATACCTTCTTCTTTGAAGAGGGCGGCTGCTTCGTCGCGGATAACCTTCTCCTGTGCCTCGAACTCGTAAAGAATACCTGTGAGAGGTACCATGATTTCGGGATGAGGATCAAGACCTTCGCGCTTCAAATCGATGGCTGCAGAAAGAATGGCGCGTGTTTGCATTTGCGTAATCTCGGGATAGGTATTGCCCAAACGGCAGCCACGGTGACCGAGCATGGGGTTGTGTTCGCAAAGGCTTTCAACACGTGCACGGATGTATTCAACTGTTACGCCCATAGCCTTCGCCATCTCTTCTTGTCCCTTCAAATCGTGGGGTACAAATTCGTGGAGAGGAGGATCGAGCAAACGAACGTTTACGGGATAGCCGTCCATAGCGCGGAAGATGCCCTTGAAGTCTTCCTTCTGGTAAGGAAGGAGTTTCGCAAGTGCCTTCTTACGTCCTTCAACGTCTTCTGCCAAAATCATTTCGCGCATGGCGATAATCTTCTCGTTGTCGAAGAACATGTGTTCTGTACGGCAGAGACCGATACCTACAGCACCGAAAGAACGAGCAACTTGAGCGTCGTGGGGCGTATCGGCATTGGTGCGTACTTGCAAACGAGTGTACTTAGCGCAAAGATCCATCAAGGCTGCGAAATCGCCTGAGAGTTCGGCAGCTTGTGTCTTGATTTCGCCTTTGTAAACGCGTCCGTTGGTACCATTGAGTGAGATGTAGTCGCCTTCGTGAAGAACGGTGCCGTCGATTTCAACCGTGCGGTTCTTATAGTCAACGTTGATAGCGCCAGCACCACTTACGCAGCACTTACCCATACCACGTGCTACTACGGCAGCGTGTGAGGTCATACCGCCACGAGCGGTGAGAATACCCTCGGCTACAGCCATACCAGCGAGGTCTTCAGGTGAGGTTTCGATACGAACCATTACAACCTTGTGGCCGTCTTCGTGCCATTTAGCAGCGTCATCGGCAAAGAATACAATCTGACCACATGCTGCACCCGGGCTTGCGGGCAAACCACGCGTGAGTTCTGTAGCCTTAGCAAGTGCATCTTTAGAGAATACGGGGTGGAGTAGTTCGTCCAACTTTTGAGGTTCGCAGCGCTCGATGGCTGTCTTCTCGTCAATCATGCCTTGACGTAAGAGGTCCATTGCAATCTTAACCATGGCAGCACCTGTACGCTTACCATTACGTGTTTGTAAGAACCAGAGTTTACCTTCTTGTACGGTGAACTCCATGTCTTGCATGTCGTGGTAGTGCTCTTCGAGCTTGGTCTGGATAGCGTCAAGTTGGTGGTAGATTTCGGGCATGGCTTCTTCCATTGAGGGGAATTCAGCCTTGCGCTGTTCTTCGCTAATGCCTTGTAATTCGGCCCAACGACGAGATCCTTCGAGTGTGATTTGTTGGGGAGTACGGATACCAGCAACAACGTCTTCACCCTGTGCGTTAACCAACCATTCACCATTGAAGAGGTCTTCACCTGTAGCGGCATCGCGGCTGAAGCAAACACCCGTAGCTGAGGTGTTACCCATGTTGCCGAATACCATAGCCATAACGGTGACAGCGGTACCCCATTCAGCAGGAATGCCTTCCATCTTGCGGTAAAGGATGGCGCGTTCGTTCATCCATGAGTCGAACACGGCACAGATGGCACCCCAAAGTTGCTCCATGGGGTCGGTGGGGAATTCTTTACCCGTTTGTTCAACAATGGCTTTCTTGAAGCGTACGACGAGTTCCTTTAAGTCTTCAACTTCGAGCTCATTGTCAAGCTTTACGCCTTTGGCTTTCTTTACGTCTTCGATGATAGCTTCGAATGGGTCAACATCGTCCTTGTTGACAGGCTTCATACCCAACACAACATCGCCATACATTTGAACAAAGCGACGATATGCATCGTAAGCAAAGCGTGCATTGCCAGTTTTGCGAGAGAGACCTTCAACAACTTCGTCGTTCAAGCCGAGGTTGAGGATGGTGTCCATCATACCAGGCATAGAAGCGCGTGCACCTGAACGTACTGAGAGCAAAAGAGGATTTTCAACATCACCAAATTTGCTATTCATCAGTTCTTCTGTTTGATGTAGGCTCTTCTCAACATCATCTTTCAGAAGTGCTACAACTTGATCTTTACCAATCTTGTAGTATTCGTTGCAAACGTCAGTTGTAATGGTGAATCCAGGGGGAACAGGCACTCCGATAAGGTTCATCTCTGCGAGGTTAGCACCCTTGCCACCTAATTCGTTACGCATGTCAGCACGTCCTTCAGCTTTTCCGTTGCCGAACGTGTAAACTCTTTTGATATTATTCATGGGGTTTAATGAATTGAATTGTCTTAAATTGGTTGTCAGTTAGTGTTTTAAAAAGGTTGTGTTATTGATGTGTTCTGTACTAACACAACGCAAATGTATACTTTTCCTTTTGAAAATGCAAGATTAAGCGTGAGTTTTTGCATGTAGACTTTAAAAAAATGGCGTTTCTGTGTTAATATTAATTGAAAACATGTTAGAAAGCATAGGGAAAGAATAAAGAAAGGAGTAAGGCTGCAAGCATAATTGTAGCCTTACTCCTTATAAATTATATATATGTGCTTTTATTTATTGTGGTATTCCTTAGCCAAGCCGCCCTCAGAGGTTTCGCGATAGAGCGAAGGGAGATCGTGACCTGTTTGCTTCATTACTTCAACCGTTTTGTCGTAGACGATGCGGTGTGTTCCGTCGGATAGGTTGGCATAGATGTTGGCATCTAAGGCGCGAGCTGCAGCGTGAGCGTTGCGCTCGATGCAGGGAATTTGTACCAGTCCGCACACGGGGTCGCACGTCATGCCAAGGTGGTGTTCCAGTCCCATTTCGGCGGCGTATTCAATGGTAGCGAGGGAACCTCCAAATAGGTAGTTGGCTGCAGCGGCAGCCATAGCGCAAGCTACGCCCACTTCGGCCTGACAGCCAGCTTCAGCTCCTGAAATAGAGGCGCGACTCTTGGCAATGTTGCCCACTAAGCCCGCTGTGGCAAGTGCGTGGAGTATGCGTTTCTCTTTAAAATTGCGTGTTTTATGTAAGTGGTAAAGCACGGCAGGAACAACGCCGCTTGCACCACAGGTGGGGGCTGTGACGATCGTGCCGCCTGAAGCGTTCTCTTCGCTTACAGCAAGGGCGTAGGCAAAGACGAAAGCGCGTGATTGCAGATTTGTGGGATAACCCATGGCTCGAATGTAATAGTCGGGGGCTTTGCGGCGCAGTTTGAGCACACCAGGCAAAACTCCTTCGTGTTCGATGCCTCGTTCTACAGCTTCGCACATAGTGTGCCACACTTTTTCGAGATAGTCCCATATTTCGCTGCCTTCACAATGTTGCACATATTCCCAATAAGATACGCCGCGTTCTTGGCACCATTGTTGAATGTCAGAGAGATGGTCGAGGTCGTACACTTCGGGGGTTTCGGTTTGTTGCTTGCCGTCTTCAACGAGTGCTCCGCCGCCCACACTATATACAATCCATTCGTCTTGAAAGTCGCCATTGTTCTTTCTAACTTCAAACTTCATGCCGTTGGGATGGAAGGGAAGTACGATTTCGGGGCACCAAATGAGTTCGGTACGATTTTCGCCCAACACTTGCAGAATGGCGTAATCGGTCAAGTGCCCTTTGCCTGTGGCGGCTAAACTGCCATAAAGTGTTACTCGAAAGCCTTGTGCATCGGGGTGATTTCGTAAATAAGTTTCGGCTGCAATGCGTGGCCCAATGGTGTGTGAGGAGGAAGGGCCAATGCCAATGCGATATAGTTCTTTTAATGATTTCATGAGGAAAATATGCTAATATGCAAATGCTTGGTTAATGTGTAAATGTGTAAATGTGTAAATGTGCAGATGTGCAGATGTGCAAATTGTTACTTTCTTTTGCTGCGTTTGTGGAATGGTGCAAACGAAGGCGACCATTTGCACATTTGCACATTTGCACATTCTCACATTTGCACATTCATTATAATTCTTTAATGAAGCCGCGTCGGTAGGCGACAAGGAGCTTTTCGAGGTCGGCAATTTGTTCGCGTAACTCTGCTCCCTTGTCGGTGTCGTTGACCATGGCGCGGTGTCCCATCATTTCGACAATTTGTGTGGTCGACTTAATGTCGGTTCCATTAAGTATGGCCTCTTCGGTTGAGGTGAAAGGAGCGTGCTGTACTAATTGGAAACCACGTGAGTGGTAAACTAAAGTATAGCCTGCAATGCCTGTTGTGTTGTGATAGGCTTTGGCAAATCCGCCGTCAATCACCATAAGTTTACCATCGGCCTTGATGGGGTTTTCACCATTTGAGGCTCGTACGGGTACGTGGCCATTGATAATGTGTCGATGTTTGCCACTCACCCCGAAAGCGTCCATAATGTGGTCGCAAATGTTGGCATCAGCACGTAGACTATAGTACCAACCTTTCGCTTCTTTGTGAGTAGACTTATCGTCAATAAAGTAACGTTCGAAGGTCGACATCTTAGACTTGTCAAACAACGGAGAGTCAGGTCCGCACCAAAGATACCAAAAATAGTCGCAAGCACGTTGGCGCTCAATGCTATCGCTATCGTCGTCGTATGCGGTTCTTACTAATTGTTCAACACGTTCCATGAGTTCACGTCCTGCAACGTTTTGGCCTTCGACGCACACCTCTTTTAATGTACCGTCTTCGTTCATAGGCACTGAGGCATGGAAGAGAAGGTTGGAGTTATAAATGCCGTACATGCTGCCGTGTAGCAAAAGTTGTTGAACGTGAGCTTGCAGTCTGTCTGAAATGAGGAACGAGTGTTGCAGACGGTCGATGAGGTCTTGCTCTTCGTCGGTAAGCTGATAGGGATTTGAAGGATTGATCGTAGGGAAGTAGCAGTCGGTCAGCGGGTAAGTCTGTCCGTCAACGACGCAAGTATTCTTATCAAAGTCAATCGTTTCAAGTAGGCAGCGATCGCTCATGTTCCACTCAGGGTGCTGTTTATAGAGTTGTCCTTCTAACTTAAACTGAATAACGGCAATCGCTTTGTGCATTTGTGCGATAAGCTTGCATTCCTTCTCGTTGGGGCGGCGTGAGGGGTCCTCTATCTTGGGATAGAAAATGGTGCAAGGATCGTTGGCGTAGGTTTCCATAGCAAAAGTAGCCATGGGCACCATGTTGATGCCATACCCCTCTTCGAGCGTTTGCGTGTTAGCATATCTGAACGAAAGGCGTAGCACACTGGCAATGCACGTTTTGTTGCCCGCTGCAGCCCCCATCCACAATATGTCGTGGTTGCCCCACTGAATGTCCCAATGGTGGTAGCGGGTGAGCGTGTCCATAATAAGGTGTGCACCAGGGCCACGGTCGAAGATATCACCCAAGATGTGTAGTTGGTCAATGGCAAGGCGTTGAATAAGTTCACACATGGCCTTAACGAAACCAGCGGCACGTCCTGTACCGATAATCGTTTGAATGATAACGCCTACATAGGCCTGCTTGTTGCGGTCGTCACTGCTTTCGTGAAGGAGTTCTTCGATGATATATGCAAATTCAGGAGGCAGGCTTTTGCGCACTTTAGAACGTGTATACTTAGAAGAAACGTTGCGGCAAACAGCAATCAATTGATTGAGCGTAGTCTGGTAATAGTCCGCCAAGTCGGTATCGTTTTGCTTTACCAACTCCAACTTTTGCTTAGGGTAGTAAATAAGCGTGCAAAGGTCGCGAATTTCCTTTTCGCGCAAGGTGTTACCAAACAGTTCCTTCACCTTACGCTTGATGTTACCCGAGGCATTTCTCAGTACGTGCTGAAAAGCTTCGTTTTCGCCATGAAGGTCGGCCAAAAAGTGTTCGGTGGGTTTGGGCAGGTGAAGTATAGCTTCAAGATTAATAATCTCGGTGGTTACTTGTGGAATGGTGAGAAAGTCGCGTGCCAACAACTTAAGGTATCTTAAGTCGGCGTTGATGCTTTTATTTGATATGGTAGGTTTGGGCATAGAGGTAAGTTTTGGGTTTAGTGAAAATCTCCACGGCATTTGTGCACATGGAACGGATTTTAAAATGGATAACCTTTATGCTACAAAGGTAGGGAATGCTTAGAATAAGGCAAACGAAAAGATGAATATTTTTCAGCGTCGAGATGATAAAAAATAACGTGTTAAAGCCTTTCGTTTAAGCGCAATGAAAGATAAAAGCATCTTTTATTTGCGTTATGAAGGTTTTAACACGTTATACTTGTGCAATTAAGTTGTTAGGCTTCAAAATTCTTTACAAACTTCTCAATAGCCTTATATGTCTCTTCGCGTGCGGGGACAAGCGGTAAGCGTAGTCTGTTGAGCGTCTTTCCTTGTACGCCCAATAGTGACTTGATGCCAGCAGGATTGCCGTCGGCAGAAAGCAACTTGTAAGCAGTACTTAGTTTGCGGTGCATCTTCAAGGCGTTGTTGTAGTCGCCAGCTAAAGCGTTGTGCACCATACTGCCAAATTCTTTAGGATAAGCATTGCCTATCACTGATATGACACCTTTAGCTCCAATGGTGAGCAACTCGAATGTGATAGCATCATCACCACTGAGCACTTCAAATCCTTCGGGAGCTTGCTCGATAATGTTCTCTATCTGCCCAATCTTGCCAGAAGCCTCTTTGATAGCCACCACATTGTTGCAATCACGCGCAATGCGTAGGGTAGTTTCGGCTTCGATATTAACGCCCGTGCGTCCTGGCACGTTGTAGAGCACAACGGGAAGTGGACTGTTATTAGCAACGGTTGTGAAATGCTGATACAAACCCTCTTGCGAAGGCTTGTTGTAGAATGGGGCAACGATAAGTACACCCTCAAAACCGTCAAGGTTAGTATGTTGCAAATCTTCAACTACGCGAGCGGTACAATTGCCGCCAGCGCCTAAGAGCAAGGGAACACGTTTGTTGTTAACTTTGATAACACAATCCATAATGGCGCGTTTTTCTTCAGCAGTTAAGCAGGGAGTTTCGGCAGTGGTGCCTAAAACGCACAAAAAGTCTATGCCACCTTCGATTTGATTTTCAACCAAAGCAGCGAGTTGGTCAAAGTCAACGCTTCCGTCTTCTTTAAAAGGAGTGACAAGTGCGATGCCCAGTCCTTTAAATGGATTCACTCTTTTCATATAATGTATAGGGTGTAATTATTTACAATAGTGGTGTTGTAGTTGTACCATATATTATATATAATAAGGTATGGTGCAATTCGTTGCAAAGTTAGTGCAAACCGAACGCAATACAAAA